>DAIRVA010000028.1:0-26091 GCA_036803045.1 Lysobacter sp. | reverse complement strand
GCTGTACCCGGCGATGGAGGATTTCCAGATCGACATCATGATCGGCGAGGGCCCGGCCGCGCGCTCGATCAAGCTGGACCTGCCGCCCTTCACCCTGGTCGGGGCGACCACGCGCGCGGGCCTGCTGACCGCGCCGCTGCGCGATCGCTTCGGCATCGTGCAGCGGCTGGAGTTCTACAGTGCGGAGGAACTCGCCCACATCGTGCGGCGCTCGGCGCAGATCCTCGGCATCCAGTGCCTGGACGAAGGTGCGGCGGAGATCGCGCGTCGTGCGCGCGGCACGCCCCGCATCGCCAACCGCTTGCTGCGCCGCGTGCGCGATTACGCGCAGGTGCGCGCGAACGGCATGATCGATGGCGATGTCGCCTCGGCCGCGATGCAGATGCTGAAGGTGGACCCGGAAGGGTTTGATGACCTTGACCGACGCCTGCTGCATCTCATCATCGAGAACTTCGACGGCGGCCCGGTCGGCGTGGAGTCGCTCGCGGCGGCGCTCTCGGAAGAGCGCGGCACGCTGGAGGACGTGATCGAGCCCTACCTGATCCAGCAGGGCTTCCTCGTGCGCAGCGCGCGCGGACGCATGGCCACCCACAAGGCGTATCGCCACATGGGCTTCAAGCCGAAGACACGCGATGCCGGCCTGTTCGGCGAGGAGTCTCTGCCTTGAGCCTCACCCTGCACGCCAGTACGCCCGATATCGATACTTATCGCCATCTGCGCCGGGAAGCGGGCCTGAGCGAGAAGACCACGGATGCCGCGGCCATCGGCCTGCCCAACAGCCTGTACGCCGTGCAGGTGTTCGATGGCGCGAACGTGGTCGGCATGGGGCGCGTCATCGGCGACGGCGGGCTGTTCTTCCAGGTGGTCGACATCGCCGTGCTGCCCGCGTATCAGGGTCAGGGCCTCGGCAAGCGGATCATGGCGGCGATCACCGATTGGCTGTGCGCCAACGTGCCCGAATCCGGTTACGTCAGCCTGTTGGCCGATGGCGAGGCGCAACGCCTGTACGCGCAATGCGGTTTCGTGGCGACCGCGCCGGCCTCGGTGGGCATGCGCTACCAGCCCGGGGGCAAGTGAGCGAGGCGAGGTGATGAGCGAAGCCGCCAATTTCCAGCATCCCGTCCGCGTCTATTGGGAAGACACCGATGCCGGCGGCGTGGTCTACCACGCGCAATACCTGGCCTTCATGGAGCGTGCCCGCAGTGAGTGGATGCGCGCGCTGGGTTTTGGCCAGGAGGCGCTGCGCGAGGCCAACCTGTGTTTCGTCGTGCGTTCGATGGCCGTCGACTTCCGCCTGCCGGCCCGGCTCGATGATGGGCTTTCAGTCAGCGTGCGTCTTGCACAATGCCGCGGTGCCAGCCTGGTGATCGCACAGGAAGTGCGCCGCGACGGTGAACTGCTGGTCGGTGCGCAGGTGCGCGTCGCCGCCGTGTCGGCCGACCGTTTCCGCCCGGTGCCGATCCCCGAGGCCGTGCTGGCGCGGCTGAACCCCGAATCCCCCTGAAGGAACACTGGATGCCGTCCCCGAACGTCGCGCTGCAAGTCACCACCCAGGCGCTCGAACCCGCGCTCGCCGCCGCATCCGCGGTGCCGCATGCGGCCGCCGGCGACATCAACCTGCTGCAACTGGTCCTGCACGCCTCGCTGCCGGTGCAGATCGTGATGGCGTTGCTGCTGCTGGCCTCGATCGCCTCGTGGGTCATCATCATCCGCAAGAAGAAGGTCCTCGACCGCGCCCTGCGCGAAGCCGACGGTTTCGAGGAGCGTTTCTGGTCCGGCACGGAGTTGTCCAAGCTCTACGACGCCGCCAGCCGCCATCAGGATGGCGGCATGGAAGCGATCTTCGAGGCCGGCTTCCGCGAGTTCCACAAGTCGCGCAACCGCCGCGCCGCCGAGGACGGGCGACTGCAACTGGAGGCCGCGCAGCGCGCGATGCGTGCCACCGCCTCGCGCGAAATCGACGGGCTGGAACAGAACCTGGAGTTCCTCGCCAATGTCGGCTCGATCAGCCCTTACGTCGGCCTGTTCGGCACGGTGTGGGGCATCATGATTTCGTTCCAGGGCCTGGCCAACGTCAAGGAAGCGACCATCGCCACCGTCGCGCCGGGCATCTCCGAGGCGTTGATCGCCACCGCGATGGGCCTGTTCGCGGCGATCCCGGCGGTCTGGGCCTACAACCGCTACGCCACCAAGGTCGAGCGGGTCGCGGTGAAGTACGACGCGTTCTCGGAGGAGTTCTCCTCGATCCTGCAGCGCCAGGCGCAGGCCGACTGAGGCGACGACGATGGCCATCCGCCGCCACAGGAAGCGCAAGCTCAAGGCCGAGATCAACGTCGTGCCCTACATCGACGTGATGCTGGTGCTGCTGATCATCTTCATGGTGACCGCGCCGCTGTTGAACCTCGGTGTCGACATCGACTTGCCGCAATCCACGGCGAAATCGATCCAGGACAGGAAAGACCCGGTGATCGTCAGCGTGGATCGCGGCGGCCGCCTGTTTCTCACCCTGCAGGGCGATCCCAACCGCGAAGTGACGCGTGCGGAAATGGTGGCCAAGGTCGGTGCCTTCGTGCGCAATCGTCCCGACGTGCCGGTGTACGTGGCCGGCGACGCCAATGCGCCCTACCAGACCGTCTACGACGTGCTCAGCGCGCTGCAGACCGATGCCGGCGTGGCCCGTGCCGGACTGATGAGCACCCCGGTGCGATGACCGTTGCGCGCGCCCGCAGGCGCGCCCGGGGAGGCGCGTCCGGATGAAGGAGACCCGCAGCGACAATGCGCAATCGCTGGCCTTGGCCCTGTTGCTGCACCTGCTGATCTTCGGATTGGCGTTGGCGGGCCTGGAATGGACGCGCCGCGCGGCCGAACCGGTGGGTGGCGGACCGGCGGTCGAGGCCGAGATGGTCGATGCCGGTCAACTGTCTGCGCGGATGCAGGCGGCATTGGCCGATCGCGTCCGGTCGGCACCGGCCGTCCCGGTCGATTCCGAGCCTGCCGTGCCTGAAGTGCCCGAGGAAACGGTGGAGCCCCAGCCGCCGCAACCCATGCAGGAGCCCGCCGAGCCGCAGGATGCAGCCGAGCCGTTACAGCCTGCTCCGCCGGCACAGGAAGACCGCCCCGATACACGCGACCGGGACGAGGCGCGCCCTGACGCGCAGGCCCGCGAAACCCGCGAGCGCGAGCAGGAAAAGCAGCGCAAGGAACGGCAGGCCGAGCTGCAGAAGCAACAGCAGCTGGCGGCGGAAGAGAAAAAGCGCCTGGCCGAGCAGCAGGAAGCGGACGCCAAGGCCAAAGCCGAGGCGGAGGCCAAGCGCAAACGGGCTGCTTCCCTGGCTGCGCAACGTGCCCAGCAACTGGCGGATGCACAGGCCCGGGGCGCGGCTGCATCCAATCCCGGCCCGGGCAGCGGCGCCGGGCAGGGCAAGGACAGCACCGCCGAATGGCTGGGATTGGTGGTGGGCGAGATCGAACGCCAGTGGCGGCGTCCGGACGATATCCCGCGGGGCCTGAGATGCCCGATCCGGATCAAGCTGTTGCCCGATGGCGAGGTGCTGTCTGCCGAAGTGCAGCCGAATTGTCCCTATAGCGAGGCCAACCGGCGTACGGTCGAGGCCGCAGTGAAGAAGGCCAGCCCGCTGCCGCTGGATGCGGATAATCGCCTGCCGGTGCGGGACTTCGTGGTGAATTTCTACCCTTCACGCTGATGAATGCCTCTCTTCGGGCATCATGACGACAGCCTGAACCCGATGTTCAGCCTGCCCCCCGGGCCGCGTTAATCTTCCGGGAACCGGAATCGTCCTTCACGACCGCATGGCCACCGCTTACCTGAAACGCTTCCTGCTATCCCTCGCCCTGATCGCCTTCGCCGGTCTGGCCCGCGCACAACAGGCGGAGGTCGATCTCGTCGGTGGGCGCGACGCCGCCACGCCAATTGCCGTGGTCCCTTTCGGCGGCGATGCCGGCGTCGAGATCGCCTCGATCATCCGGGCCGACCTGGCCCGCTCCGGTCAATTCAGGCCGCTGGCGGATGCGGACATGGTGGAACGTCCGACCGAGACCAGCGAGGTGAATTTCCCCTTCTGGCGCACCCTCGGCCAGGACTGGCTGCTGGTCGGACGGGTCGTCGGCGATCTTGCCGTGCAGTACGAACTGTTCGACGTGGCCGGCCAGCAGCGCGTGCTCGGGCAGGTCAAGAGCGGTCCGGGCAGCGCCCTGCGCGACATCGCCCACCAGATTGCCGACGACGTCTACGAGAAGATCACCGGGACCCGCGGCGCGTTCTGGACGCGGCTGGCCTACGTGACCGTGGAGGGCGTCGGCAAGGCATCGCGCTACAGCATCATGGTGTCCGATGCGGACGGCCACGGCGCGCGCAGCGTGGCCAGCTACGGCGCGCCGCTGATGTCGCCAGCCTGGAGCCCGGATGGACGCAGCCTGGCCTACGTGAGCTTCGAGAGCGGGAATTCGGCGATCTACGTGCAGGACCTCGCCAGCGGCGCGCGGGAGCGCGTCACCTCGTTTCCCGGCATCAACAGCGCGCCGGCGTTCTCGCCTGATGGCCGCCGGCTGGCGATGACGCTTTCGCGCAGCGGCGATCCCGAGATCTACGTGATGGACCTCGGCAGCCGGGGCCTGACCCAGGTCACGCGGCAGTCCGGCATCGACACCGCACCGGCCTGGAGCGCCGACGGCGCCTACCTCTATTTCACCTCCGACCGCGGCGGCCGCCCGCAGGTCTATCGTGCCTCGGCCAGCGGCGGCGCAGCCACGCGGGTCACCTTCGAGGGTGGCTACAACGCCGACCCGGCGCTGTCCCCCGACAGCAAGAAGACTGCCGTGGTGCAGGGCAGTGGCAACAGCTACCGCATCGCGCTGATGGACACTTCATTGGGGAGCGCGCGTTGGAGCCCGCTCTCGCCCGGATCGCTGGACGAATCCCCGGCCTTTGCGCCGAACGGCAGCATGCTGGTGTATGCCGGCCGGGACGGATCCCGCGGCGCGCTCTATGTCATTTCCGCAGACGGCCGCGTGCGCGAGCGCCTGCCCGCCGCCGGCGCGGACGTCCGCGACCCGGCCTGGTCGCCGTATCGCCCTGTACGCTGAGCGAAACACCCTGATCCCGATCGACATCGCCAAGGAGAACACCATGCACCCGATTCCCCGACTCCTCTTCGTCGCCATGGCCTGCGTCGGGATGGCGGCCTGTTCCAAGAAAGTGAAGGAAACGCCGCCGCCTGCCACGCCGGCTGCGCCGACCGCGCCTTCGACCGGCGAGGCCACGACCGCGCCTTACACGCCCAAGCCGGGCGCCTATACCCAGGCCGATCTCGATCGCGACGCCTGCCTGCGCATCCGCGCCTTCTACTTCGACCTGGACCGGGACAACGTCAAGTCGGAAGCCCAGAACGCGATCCTCTGCCACGCCAAGTACCTGCGCGACCGTCCGATGGCCCGGCTCACGCTGGAAGGGCATACCGACGAGCGCGGCAGCCAGGAATACAACCTCGGTCTCGGCGAGCGCCGTGGCAACGCGGTCGCACAGGCACTGCAAGCCCAGGGCGCCTCGGCCAGCCAGGTGATCGTGGTGAGCTATGGCGAGGAACGCCCGGAATGCCGCGAATCGAACGAGGCGTGCTGGTCGCAGAACCGCCGCGTCGACCTGAACTACACGGTGCCCTGAGGCGCCCGTCGTGAAGGTGCATCCACGTATGCTGATCCCGGCGCTGGCGCTGTTCGTGCTGCTGGCGCCGGATGCCTTGGGGCAGCGGCGACAGAGCCTGGCCGACCGCGTCGCCGCGCTGGAGCAGCAGGCCAACGCGCCTTCCCCGATGCTGGACCTGCTGAGGCAGATGGATGACATGCGCGCGGAGATCCGCACGCTGCGCGCACAGATCGAGGAAATGCAGCATCAGGACGACGAGGGCGCCCGTTCGGGGCGCACCCGCTACCTCGACCTGGACGCCCGCCTGCAGCGGCTGGAAGCGGCCAGCCAGCCGCCCGCGCCAGAGCTGGTCGTTGCACCGGCCGAGTCCGGCGCGGCGGCGACGGAACCCGGCATGCCGGCCAAACCGACACCCGCCACCGCCGAGGAGAAGGCCGCCTACGACACCGCCCTCGGCGCGTTGAAGGCCGGCCAGTACGTGGATTCGGCGCGGATGTTCGCCGACTTCCTCGCCCATCATCCGAATGGCCTGTACGCTCCCAACGCGCTGTATTGGCTCGGTGAAAGCTACTACGTGACCGAGAACTATCCATTGGCCGTGGAGCAGTTCCGCCTGTTGGTCGAGCGGTATCCCAGCCACGACAAGACCCCGGGCGGCATGCTGAAGCTGGGGCTGTCGCAGCTGGGGATGAAGCAGGCCGGCGAAGGCCGCGCCACGCTGCAGGCCGTGGTCAAGCAATACCCGGGCAGTGATGCCGCCCGCGCCGCCCAGCAACGCCTGAAGACGGCCGCCCAGCCTTGAGCAAGGGCCGCAGGCGGTAAAATCGCCGCATGAATCCTCCCGACGACGCATCCGCCCCCGCGGCGGATCGCCTGCGCATCACCGAAATCTTCTGCTCGCTGCAGGGCGAGGCGCGCGCGGCCGGCTGGCCGAGCGTGTTCGTGCGCCTGACCGGCTGTCCGCTGCGCTGCGGCTATTGCGACACCGCCTACGCCTTCCACGGCGGCGAGTGGCGCGACATCGACGCCATCGTCGATGAAGTGCGCGGCCATGGCGTGCGCCACGTCTGCGTGACCGGCGGTGAGCCGCTGGCGCAGAAACGCTGCATCGCGCTGTTGTCGAAGCTGTGCGATGCCGGCTTCGATGTCTCGCTGGAGACTTCGGGCGCCATCGACATCGGCGAGGTCGATGCGCGGGTCAGCCGCGTCGTCGACATCAAGACGCCCGGCTCGCTGGAAGTCGCGCGCAACCGCTGGGAAAACCTGGCCCTGCTCACTCCGCGAGACCAGGTGAAGTTCGTGATCTGCTCGCGTGGGGATTACGACTGGGCGAAGGGCGTCCTCGCCGAACACGGCCTGGCCGATCGCTGCGAGGTACTGTTCTCGCCCAGTTACACCGAGGTCGCGCCGCGCGAACTGGCGGACTGGATCGTCGCCGACCGCCTGCCGGTGCGCTTTCAGATGCAGTTGCACAAGCAGCTCTGGGGCGAGGAGCAAGGCCGATGAGCGAGGTGAACAAACGCGCCGTCGTGCTGGTGTCGGGCGGCATGGACTCGGCCGTGGTCGCCGCCCTCGCGCGCGCGCAGGGCTTCGAGGTGTTCGCGTTGTCGGTGGCCTACGGCCAGCGCCACCTGTCGGAACTCGCGGCGGCCGAGCGTGTCGCGAGGATGACCGGCGCCGCGCAGCACAAGACCGTGGATGTCGACTTGCGCAGCATCGGCGGCTCTGCATTGACCGATGACATCGCGGTGCCGACCGACGACGACGGCCACGAGATCGGCGGTGGCGACATCCCAAGCACCTACGTGCCGGCGCGCAACACCATCATGCTGTCGGTGGCGCTGGGCTGGGCGGAAGTGCTCGGTGCCAAGGACATTTTCTGCGGCGTCAATGCGGTCGATTATTCCGGCTATCCCGATTGCCGCCCGGCCTTCATCGAAGCGTTCGAGCGGCTGGCCAACCTCGCCACCAAGGCCGGGGTGGAAGAGGGCGGGCTGCGCGTGCAGGCACCGCTGATGCGCATGACCAAGGCCGGCATCGTGCGCGAGGGCGTGCGCCTGGGCGTGGATTTCTCGCAGACCGTGAGCTGCTACCAGGCCGATGCCGATGGCCGCGCCTGCGGCCATTGCGATGCCTGCCGCCTGCGCGCGCAGGGTTTCATCGAGGCCGGCATCGCCGACAGCACGCGGTACATCGGGTAGAATGCGCGTCCCGGCGCAAGGCCGGGGCGTCACAGGCGCGCGTGGGCCGTTAGCTCAGTTGGTAGAGCAGTTGACTTTTAATCAATTGGTCGATGGTTCGAGTCCATCACGGCCCACCATTTCCTCCTGAAGCATCCAGGGCTTGCGACCCGCCATTCCTTCCTGTCGGTTTTCTTCCAGCCACTTCGCCGCGCCCCGCCCCGCGCGCAGCCCGCTGGCGAAGCAGGCCTGCAACAGGTAGCCGCCGGTCGGCGCTTCCCAATCCAGCATTTCGCCGGCGCAGAACACGCCGGGCATCGCGCGCAGCATCAGCGCCGCATCGAGTGATTCGATGCGCACGCCGCCGGCGGTGCTGATCGCCTCCGCGATCGGACGCGGACGCAACAGCTTGAGCGGCAGGCGCTTGATCGTGGCAGCGAGCAAGCGGGTGTCGCTGCCGGCATCGCGGCCCAAGGCTTCGAACAACAGCGCGACCTTCGCCGCATCCAAACCGGTTTGGCGGCGCAGATGATCGCCCAGGCTGCGCTTGCCGCGTGGCCTGGCCAAGGCTTCGTGCAGGCGCGCAGCGTCGCGGCCCGGGGCAAGGTCCAGCCACAGCATCGCCTCGCCATCGCGGGCGATGGCATCGCGCAGATCGGCGGAAACCGCATAGATCACGCTGCCTTCGATGCCGCTTTCGGTCAGCACGCATTCGCCCTGCAGGGCGTGCTCGATGCCGTTCGCATCCCGCCAGCGCGCGATCACCGGTTTCAACGGCGCGCCCGCAAAGCGTTCGGACAGATGCGCGCTCCAGCCGATGTCGAAACCGCAGTTCGCAGGTCGCAACGGAGCGATGTCGATGCCGGCGCGCTGCATCGGTGCGACCCAGCCGCCATCGCTGCCCAGTTGCGGCCAGCTGCCGCCGCCCATCGCCAACACGGTCGCTTCTGCGTGGACGGAGCATTGGCCATCGAGCGTATCAAAGCACAACGCGCCATCGTCGTTCCAGCCGTGCCAGCGGTGCCGGAGGTGGAAACGCACGCCGGATTCGCGCAGGCGGCGCACCCAGCCGCGCAGCAATGGCGCGGCCTTGCGGTCGCGTGGGAACACTCGGCCCGAACTGCCGACGTAGGTCTCGATGCCGAACCCGGATGCCCACGCACGCAAGGCCCCGGCATCGAAATCATCCAGCCATCCGCCGATCTCGTGCACGCGTTCGCGGTAGCGCGCGTCGAAGGCCGGGCGCGCCTCGGAATGCGTGAGATTGAGCCCGCCCTTGCCGGCGATCAGGAACTTGCGTCCGACCGAGCCCATCGCATCGAACACATCGACCTCGATGCCGGCGGCGCGCACGGTTTCCGCGGCCATCAATCCCGCAGGCCCGCCACCGATGATGGCGATGCCGGGCAGCTGCGCGGTCGCGTTGGCATTCACTGCAGCAGGATCAGCGTGGCCAGGCCGAGGAAGGTCAGGAAACCGAGCGTGTCGGTGATGGTGGTGAGGATGACGCCGCCGGCCAGCGCTGGATCGAAGCCGAAGCGCTTGAGCGTCACCGGCACCAGCACGCCGCCGAGGGCGGCGAAGCTGAAGTTGGCGGTCAGCGCGACCGCGATCACGCCGGCCAACGCGGGATTGCGGAACCACACCAGCACCACCAGGCCCAGCACGGTGCCGAGGATCAGCCCGTTGATGACCGCCACGCGCACTTCCTTCCACACCAGCGTCGGGATGTTGCTGGAGGCGATCTGGCCCAGCGCGATGCCGCGCACCATCAGCGTCAGCACCTGGGTGCCAGCATTGCCGCCCATGCCGGCGATGATCGGCATCAGCACGGCGAGCGCGGTGAGTTGCTGGATCGAGCCCTCGAACCGGCCCACCACCGATGCGGCGAGGAACGCGGTGAGCAGGTTCACGCCCAGCCAGATCAGGCGGCGGCGGAACGCACGGCTGACCGGCGAGAACAGGTCCTCGTCTTCGTCCAGACCCGCGGCCGACAGGGCCTGGTGCTCGGCCTGGTCGCGGATGATGTCGACCACGTCATCGATGGTAATGCGGCCAAGCAGCACGTTGCCGTCATCGACCACGGGCGCGGAGACCCAGTCGTTGTCGGAGAAGCGGCGCGCGACCTCCTCGCTGGAATCATCGACGTGGATCGATTCCAGCTCGTCGTCGATCAACTGGTTCACCGGCGTGCCGGACTCGTGGGTGACGAGGTCCTGCAGCGCGACCCAGCCCATCAACTGGTGGCGCTTGTTGACGACGTAGAGATGATCGGTGTTGTCGGGCAGTTCGCCGCGCAGGCGCAGGTAGCGCAGCACCACGTCGACGCTGGTGTCGGCGCGCACCGTCACCACTTCCGGGTTCATCAGGCGGCCGGCGGTGTCCTCGTCGTAGGACAGCACCTGCTCCAGGCGCTCGCGGTTCTCGCGGTCCATCGACTTCAGGACTTCCTCGATCACCGTGTCCGGCAGGTCCTCGACCAGATCCGCCAGGTCGTCGATGTCGAGGTCCTCGACCGCCGCGACCAGCTCGTCCTGGTCCATCTCCGCGATCAGGCTTTCGCGCACCTCGTCGCCGACGTGGACCAGCACCTCGCCGTCGTCCTCGGGATCGACCAGGCCCCAGACCACGCTGCGCTTGGCCGGCGGCAGCGATTCGAGCAGATTGCCGATCTCCGCCGCCGACAGCGTGTTGACCATGCGGCGCACGGGCCCGAGGCGCCCGCTGTCGAGCGCGTCCGAGAGCAGGCGCAGCTGGCGCACGGTCTTGTCGTGGCGGATGGCTTCGGCCATGGCACGGTTCCGGTGGCGCGGTCGTGCCGGCGGCGCGACTGCAGGGCGGATGTCGCGCCTGCAGGCACGACGGGGATCAGGCGTTCATGATGGGCGCATTATCGCGCGCGCGCGCCGCGCTTGGAACCCCATGCGATCAGGGCGCGTTGGCGCGCATCCAGCGTTCGATGCCGGCGCGGTCGCCGGCGCGCAGCAGTGTGCGTGCCTGCGATCGCAATGTGTCCAGCTCGACTGACCGGATCGCGCGCCGCACTTCCAGCAGCGTGCCCGGGTGCAGGCTGAATTCCTCCAGCCCCAGCGCCAGCAGCAGCGGGGTGAAGCTCGCGTCGCCGGCCATCTCGCCACAGATCGCGACCGGCTTGCCGTGGCGCTTGCCGGTGCGCAACACGTCGTGGAGCAGGCGCAGCAGGCCTGGATGCAGGGGCGAGTAGAGATCGCCAAGGAATTCGTTGTTGCGATCGGCGGCCAGCAGGTACTGGACGAGGTCGTTGGTGCCGATGGAGAGGAAATCGACCTCGCGGATGAAGGTGGTGAGCGCGATCGCCGCCGAGGGCACTTCGATCATCGTGCCGAGCGGGACGTGGGGTGCGATGGCGAGGCCTTCGGCGCGCAGCTCGTCGGCCACCTCGTCCATCAGCGCGCGCGCGGCGCGGATTTCCTCGCGGCCGCTGATCATCGGCAACAGCACGCGCAGCGGCCCGTAGCCTGAGGCACGCAGGATCGCGCGCAGCTGGGTGCGGAAGATCCCGCGGCGCGACATCGACAGGCGGATGCCGCGCAGGCCCAGCGCAGGATTGTCCTCGTTGCGCAGTGCGAGGCCGGTGTCGTCGGCCTTGTCGGCGCCGAGGTCGAGCGTGCGGATCGTCGCGGTGCGACCGGTCAGGCCCAGCACCAGGTCGCGATAGGCGCGGAACTGGCTTTCTTCGTCGGGCAGTTTGTGCGTGCCGAGGAACAGGAATTCGGTGCGGTACAGGCCGACGCCGGCGGCGCCGAGCGCATGCGCCTCGGCCACGTCCTCGCGTGACTCCGCGTTCGCCCACAGCTTGATGTCGTTGCCGTCCAGCGTGCGGGTCGGCTCGCGGCGCAGCCGCTTGAGCTGGCGATGTTCGCGCTTGTAGTCCTCCACGCGTCCGCGATGCGCGGCCAGGTCCGTGGCGTCCGGCTCGCGGATGACCACGCCGTTGCCGCCATCGACCACGATCACGTCGCCGTCGTTGAGCGATTGCAGCGCAAGCGTCGCGCCGACCACCAGCGGCAGGTGCAGGCTGCGTGCCAGGATGGCGCTGTGCGAAAGCGCGCTGCCGGTGGTGGTGACCACGGCCAGCACGCCTTGCGACTGCAGTTGCGCGACCTCGGCCGGCGCGATGGCATCGGTGACCAGGATGTCGCCGGCGATGCCCTGGAGTTCCGCATCGCGCTGGTGCAGCGCGGCGTGGATGCGCCCGATCACCTGGTCGATGTCGTCGATGCGGCTGCGCAGGTAGGCATCGTCCATGCCCAGGAACACGTTGGCGATGCGGTCGCGTTGCTGGCGCAGGGCATAGTCGGCGGTGTAGCGCTTGACGCGAATGTACCTGTCCAGGCCCTGCAACAGTTCCGGATCGTCCAGCAGCAGCGCGTGCAGGTCGAGGAACTCGCCGACCTCGTGCGCGAGTGCGCCATGCAGGCGCTCGCGCAGCCGGTGCATCTCGTCGCGGACCTGGTCGATGGCGTGATGCACGCGTGCCAGTTCGGCCTCGACCTCGTGCTCCTCGATGTGCTCCTGTTCGACCTCGAGCGCGTGCGGAAGCCGGACGCGCGCGCGCCCCAGCGCGGCCCCGCGCGACGCTCCGATCCCGGACAGGTCGCGTCGCATCAGTCGCCCTCGTCGAACTTGCGTGCGAACAGGTCGATCGCGGCGGCCATCGCCTCGGCTTCGTCCTCGCCGTCTGTCTTCATCACGACTACGCTGCCTTGGCTGGCGGCCAGCATCATCACGCCCATGATGCTCTTGGCATCCACCTCGCGTCCCCTGGCGCACAGCTTGGAGCGACTGCGGAAACCCGACATCGTCTGCACCAGCTTGGCGCTGGCGCGGGCATGAAGGCCGAGCTTGTTGGTGATGGCGATTTCGCGTTCGATCATCGTTCGGCCTCAGGTCGGATCATCGAGCTGGACGGCATTGCGGCCGCCGACCGATGCGGTCGATTGCAGTTCCGGCAGCGACTGCTCCGGGTAGTTCATGATCCGCAGCAGCATCGGCAGGTTGGCGCCGGCGACGCGCTTGACCGGCGTGCCGATGCGCGACAGCCGTGCGGCCAGGTTGCTGGGGCTGGCACCGTACATGTCGACCAGCACCAGCACGCCATCGCCTTCGTCCACCCGGCGCATCGCGCCGCTGGCGGCGGGCAGCAGGGCGTCGAGATCGGCGTCGAACGGCACCTCGAAGGCTTCGGTCCTCAGCGGCAGGCGCGGCAACACGCGCTGCGCGGATGCCAGCAAGGCCGGACCGATGCCGCTGTGGGTGACGAGGAGGATGCCGACGCTCATGGAGTCGAACCGCTGCAGGATGCGATCAAGATAGCGAAACTCGCGGCGCCATGCGTGGCTTGTGCTGCATCGGGCGCGTCAGTCCAGCTCGCGATGGTGGGTGACGGCGTCCGGCCAGCCGTGGTCGCGAGCGTGCGACGCCATCGCCTCGGCGAGGAACACCGAGCGGTGGCGGCCACCGGTGCAACCGAATGCCACGGTGACATAGCTGCGCGTGTCCTCGCGCAGGCTCGGCAGCCAGCTGTCGAGGAAACCGGAAACCTGGGACAGGTAGTGCTGGACTTCGGGCTGTTCCGCCAGGTAGTTGCGGACGGGCGCGTCGCGGCCCGACAGCGGACGCAGCTCGTGGCGCCAGTGCGGATTGGGCAGCATCCTGGCATCGAAGACGAAGTCCGCGTCCGGCGGCAGGCCGCGCCGGTAGGCGAACGAGCGGAACAGCAGGGTAGGCGCCTTGGCGCCGTGCAGGCCCAGTGCCTCGGAGATCCGCCGCCGCAGCTGGTGCACATTCAGGGCGGTGGTGTCGATGACGATGTCGGCGGACGAGCGCAGCGGGGCCAGTGCCTCGCGCTCGCTCGCGATCGCGTCGGCCAGCGCCAGGCCGTGACGGCTGAGCGGATGCCGTCGCCGCGTTTCCGCATAGCGCAGCAGCAGCGTTTCGTCGCCGGCATCGATGAACAGCAGTTTCGGGTCCAGCTCGCGCTGGCGCAGGACGGCCAGCCGTTCCGGCATCCGCGCCAGATCGTCGCGGTTGCGCACGTCGATCGAGACCGCGACCCGCGCAGGCATCCTGTCGCCATCGCGCATGAGGCTGCGGACGCCCGGATCCAGCAAGTCGGCCGGCAGATTGTCGATGCAGTAGTAATCGAAGTCCTCGAGCGCCTTGAGCGCGATCGACTTGCCCGCCCCGGACATTCCGGTCACCAGGACCAGCGACGGCGACGCCGCGGGAGCCACCGGTTCGCTCATGGCTCGGAGTCCGCGGCCGACGCCTCCAGGAAATGCGAATGCCTGGCCATGAACGCAGCCGCCGGATCCACGCCCTTCGCCCGCAGGATGTGCAGCCGCGCGGCGGCTTCGGTGAGGACTGCCAGGTTGCGGCCCGGCATCACCGGCAAAATGATCATCGGCACGTCCAGATCCAGCACGCGACGGGTGCCGAGATCGCCGGCGATGCGTTCCATGCCGGCGGGCCGTGTCTCCAGCTGAGGTTGGGTCAGGTGCACGATCAGGCGCAGGTACTTGTTCCGCTTGACTGCGGTGTCGCCGAACATGTCGCGCACGTTGAGCACGCCCAGGCCGCGAACCTCCAGCATGTCCTGCAGCAGTTCCGGGCAGGTGCCATCGAGCACGTCGGGCGCAATCTGGGTGAACTCCGGCGCGTCGTCGGCGACGAGGCGGTGCCCGCGGCTCATCAGTTCGAGCGCCAGCTCGCTCTTGCCGGCGCCGGCATCGCCGGTGATCAGCACGCCGATGGAGTAGATCTCCATGAAGACGCCGTGCAAGGTCGTGCGCGGCGCGAGCTGGCGCGCGAGATGGTATTGCAGGTGGTTCAGCAGCTCGTGGCCGCGGCGCGGCGAGACCCACAGCGGCGTGCCGGATTCGAGTGCGGCGGCGCGCAGGTCCTCCGGGACCGCCTGGTCCTTGCTCACCACCAGTGCCAGCGGACGGGTCTGCATGATCTTTTCGATCACCTCCCAGCGCGCGCGCGCGTCGAGTCCGTCCAGCCAGGCCAGCTCTTCGCTGCCGAGAATCTGCACCTTGTTCGGGTAGATGATGTTGAGGTAGCCGGCCAGCGATGGCCGGCGCGCATTGGTGTCCGAGGGAACCAGTGTGCGGTCGGCGCCACCGCCCGGATTGAGCGCCCGCAAGTCGAGCCGCTCCTGCATGCGTTCGAACAATTCGGCCGCGCTGATGCTCACTTCGGGCACGCTCAGGCTCCGGTCGCCAGCGCGCGCAGGCGCTCCGGGTCCTCGCATGCGCGCAGCGACGCGCGCAGGTCGGCGTCTGACAGGCGTTCGGCAATCTCGGCCAGCAGCGCCAGGTGCTGGTGGGTGAAATGCGCCGGCACCGCGAGCGCCAGCACGATGTCGACCGGCTCGTCGTCGCTGGCCCCGAACTCCACCGGCCTGCGCAGCCGCAGCAGGGCCGCGCGCGGACCATCGAATGCATCGCTGCGCCCGTGGGGCAGGGCGATCCCGTGCCCGATCCCGGTGCTGCCCATCTGCTCGCGCTGCAGGAGCGCATCGCCGATGGCCGCCTCTCGTTCCGGACCGGCATCGCCCGACAGCAGTCGCGCCATCCGGCGCAGCAGGTCCTGCGGATCGGACGCACCGTCGTCGATGGCGACGCTGTCTCGGCTCAGGATGTCGGAAAGACTCATTTTGCAAGCGGTTTCGCTAGGGCCGCGCGAGCATACACGCGGCCGGCGTGGCGCGCACTCAGCCGAAGCTTCCGTCCCGCACCGGATTCTCGCCGCGGCCGTGGGCGACCATTTTTTCCTTGTGCTTCATCAGCTGCCGGTCGAGCTTGTCGGCAAGCAGATCGATGGCGGCATACATGGTCTCCGCGCTGGCATCGGCGTAGTAATCGTGGCCGGCGACCCGCACATTGCCCTCGGCACGGTGGTTCGGCTTGTCCAGGCCCAGTTGCAGGCGCACATCCATGGGGTGTTCGAAGTGGCGGCCAAGACGTTCCAGTTTTTCCTGGCTGTAGCTGCGCAGGGCATCGGTCACTTCGATGTGCTGGCCGTGGACGTCTAACTGCATGGCGGTCTCCTCGGAGGGGGTGATCGGGTGAATCCCAGCATCGCCGAAATCGTCGCGCGAGGGGTGAAGGACGGGTTAATTCGTGCAAACCGGGAGGCTCCGGGTGGACGGCCGTTGCGACAGAGCATCGATCCGTGAAGCCCGGTAGTGGGAGCGCCTGGCGCAGTTGGGGCGGGGAATGGCGCGCAGCGAACCATCTGCCCACGCCAGGCGATGTTGAACGGGCGCGGTTTGCGGCATGCCGCCACGGCAGCGGTCAGAGGCGGAATGCCTCGCCCAGATAGACGCGACGGACGTCCGGATTGTCGAGCAGGGCACCAGGTGCGCCCTGGGCCAGTACGCGGCCCTCGTTGAGGATGTAGGCGCGGTCGCAGATGCCGAGGGTTTCGCGGACATTGTGGTCGGTGATCAGGACGCCGATGCCGCGGTTCTTGAGGTGGGTGATGATGCGCTGGATCTCGCCGACCGAGATCGGATCGACGCCGGCGAAGGGTTCGTCCAGCAGCATCAGGCGTGGTTTCGCGGCCAGCGCGCGCGCGATCTCGACGCGGCGGCGTTCGCCACCCGACAGGCTGGCGCCGATCTGGCCGGCGACGTGCGTGACCTGCAGCTCGTCCATCAGGCTGGCCAGTTCGCGCTGGCGGCCGGCGCGATCCAGGTCCTTGCGCAGCTCGAGGACGAGCATGATGTTGTCGGCCACCGAGAGCTTGCGGAACACCGAGGGTTCCTGCGGCAGATAGCCGACGCCGAGCCGGGCACGGTCGTACATCGGTTCATCGGTGATGTCGCGGCCGTCCAGCACGATGCGCCCGGCGTCCGCCGGCACCAGCCCGACGATCATGTAGAAGCAGGTGGTCTTGCCGGCGCCGTTGGGGCCGAGCAGGCCGACGACTTCGCCGGCGTCCAGCGTCAGCCCGAAGTCGTGGACGACCTCGCGCGACTTGTAGCGCTTGCGCAGCCCTTCGGCGACGAGCATCAGCTGCCCGCCTTCGGCTGGATGGTCATGCGCACGCGGCCGTTGCCCTGGCCGCCGCTTTGCACCTGGCCGGTCCGCATGTTGTAGACCACGCGCTCGCCGCGCAGGTCGCCGCGCGGCTGGGTGACGACCACGCTGCCGGTGAGCGTGACGATCTCGGTCTTCATGTCGTAATCCACGCGCGACGCGGCGATGTTGAGCGGCGTCCCATCGTCCATTTGCTGGGACATGCGGACAGGTGCGCCAGTCAGTAGGGTGCGGGTGATGTCGCCGCTGCGCTGGTACACGTCCGCCCGGGCGGAATTGATCTTGAGCGTGCCCTGGGTGATGACGACGTTGCCGGTCAAGACGGTAGGGGTGCCGTCGTTGTTGGCGTTGTAGGTGGTCGAGTCGGCCTGGATGTCCATCGGCTGTTTGCGGTCCGACGAGCGTGCATAAGCCACGCCGCTGGCAGCAACCAGCGCGGCGGCGATGAGCAGGGCTTTACTGGATGGACTGCGCATAACGGGCTTGAACCTCGGATTTCAGGGTGACACGCTGGGTGTCGAGTTGGGCCTCCAGGCCGCGGCCGCGAATTGTAGCGCCGGGCTGGGTGACGGTGACCAGCTGGTCGCTGGTGGCGCGGTCGGCGTCCGGGTAGACGTTCAGCGCCTCGGTCTGAAGCCGCATCGGCTTGGCGCCGGTGGCTTCGTCCAGGCGGACATCGCCTCGCAGCCTCACTTCAGTGCCCTCGCCATTGACCCATCCGGTCGCCGAGCGCGAGCGCCAGCGTCCACCCTCCTTGTCGGGAAACAGGAAGGTGGGTTGGTCGATGTTTATCTCCTTGCTCTCGGGCGTGCGTGCCAGCAAGGGCGCTTGCAGGGTGAAGCCCTCGGTGCCGTCCTTCTTCAGGGTGACGATCTCGAAATCGTGCAGCACGTAATCCGGTTTGGCCTCCGCCTGCCCGGTGGGGCGCAGGCGGTCGCGTTGGCGGAGGATGGCGATGCCGCTGGCGATCGCCACGCCGAGCAGGATCAGGGTCAGGGTGGTGCGCCAGCTCATGGGGCGGCTCCGGCATCGGCCAGGATCGACGATACCTTGTCCTGCGCCTCGAGCAGCAGGTCGCAGGCATCGCGGGCCGCGCCTTCGCCGCCGGCTCGCGGGGTGACCCAGTGCGCGCGCTGCGCGGTCCAGGCGTGTGCGTTGGCCGGCGCTATGGCCAGGCCGACATGGGGGAACACGCGCAGGTCCACGATGTCGTCGCCGACGAAGGCGACGTCTTCCATCGGAATGCCGAGCCGTTCGGCCATCGCACGCACGGTGGAGAGTTTGTCGTGAGCGGCGGTGTGCACTTCGGACAGGCCCAGTTCGGCACCGCGGATCTCGGTCACCCGGCTCTTGCGCGCGGTGACCAGCGCGACCTCGATGCCGTGGCGGCGCAGCAGCGCCAGTCCCAATCCGTCCTGCGCGTGGAAGGCCTTGTATTCGCGGCCTTCGTCGTCGAAGTGGAGGCGGCCGTCGGTCAGGGTGCCGTCCACGTCGAAGCACGCCAACCGGATCCGGGCAGCGCGGGCGATCACGTCGGCGGGCGCAGTCATGGACATGAATGCGATCAGACCACGCGCGCGCGCAACAAGTCGTGAACGTTCAGCGCCCCGACCACCTGGCGATCGGCATCGAGCACCACCAGCGCATTGATCTTGTGCGCCTCCATCAGGCGGGCGGCCTCGACCGCCAGCGCGTCCTCGTCGATCGTCTTGGGCGCGGTCGTCATGACCTCGGCGATCGGCGTCATGCGCACGTCGGTCCCGGCGTCGAGGGCGCGGCGCAGGTCACCGTCGGTGAACAGGCCGGCCAGCCGGCCGGCATCGTCCACCACGGCGGTCATTCCCAGCCGTTTGCGGCTCATTTCCACCAGCGCTTCGCCCAAGGTGGCATCGTGGAGAACGCGGGGGACTTCGTCGCCGGCGTGCATGACATCGCGGATATGCAGCAGCAGGCGCCGGCCGAGCGCACCGGCCGGGTGCGAACGGGCGAAATCGTCGGCGGTGAAGCCGCGGGCCTCCAGCAGCGCGACCGCCAGCGCATCGCCCAGCACCAGCGCCGCGGTGGTGCTGCTGGTCGGGGCCAGGTCGAGCGGGCAGGCTTCGGCCGGGACGCTGGCGTCGATGTGCGCATCGGCCTGGCGTGCCAGGGTGGAGTCGGGGCGCCCGGTGATCGCGACCAGCTGGTTGCCCTGGCGGGCCAGCACCGGCAACAGGGTGATCAATTCGTCGGTTTCGCCCGAATTGGACAGCGCCAGCACGATGTCCGCGTCGGTGATCATGCCGAGATCGCCGTGGCCGGCCTCGCCCGGGTGCACGTAGAACGAGGGGGTGCCGGTCGAGGCCAGCGTCGCCGCGATCTTGCGGGCGATGTGCCCGGATTTGCCCATCCCGGTGCAGACCACGCGTCCCCGCGTCTGGAGGATCAGCTCGCAGGCCCGGGTGAAGTCGCCGTCCAGCCGCGCGACCACGGCATCGAGCGCGGCCGATTCGGTATCGAACACGCGGCGCGCAGTGGCGAGCAGTGTCTGGGCAGTGGCGGCGGAATCCATGGGGTGCCGGGTTTTCGCTAGACTAATCAGTTCATTTTAGACGCGTTCGGAGGCAGCTGCGATGAACCCCGGCACCATCAAGCAGATGATCGAGGCGGGCCTGCCCGGCGCCCGGGTGGAAGTGCAGGGCGACGACGGCGTGCATTTCGAGGCCCGCGTGGTCAGCGAGGCGTTCGCGGGCAAGTTGCCGCTGGCCCGCCACCGCCTGGTCTACGCCACGCTCGGCGAGCGCATGGGCGGCGAAATCCATGCGTTGGCGCTGAAGACGCTGACCCCGGAAGAAGCCGCCAGGGGGGGGGGCGCCTGATGCAGAAGATCGTCATCGAGGGAGGGGGTGTCCTCAACGGCGAGGTGCCGGTTTCCGGCGCCAAGAACGCGGTCCTGCCGATCCTCTGCGCGACCTTGCTCGCGGACGAGCCGGTGGAGATCAGCAACGTGCCCAACCTGCACGACGTCACCACCACCGCCAAGGTGCTGGCCGGGCTCGGGGCATCGGTCGAAATCGACACTCCGCGCTTTGGCAGCGGGCGCGAAAGCGTGGTGCTGGTCGATCCGCGCACGGTGAACTCGCACATCGCCCCCTACGAGCTGGTGCGCACCATGCGCGCGTCGGTGCTGGTGCTCGGCCCGCTGCTGGCCAGGTACGGCGATGCCGAGGTCTCGTTGCCCGGTGGCTGCGCGATCGGCTCGCGCCCGGTCGACCAGCACATCAGGGGCATGCAGGCATTGGGCGCCCAGGTCAGCGTCGACCACGGCTTCATCAAGGCCGGCACGGCCGGCCGGCTGCGCGGCGGCCGGGTCGCCTTCGACCTGGTCAGCGTGGGCGCGACCGAGAACGTGCTGATGGCCGCCTGCCTGGCCGAGGGCGAGAGCGTGCTCGAGAACGCCGCGATGGAGCCGGAGATCGTCGACCTGGCCGATTGCCTCGTCGCGATGGGCGCGAAGATCGAGGGCGCCGGCAGCAGCCGCATCCACGTGCAGGGCGTCGAGCGCCTGCACGGTGCGCGCCACGCGGTGCTGGCCGACCGCATCGAGGCCGGCACCTTCCTGGTCGCGGCGGCGATGACCGGCGGGCGCGTCACCGCCTGCCACGCGCATGCGGGCTCGATGGACGCGGTACTGGCGAAACTGGTCGAAGCCGGCGCCGAGGTCATCGTGGAGGGCGACCGCATCACCGTCGACATGCACGGAAACCGTCCGCGCGCCGTGGACATCAACACCGCGCCGCATCCGGGTTTCCCGACCGACATGCAGGCGCAGTTCATGGCGATGAACTGCATCGCCGAAGGCGCGGGCGTGATCCGCGAGACCATCTTCGAGAACCGCTTCATGCACGTGCAGGAGCTGCAGCGCCTGGGCGCCGACATCAAGGTCGACGGCCATACCGCGATCGTGCGCGGCGTCGCCGGACTGACCGGCGCGCCGGTGATGGCGACCGACCTGCGCGCGTCGGCGTCATTGATCCTCGCCGGGCTGGTGGCCGATGGCGAGACCGTCATCGACCGCATCTACCACCTCGACCGCGGCTACGAGAACATCGAGGAAAAGCTGTCCGGACTGGGCGCGAGCATCCGCCGCATCGGTTGAATCCGGCGGCGGCGCAAGCCCGCCGCATCGCGTCTGACACACTGCAAGCCATCGATCACGACAGAGGAGTGTGCGATGGCGATGCGACATGGGATGACGATCAGGCTTGCGGTGGCCGCGCTGGCGCTGGCGATCACGGCCTGCGCAGGCGGCAACACGCGAACGCCATCGGCGGCGGCATCGACGGGCCAGGCCGAAGCTTCCGTCTGGCAGGATGATGTCGCCATGATCAGCGCCGAGGCCGGCAACGACGCTCGCCGCCTGGCGATCCGCCAGTATCTGGTCGATGCCGGCCTGCAGCCGGTCGACGAGCCCTTCGCCTCCAAGGCGGGCCCCGGTCGGAACCTGCTCGCGCCCGTCTCGGGTGCATCCGGTCTGCCGCTGTTGATGCTGGGCGCCCACTTCGACAAGGTGGACGTGGGCAATGGCGTCATCGACAACGCCTCGGGCAGCGCCGTGGTGCTGTCGCTGGCGCGCCGGTTCAAGCAAGCGCCGCTGGCGCACCATCGGGTTGCGGTCGCGTTCTGGGATCAGGAGGAGAAGGGCCTGCTCGGCGCAAGCGCGCATGTCGCCATGGAAGGCGCCGAGAAGCCCGCGCTCTACATCAACTTCGACGTGTTCGGCTGGGGCGACACCCTGTGGATGATGACGCCGGATATGTCGCATCCCCTGGTCGCGACGACCGATGCGGCGGCCCGCGCGCGCGGCATCAAGCTGTCCGGCGGCGAGAAATATCCGCCCAGCGACCACTTGGCCTTCCAGAAGGCGGGCTGGCCGGCGGTGTCGTTCTCCTTGGTGGGTGGCGACGAGATCGCCCCGATCCTGCACTTGTTCGCCGGTAAGCCGACGCGCTTGCCCAGGGTGATGGAGGTGATCCACAGCGAGCGCGACACGCTGCAGGAAACCGATGCCGCCGAGGTGGAGACGGGCATCGACGCGGTCGACGCCGCGATCCGCGCCTGGGACGCGCGGGTGGCGGACTGAGCCGCGCGCCCGCGCTTCGCGGCCTCAGCCCATCGTCGCAGTGTCGATGACGAAACGGTACTTCACGTCGCTGCGCGACATGCGTTCGTAGGCGTTGTCGATGTCGTCCGCGCCGACCATCTCGATGTCGGCGACGATGCCGTGTTTCGCGCAGAAATCCAGCATCTCCTGCGTCTCCCTGATCCCGCCGATCAGCGAGCCGGCGATCGAGCGGCGACCGAAGATCAGCACGCCGATGTTGGGCGAGGGGTGCGGATGCTCCGGTACGCCGACCAGCACCATCGTGCCGTCGCGCTTGAGCAGGCTGGTGTAAGCGTCCAGGTTGTGGCTGGCGGCGACGGTATTGAGGATGAAGTCGAAGCTGCCGGCATGCGCCTTCATCTCCTCTGGGTTGCGCGAGACGATCACCTCATCCGCGCCCAGATCAAGTGCAGCCTGGCGCTTGCTGTCGGAGGTGGTGAAGGCGACGACATGCGCGCCCATCGCATGCGCGATCTTGACGCCCATGTGGCCCAGCCCGCCGATGCCGACCACGCCCACTTTCTGGTCGGGGCCGACCTTCCAGTGGCGCAGCGGCGAATAGGTGGTGATGCCGGCGCACAGCAGTGGCGCAACGGCGGCCAGCTGCGACTCGGGATGGTTCACCCGCAGCACGAAGTCCTGGTCGACCACGATGCGCTGCGCATAGCCGCCCAGCGTGTGCCCGGGTGCGTCCTTGGTCGCGCCGTTGTAGGTGCCGGTGAAGCCGTTCTCGCAGTATTGCTCGAGGCCCTCCTCGCAGGCCGCGCAGTGCCTGCAGCTGTCGACCATGCAGCCGACGCCGACCGTGTCCCCGACCTTGAAGCCACTGACCTCATTGCCCACCGCACTGACCTTGCCGACGATCTCGTGGCCCGGCACGCAGGGGTAGCGCGTGCCCGCCCATTCCGAGCGCGCGGTGTGCAGGTCCGAATGGCAGATGCCGCAATAGGCGATGTCGATCTGCACGTCGCGCGGGCCGGGTGGGCGACGCTCGATGTCGATGGCCTCGAAAGGCCGGTCCGCGGCATGGGTGCCGCGCGCTCGGGTCGTATCCATGGGTTCTCCGGCAAACAGATGGCAGGCCGGCATCGTAACGCGGCCGTGCCACCGCAGTGGAAGCGATCAGTTCATCGCGTTGATGCGCAGGTCGATGGTGTCGCCGTCGTCCTCGCGCTGCTGGATGCGCACCGGCAGCGGGATGCCATCGACCACCCACAGCGTCATCTGGCTGTCGCCGTCCTTGCCGTTGACCCTGGTCGCCTGCATCGGCTTGCCGTCGATGGTGACGGCTTCCTTGCCGGCGGTGGCGAAGGCGATCGTCTTGGCCTTGCCGTTTTCGATCAGGCGGTAGCGCATCGGCTTGCCGGCCAGCGCATCCCTCACGATGGCGAGGTTCAGCGTCATGCCGTCGACGTCGCCCGCCTGCAGCTTGATCGGGCCGCGGCGATCGTCCTTGACGTCGCCGCTCCAGGTGGCTTCGCGCGCGGACCAGTCGAAGGTGCCCTGGCGGACGCGGCGCTTGATGATGAGATTGATCGTTTCCTTGTTCGACAGCGGACGCAGTTGCGCGCCACCCGCATCGATGGTGGCGGTCCGATTGAGCTGAACAAGCGCATTCTGCATGCTCATCGAATAGGTCCAGCGGCCATTGCCGGCCGGCGCCAGCGACATGGTCGCGTTGGCGGCCATGTTGTTGTAGCTGGCGCGGTAACTGGCCTTGAAGGGCTGCAGGTCGGCCGCAAGGGCCGGGGTCGCGGCCAGCGCGACGGACAGGCCGATCGCCAGCGCGATGGGGTTGCGGATCGTCATGGTGTCGCTCCTTGGTATTGGATCAGCATCAGGTCCAGCGCCGGATCGTCGCCGTCCTTCATGTGGATGCGCACCGGCAGCGGCACGTCGCGCGCGACCCATACTACGGTACGGTCGTTGCCCGACTGGACGCGGTCGATGCGGCGCGCTTCGTAGTCGATGTCGCCGACGCGCACGCCTTCGGTTTCGGCCGACGCGGCGTATTCGTGCGGCCGCATGCGGCCGTCGTCCACGAACCGGTAGCGCAGCGTCGCGCCGGGGCGGGCGTCGCGGACCAGCGCCAGGTTGATCAGCAATCCGCTCATGTCCCCGGGCTGCAAGGCGATCTCGCGGCCGCGCCGCGAGGCCTTGATGTCGCCGGTCCAGCGTGCGGCGCCTTTGCCCCAGTCGTAGATGCCGGTGGTCTTGCGGGTGCGGAACAGCGCATGCCGCACCGTGGCCTGGGTCACCGGGCGGTACTGCCCGCCGACGACATCGAACACGGTGCTCTGCTGGATGTTGATGCCCGCGATTCCGGCCAGCCCGCGCGTGCCGAGGATGTCGAGGTCGATGCGCCAGCGGGCGCCGGCGGTGTTGACCAGGCGCATCGTGGCCCGACCGAGCGGCTTGTCGTCGCGGAAGACCTGGTAGGTGCCCGTGAACGGGGCCAGTGCTGCTGGCGCGACCTGATCGATGGGCGCCAGCGGTGCGACCTGCTGCGCTCGCAGCCCCGCGGGCGCGAGCCACATGCAGGCGGCGATCAGCGGGACAGCGTGCATCGGGCGCATGAAAGGAACCGTGTTGTCCGGAAGGCTATTCAGGTTTCGCAATCTAGCCGTTGCGGCGTAAACATGGCATGACCACGAAGGCGCACCGGGCGATTCGTTCAGGTCGGGGGCGGCAACCGGCCGCCAACCGCCTGATGCAGGACCGACAGCAGCAGGGCATGCTCGAGCGGCAGCAGGCGTGCGGCCAGGCCGGCCGCATCCTCGCCGGGCCGGATGGCGATGCGGGCCTGGGCGATGACGTCGCCGGCATCCAGGTCGCACGTGACCCAATGCACGCTCGCGCCGTGCTCGGCATCGCCCGCCTCCAATGCACGGCGATGGGTATGCAGCCCCGGATACTTGGGCAGCAGCGAGGGGTGGATGTTGATCAGGCGGTCGGCGAAGCGACGTGCGAAACCATCGCCGAGGATGCGCATGTAGCCGGCGCACACCACCCAGTCCGGCCGGCTCGCCGCGACCGCATCGGCCAGCTCGGCATCGAAGCAGGCGCGCTCGGCGTAGCCCCTGGCATCGCGCGTCCAGCGCAGGGTTTCATCGACGCGGGTCAGCGCGGTACAGCCGGGCTTGTCGGAGAACACGCCGACGATTTCGGCCTCCAGCTCACCCGTGGCGATGGCATCCAGGATCGCCTGCAGGTTGCTGCCGCGACCGGAAACCAGCACCGCGATGCGGTGCGGCAAGGCGGCTTCAGCCAATGCGCACCCGCTCGCCATCGCCGGCCTCGACCACGCGGCCGATGGTACGTGGGGCCAGATCCATGCGCGCCAACTCCGCCGTCACGGCCGTTTCCGCAGTGGCCGGCACCACGAACACGAAACCGATGCCGCAGTTGAAGGTGCGCCACATCTCGGCATCGGCCACCGCGCCTTCCTTCTGCAGCCACTGGAACACGGCGGGGAGCTGGAGGCTGGCGGCGTCGATATCCAGCCCCAGCCCGTCCGGGATGACGCGGATGATGTTTTCGGTGATGCCACCGCCGGTGATGTGTGCCATTGCGTGGATGTCGGCGCCATGCGGGCCGTGCAGCAGCGCCAGCACCGGTTTCACGTACAGGCGAGTCGGCGCCATCAACGCGTCTTCCAGCGTCTGCCCGCCGAGGTCGTAGCCCATCGGCGTGTCGGTGCGGGCCAGGATCTTGCGGATCAGCGAGTAACCGTTGGAATGCGGGCCACTGGAGGCGATGCCGATCAGCACGTCGCCCGCGCGCACGCGCCCGCCATCGCGGATCTCGCTCTTTTCCACGCCGGCCACGCAGAAGCCGGCCAGATCGTATTCACCCGGTGGGTACATGTCGGGCATCTCGGCCGTCTCGCCGCCGATCAGCGCACAACCGGATTCCGTGCAGCCCTGGGCGATGCCGCCGACCACGGCCGCCGCGGTATCGATGTCCAGCTTGCCGGTGGCGAAGTAGTCGAGGAAGAACAGCGGCTCGGCGCCCTGCACC
>DAIRVA010000027.1:0-26293 GCA_036803045.1 Lysobacter sp. | reverse complement strand
GGCTGCCTGGTCACGTGACGCCCCTGCTCCGGGACCGAGTTTTTCAACAGAATAGACCCAAAGCGGACGAAAACATGCAGCGCATCGACCACCAACCGGAATGCTGGCGATGGCTGCCTCCAGCTCGGGTAGTGCAGGTGGTATCCGCGAAACGGCGGACACCAACGACTGAGCACCCGCACTAGTTCGCTCGTCTCGATGTGAGATGCAAACTCTTTTTCGGGCAGGGAAGCGACGCCCAGGCCATCGAGCGCAGCCGCGTAGTAGGGGTACACCTTGGTCAAATTTTGAAGGCTCAGAACCGCGGTTTTCCAGTCTGATTTCAACGCGCGACAAGAACTGGTTGACGCCGCGCCCAAGCGCAGGCGACACCGTGGCCGATGTCAGTAAATCGCTGACGCCGCATCGGCTTCCCGCCGATGGACATGCCACTTGCACGCGCTCGATGCTGGGAATCACGAAGCCACGTCCGTGTCGCTGGCCCAGGCCAGCCTCGCCGGGTGTCCCGGGTGCCTGCCCGGTGTCCCATGGCGCGCTTCGCTTCCCACGTCATCGAATGGAGTTCAACGTCATGAACGCAAGGACCCACGCCACCTTCGGCGCCATCATCGTCGGCCTGCTGCTGCCGCTGGCCGCGCATGCGATCGACCCCGCCTATGCCAAGAAGCTGGAGCGCTCCGGCTGCACGCAGGCCTCGGAGCTGCAGGGCTGCGACATCAACAAGACCAAGGCCGAGAACGCCAAGGCGGGCTTCGGCACGGCGCCCAAGCCGGTCGCCAAGCCTGTGGCCGCGGCGAAATCGCCCTACGCCGGCCAGTGGGTCGCCAAGGCCACGGATGGTCGCACCGTGTCGACGATCCGCATCGACCCGCAGGAGCGGGTCTGGGTGAACGGCAAGTCGGTCGCGGCCAAGCGCAGCGACGGCGCCCTCGTGTTCAAGAGCGGCTTCATCACCTACACCATCCAGGGCGACCGCCGCCTCAAGGGCCAGGACAGGTGGCGCAACAGCGACGCCGGCACCAGCGGGGCCATCGTCGTCGAGTAACCCACCGGGGCCAGGCACGCGGCGGACGGCAGTGACCGTCCACGGAGCCGCGCGGCCCCTCGCGTCCCAACGCATCGCGCTAGTCGCCTCCCGGAAGTCGCATGAAAATTTCGGTCCTCGCACTTGCCCTCACGCTGGCGATCGCCGGCTGCCAGCAACCCGCCGCCACCTCGCACGCGGCCGAGACGCCCGTCGCCGCCAACCCGGCGCCAGCCAAGCCGGAAAACGGCGCCTGGGGCGTCGACCTGGCGAACATGGACACCGCCGTCAAGCCGGGCGACGACTTCTATTCCTACGTCAACGGCAAGTGGAACCAGCGCACCGAGATCCCCGACGACAAGGTGGAGGTGGGCGGGTTGGCCTCCCTGCAGGACAAGGCCTTGCAGCAGACCCGCGCGCTGCTGGAGGCCGCCGCGGCCGACACCAACGCCGCCGCCGGCAGCGAGGTGAAGAAGATCGGCGACTGGTACGCCACCTACATGGACGAGGCCGCGCTGGACAAGGCCGGGTTCGCGCCGATCAAGCCCGAGCTGGACGCGATCGATGCGGTGTCCACGCATCAGCAGCTGATCGACCTGTTCGCACGGACCCATGGCGGCATCGGCCTGCGCGCGATCACCGTCGCGGTGGACGCGGACCGCAACATGGTCGGCAAGATGCGCCCGTCGATCGAGACCAGCGCGGTGGTGCTGGGCGCCCGCGAGTTCTACCTGGAGCCCGCCTACGCCCCGCTGCGCCAGGCCCAGCAGGCGCACATCGCGCGGATGCTCACGATCGGCGGCTTTGATGACGCCGAGGCCCGCGCCAGCCGCATCCAGGACCTGGAGACGCGGATCGCCCGGCTCACGCTCCCGGCCGCGGAGCTGCGCGACGACACCAAGAAGAACAACGTGGTCACGGTCGCCGAGCTGGCGAAGATGGCCCCCGGCATCGACTGGCCGAAGTACCTCGCGGCGACCGGCGCGGGCGCGCCCGACAAGGTCATCGTGCCCACCCCGGCCTCGCTGAAGGACATGGCCACGCTGGTCACCACCCATTCGCTGGAGGCCTGGAAGGACTACCTGCGCTACACCACGCTCGTCGCGGTGGCGAAGTACCTGCCGAAGCCGGCCCGCGACGAGGTGTTCGAGTTCTACGGCAAGCAGCTCGCCGGCCAGCAGGTCCCCAGCCCGCGCTGGCATGACGCCATCTTCGACATCGGCGGCCAGGGCCTGCCGCTGTCCGATCCGCTGAGCAAGCTGTACGTCGAACGCTACGTCGCCGCCGACGCGCGCCCGAAGGCGAAGGCGATGATCGACAACCTGGTCGCCGCGTTCGACGCGCGCCTTGCCAACCTCGAGTGGATGGCGCCGGAGACCCGCGCCGGCGCGCGCGAGAAGCTCGCCAAGGTCAGCCTCAAGGCGATCTATCCGGATGTCTGGAACACCGCGGACGGGCTCGAGGTGGTGCGCGGCGACGCCCTCGGCAATGCGCGGCGGGCCGCCGCGTTCCGGCACAAGGTGCAAATGAAACAGCTGCAGGTGTATCCCGACCGCCGGCAGTTCCTGCAGCCGGTGTTCCTGGTCAATGCCTACGCCAACACGATCTGGAACGAGATCGTGTTCCTGGCCGCGATCGTGCAGCCGCCGGCCTTCGATCCCGCCGCCGACGACGCGGTGAACTACGGCGCGATGGGCGCGATCATCGGCCACGAGATCTCCCACCTGTTCGACGACAAGGGCCGCAACAGCGACGGCGACGGCCTGCTCCGCGACTGGTGGACCGCGCAGGACGCGCAGCGCTTCACCGCCGCCACCAGGCGCCTGCAGGACCAGGTCGGCGCCTACGAGCCGCTGCCGGGCAAGCAGGTCAATGGCGCCCTGACCCTGGGTGAAAGCATCGCTGACCTGGCCGGGCTGGTGGTCGCGCACGATGCCTACCAGCGCTCGCTGGGCGGCAAGGAAGCGCCGGTGCTGGATGGCTTCACCGGCGACCAGCGCTTCTTCCTGGCCTACGGCCAGGCCTGGCGCTGGAAGGGCCGCGACGCCACGGTCGACCGCCTGCTGAAGACCGACCCGCATCCGCCCTCGGCGATCCGTCCCAACACCGTGCGCAACGTCGACGCGTGGTACCAGGCCTTCAACGTGCAGCCCGGCGACAAGCTCTACCTGAAACCCGAAGACCGGGTGCGGCTGTGGTGAGCACGCGCGCCAGCCGGCGACCCAGGACCTGGCGGTGAACTGTCATCGCCGGAGGCGGGTGGCCGCGCGCGCCCTGCTTGCTGGCGAAGGCCATTCCTTCGCGAACCCCCTGCGTGCCCCGTCGCCCCAACCAATCTCCACAGGAGCCTCCACGCCATGCGTCCACGTATCCGAATCAGCGTGATCTCGCTCGCCGTCGCCCTGGTTGCGTCGGGTTGCAAGCCCGCTGCCGAGCCGGCAACCCAAGCGGCACTGCCGACGGATCCAGCGGTGGCGACCGCCACCCCGGCCACCTGGCCCGCCAGCCTGAATGTCATGGGCGACGGGTTCCCCAACGCGGGCGATGCCTGCCGCCGCATCGGGGAAACCGAAGCCACCGTGAACTACCTGGACGACAGCGCAACGCTTGCCGGCTGCCTGTCCGCCGATGATGCGGCCAAGCTGGGTGGCACCGTGGTCGGGACCGTCGATGGCGTCACCCTGGTGTCGGTGCCGAACACGGCCGCCATCCCCGGTGATGGCGACGGCCAGGGCGATGCCAAGGTCGCCGGCACCAACTACAACGCCACCGGGCAGATCCGCTGCGCCGGCTACAAGGGCGCTGCGGCGGGGATGTGCGAAGCCGGCGTGGTGCGCGATGCCGAGACGGGCCCCTACATCGACGTCACGCTGCCCGATGGCGTCAAGCGCACGCTCTTCTTCAACAAGGACGGCAGCTTCCTGTCGTTCTCGACGGCGCAGGCCGACGGCACCGCGGCGATGGAAATCACGTCCAGCCGCGAAGGCGACCTCACCATCGCGAAGCTCGGCACCGAGCGCTACGAAATCCCCGACGTCTTCGTGCAGGGCGATTGAGCAGGACCCCGCACGCCCCGGCCCGTCCCCGATTCGAACCCGCCGGAGGGAGCCGGCGGGCATCGTCACGCAAGGCTCTCACCCACCATACCTTCGCGCCGCACGGCGCATTCCCTGGAGCATCGACATGACATCCCGCACCCTGCTCAGCATCGCCAGCCTCGCCGCCGGCATCGGCCTGGCCATCGGCCCTGCCAACGTCGCGCTTGCCCAGAAGGCCAACAGCCTGCGCGATCTCGTCGGCGCACGCGCTGCCGGCGGCGAGTCCGACCTCGAATCACGCGGCTACCACTTCATCACCGGCGCACCGGCCTACGGCGGCGGCAAGGCGGGATTCTGGTGGAACCCGGACAGCCGCGCCTGCGTGCGCGTGGAAACCTTCGATGGCAAGTTCCGCTCGATCACCGATGCGACCGGCGCCAACTGCAACCAGCACACCAGCGGCAGCAACAATGAGCGCAACACCGCCGCCGCGATCATCGGGGCCGCGGCCATCGCCGCCGCGATCGCGCACAAGAACAACGCCCACGACAACAAGGCGGATAGCGGCGGCCAGTACGACCTCGGCTACAACGACGGCCTGCACGACGCGCCCTACTACAACCCCGGCCGCTCGGATGCCTATTCGTCCGGCTACCAGGCCGGCGTCGACCAGCGCTCGCGCAACATCTCGTACCACGGCGGCACCGGCGGGTATGACCGGGTGGACCATCGCCCTGCCCAGGTCACGTGCACGTCGGTCGGCGGCAAGTACACCGAATGCGCGATCCCGGGCGGCGGCGACATCGTGATGAAGCAGCAGCTGAGCAAGGCCAACTGCACCAAGAACGAGACCTGGGGCGAGACCGGCGATGGCGTCTACGTCAAGGACGGTTGCCGCGCGATCTTCGAAGCCATGCCCTGATCGCGGACGCCGCACCAGGCCCCGCGTGGCGATGCCGTGCTGTTGTCCGGCAGCACGGCATCGCCGCTCGTTGTTCAGTCCTTGTTCCCCGACCGGAAATGCCTCGATGAAACCCGCAACACCCATGCATCGCCAGCCGCCACTCCCCCTGTTCGCCGCCATCCTGCTCGCGCTCGGCGGCCTGGCTGCCGTGCATGCGCAGGGCCCAGCGGGGACTGAGGTCAAGCTGCCGCTGGGCTATTCGCCGTTGAAGATGGATCGCTCGGCGGATCCGCGCCAGGACTTCTACCGCTATGCCGCAGGCCAATGGCTGCAACAGACCGAGATCCCGGCCAGTGACCCCGACATTGGGTCGTTCTCGCTACTGGGCCATCAACTGGACCAGAAACTGCTGTCCCTGATCGAAGAAACCGCCGCGACGACCGTAGCGCCCAAAGGTAGCCCGCGCCAGCAAGTGGGCGACTTTTATCGGGCGGCGATGGACAACGCACGCCGCGACGCTCTCGGTCTCAAGCCGCTGGAGGCCGATATGAATCGCATCGCTGCGGCAGGAGGTACGCCGGCCGACTATGGCCGTCTCGCTGCCCGGCTACAGAGCGCGGTGGGCGGCTCTCCGCTGATCATGGTCGGTGCCATGCCAGATGCCAAGGACAGCAGCACCGGCGTCATGGTGCTGGCACCCGGTTTGCAGTTGCTTGAACAGGACGAATACACCAGGCCCGAACATCAGAAGTTGCGCCACCTGTATCACATGTACATCGTGGCGATGTTGAACGGCATCGGCGAGCCCATCGACGCCGCCAAGACTCAGGCGTCCAGGATCCTGTCCATGGAAGCGCAAGCGGCGGGCGCGATGCTGACACTGCTGCAGCAGCGCGATCCGGCCAACACCTACAACATCATGACGCTGGATCAGGCGCAGGCGCTGATGCCAGCGCTGGACCTGCGGGTCTATTTGGCCGAATTAGGCATCGCTGTACCCTCGCGGGTTCAGGTGGTGGATATCAACGCCATGAAGACGCTGCAAAAAATTCTGACCGAGCGTCCGGTCGATGAGATCAAGCTGCTGCTGCGCTGGTTCTTGCTGGCCAGCCGCGCCCCGGAGTTGGGGCAACCATGGCGTTTGCAAGAAGAAGCGTTCACGGTGGAGCGCAAGGGCCTGAAGAGCCCGCCTGAGCAAGCGCAGGTCGTCACCCAGCAAATCGGCGCGCAGCTGTACCACCCGCTGTCGCAGTTGTATGTGCAAGCGTATTTCCCCGATTCCACCCGCCGCGACATCACCGAGATGGTCGGGCACATCAAGGCGGAATTCGCTGCTCGGCTGCATAGCAATGCCTGGCTGGACGAAGCGACCCGAAAAGTCGCGCTGGAAAAACTGGGCAAGATGGACATTCAAGTCGGTTATCCCGATGAATGGGTTGATTTCAGCGGTCTCGACATTCGGCCGGACGATCATTTCGGCAACGTGCAGCGCGCGAATCGCTTCGCATTTCAAAGAGAGATTTCGCAAATCGGCAAGCCGGTGCACAGCAACCGCTTCGCCGTCGCCACCAAGACCACCCCGATCGCGGCGAACTCCGCGTACAACGTCACCAACAACACGATCGACATCACCGCCGCGATCCTGCAACCACCGTTCTTCCAGCCGGGCGGGGACGCCGCCGCCAACTACTGCGCGATCGGCGCGGTGATCGGCCACGAGCTCACCCACGGCTTCGACAGTCAAGGGCGTCAGTACGACCCGCAGGGCAACCTGCGCAACTGGTGGACGCCGGCGGCCGACCGCCAGTTCCAGCAGCGCACCGATGTGCTGGTCGACCAGTACAACCGCTACGAGATCCTGCCCGGGCTGATGCACAACGGTGCGCAGACCGTCACCGAGAACACCGCCGATCTCGGCGGCCTCACCCTGGCGCATGCGGCCCTGCAACGCCACCTTGGTAGCCATCCGGAGGCGAAGGCGACCGTGGACGGCCTGACCGCCGACCAGCGCTGCTTCGTGGCCTGGACGCAGATGTGGGCATTCAAGGCGCGTCCGGAGCGCTTGCGCTTCTTGGTGTCCGTCGATGTCCACGGGATTTCCTTCGTGCGCGCCGTGGCACCGCTGGTGCACCTGGACGCCTTCCACCAGGCCTTCGGCACCCGCCCCGGCGACGCCATGTGGCGCGCGCCCGACCAGCGCGCGGTGATCTGGTAATGGCCCGGTTCATGCAAGCGGGCTTCGCGTGCGCATTGCTGGCTTGTGCGGGCGGGGCCGTGGCGAGTGAGGATGAGCCTGTCTGGCTCAGGCGCGCCAAGGCCGAACCCGCGCGCGTCGAGGTCAGCGGCGACACCCTCTACTACACCGGAAACCTGTCGGCGGCGAGCACGAAAGTGTTCGATGCCGCGGTGGCCGGCGTCGAGCCCGGCCAGCTCACCCGCTTGGTCGTCAGCTCCGGAGGCGGCGACACGATCGAAGGCCGCCATGTCGGTCGCTGGGTCCAGCGCATGGGACTGGTGGTCGAGGTGGACGCGATCTGCTTCTCGTCATGCGCCGACTACCTGTTCCCGGCCGGTCGCGCGCGGGTGATCCGCGCGGACGCCTGGGTCGGCTGGCATGGCAACGAACGCCAGTTCGACGTGCTTGCCGCGCGCCACGGCGTGCCGCTCGCCGATGAGCTGCGCCGTTTCGTGCCCCCGAACACGCCGAAACCCCAGGCGGATGCGTTCGTACGCGATCTCGTCGCGCGCATCGCCGAAACCCGCCAGGACGAAGCGGATTTCTACGCCCGACTCGGCATGGACGACGCCTTCGCGGTGTGCGCGGTGGGCGATGAACTGGAACAGCGCTTCGGCTTCACCGGGCGCAAGGGCTGGGGCTTCTCGGTCGAGGACATGGTGCAGCTGGGCCTGGCCAACACCGTCTACCTCGGCAGCGGCCGCTACGAAAAGGATTCGGCAGGCTTCAAGCGCTACCTGGCGCAGATCAGCGCCGGGGATTGCCGCCAGTTGTTGCAAACACCCACCCCTTCACCTGAGCACGGGACACCCACGCGATGACGTCCAACACGCAAACGCCTGCGACCGCCAGCGACCGCTTCACCCGCCTGGAAGACGCGGGGCGTGATTTCCCGTACTACAGCGGCACGCCGACCACGATCACGACCGCGCAGTGGCTGCTCGTGCTGATGGCGGTGGTGGTCGCGTTCCTGCTGCTGGCCTTGCCCATCGACTGGCCGGGCGAGGGGCTCGCGGGGCAGTACCTGCCGGCACTGCTGCTGCCGGGCCTGCCGCTGGCCGCGCTGGCCACGGTTGCCGGCCGCCACTGGCGCGCGATCTTCGGCAAGGTGGGCGCGCGCGAGCTGCGCCTGATGCTCGGCTTCGCGCTGCTCAACATCGTGGTGAGCATGAGCGTCGGCGTCGTGGTGAAGGCGATGACCGAGGTCACCCCGAACGCCGCCAACGCGATCCTGGCGGGCATGGGCACCGGCGAGCGCGTTGCCTACTTCGCCAAAATGCTCCCGCAGTTGTTCGGCGAGGAGGTCATCACCCTGCTGCCGTTCCTGGCCCTGCTGCAGTGGTTCACCCGCAACCTCGGGATGGGCCGCAAGGCGGGGATCATCGGCGCATGGCTGATCTCGTCGCTGGTGTTCGGCATGATCCACTTGCCCACCTACGACTGGAACTTCGTCCAGTGCATCGTGATCATCGGCTCGGCGCGGATGGTGCTGACCCTGCCGTGGATCCTAACCAAGAACATCTGGGTCTCGACCGGCGCGCACGTCATCAACGACTGGCTGCTGTTCGGGATGGGTCTGCTGGGTGCCGGACTTGCAAGCACCACATGATCCATCGCTCGCCGTCGTATTGCGTCACTTTCCCCGCTCGTGTCGAAGCGCGCAGCGATACAAATGCTTGCGCGCTTTCTCGCCAATCGTTTCTTCCAATGCGCTTTATCCAGCAAGGAGACCGTCATGACACCACGTATCGCACTGTGTGCCACCCTCTTCGCAGCCGTCGCCACACTTGCCCCGTCGCAAGCCCATGCCGACGAATTCGTGACTTGCGAAAGCCGTAACGAACGCTATACAACCTGCTCGATCTCGCGAGCGTCTTACGTAACCCTCGACCGCCAGCTCTCCAGCGCCAGCTGCAGGCAGGGACGCACCTGGGACTACAACCGCAACCAGATCTGGGTTGACGACGGTTGCCGGGCCACGTTCCGGGTCCATGACTTCGGGTATGCCAACAGCCACGGCAACCATGGAGGCAACAACCATGACCGCAACGTCGCCGCCGGCGTGCTGGTCGGCGCAGCCCTGCTGGGGGCGATAGCACATAACGCCAACAAGCACGAAGAACGCTACGACGACCGCTACCAAGGCGCGCGGCATGCCTCGTACGTGCCGAACTGGATGATCGGCACCTTCACGGGCTACAACGCGATCCACGGCATCGAAGTGACACTGACCATCAATGCTGATGGTCGCGTCAGCGCACGCACCAGCAATGGCCAGTCGATCAATGGCTGGATCAACAACGGGGAGCTGTACGCCGGCGGTGAGGTGTTCACCATCCGGCAGTCGCGCGATGGATTCGTCACATCGCAGATAGGCGATTCCCACAACGAAGTCCGCTACCAGCGGAGCCGCTGACCCTTCGAGTTGACCGGCATCACGTGTGCGGGCGCGTCTCCGCCCGCAACGGCGCCATCTAATCGAGGTGGCAAACAAGCTCATCGGCATGGCCTGCAGACGTGCGCCAGCGTCAGTTTCGGCACGCCGCTGCAAGCAGCACCGAAGCGTAGATCAAGGGCCCCGGCATGCCGGGGCCTTTGTGTGTTGGGCGCACGCCGCAGCGGAATCTCCAGGCCGTGCAGGGTGTGCAGGGTGTGCAGGATCCGTGCATGATGACGACACGAGGCGCACGCCCCGTGTCACCAGCACTTGGGAGGCTGACGTGAATCCAACCATGCCGGCATGGCGCGTCCTGATCGTGGACGACCACCCGATCGTGCGCACCGGGTTGGCCGCGCTGATCGATGCGGAAGCAGACATGGCGGTGTGCGGCCAGGCCGAGGACTTCGATGGCGCGTTGGCGGCGATGCTCGAACTGCGCCCGGACGTGGCCCTGGTCGACCTGTCGCTGCGCGGTGCCAGCGGACTGGAGCTGGTGAAGGAAGCGGGACGCCATGGCATCCCGACCATCGTGGTGTCCATGCACGAAGCGCCGACCTGGGCCCAGCGCAGCCTGGCGGCGGGTGCGCGCGGCTACGTGCAGAAGAGCGAGGCTGGCCGCACCGTGGTCAATGCGATCCGTCGCGTGCGCGCACGCCGGATCTACCTGGGCGATGCGATGGCGCAAGCCCTGCTGGAGCGCCGGCACGGCCACCACCACGACGAGGCCGGCGTCCACGTGGAGGCCCTGAGCGACCGCGAGGTCGAGGTGCTCACCCGCATCGGCAACGGCCTGACCACCCAGCAGATTGCCGCCGAGCTGGCAATCAGCGTCAAGACGGTGCAGACCTTCCGCGAGCGCATCAAGCGCAAGCTGGACCTCGGCAGCGCCGCTGAATTGTCGAGTATGGCCACGCGCTGGGTCCTGGAGCGTGCGGACTGACCACCCGCAGCATGCAGCCGCAGTCGAATCGCGCGGCCAGCAGGTTCAGGCGGGCGATGCGCTCAGCCCCGTGCAGCTGATGGCAATCCGGGTGCCTTGCCCCGGCGTGCTGGCGATGTCGAGCGCCAGGCCCGCCAGCCGCGCACGCTCGCGCATGCTCGACAGGCCCAGGCTGGCCGCCTGCCGGCGCTGCGCCGGATCGAAGCCGGTCCCGTCGTCCTCGATGACCACCCGGAACCCGCCCTCGCAGGCCGCGACCCGGACCTGCACGCGGCACTGGCCGGCGTGGGCCAGCGCATTGCGCAGGGCTTCCTGCACGATCCGGTAGATCGCGATCCCCACCGCTTCGTCCACCTGCACCGATGCGAGTTCGGTCCGCCAGGCAACGGCAAGCCCGGTGCGCCGCGAGAAGTTGGTGCATTCCGAGGCCAGCGCGTCCAGCAGGCCCAAGCCGGCCAGCGCCGGCGGATGTAGCTCCCGCGCCATCGCCTGCACATCGTTGGCGAGGCGCTCCAACTCGCCGGCAAGTTCCTGCAGGCTCTCGCCGGCACCGGGGTCCGGCGCCGTGGCCGCGGTGCTCCAGGCCAGCATCGCCAACCCGGCCAGGCGCTGGGTCAGGTCGTCGTGCATCTCGGCCGCCAGGCGGCGGCGCTCGTCCTCCTGCGCATGCAGCAGCTGCCGCGACAAGTCGCGCGCTTCCTCGCGGCTCGCCCGCAACACTTCGCGGTTGCGTAGTAACTCCACCTCCGCCAGCTTGAAGCTGGTGACGTCCACCGCGGAGCCGATCACATGGTCGACCGAATCCCCATCGGGCCCGATGCCCGGGCGCTTGACCACGCGGAACCAGCGTTCGCGGCCGCGGACATCGGTGATCGCCAGCTCCGGGATGCTGCGCTCCTCGCCGGTCCGCAGCACCTCCTCGTCCATCGCTTCCAGGCGCTGCAGCGGCCCTGCAGCGTTGGCGGGTGCGGTGGCCGGATCCTGCGACGCCGGGTCGAGGCCGGGGATGTCCATCGCGGCCCGGTTGACCACCGCGTAGTCGCCGTCGCGGCGTCGCACGAAGATCGGGTTGGGGCTGGTGTCGATGACCTCGCGCAGGAAGGCCCGTGCCTTTCCCAGCGACCGGGCCACGCGCTTGTCCTGGCGCCTGCGCACCCGCCAGAGCGCGAACAGGCCCAGCCCGGCGATGGCCACCACCAGCCCCTTGAACAGCGCGGTCTCCCAGAAGTAGGGCTCCACCGTGATCGGCACCGAAACGGCCGACTCCACCCAGTCCTGGCCGGGCAGCCGGGCCTGCAGGCGGAACCGGAAGGTCCCGGGTTCGAGATGCGGGTAGACCACTTCGCTGGACCTGCCGGCCGGTTGCCATTTCGGATCCAGGCCTTCCAACTGGTAACGGAAGATCACGGACTCCGGCCGCAGTTTCTCGATGGCGGAGAACTCCACCCGCAGCGCCCGTTCCTCCGGCACCAGCACCATGGCGCGCCCCGGCGGCAGCTGCCTGGCATCGGCCCACAGCCGGTCGATGTAGACCTCGCCGGGTTCGAGACGGGACGCGTCGCGGTGGCTGACGTCTACCAGCGCGACGCTCGCGCTCCCGGGATACGCCAGGGTGCCGTCCGGCAGGCGCAGCGAGTCCGGGCTTCCCCAGCCGTTGATCTCGATGTCGCGCAGGCCGTCGCGGTGGCCCAGCTGCACCATTGGGATGGCGTCGATCTCGCCCCTGCGCCAGCGCGCATGGTCGGTCAGCAGGAAGTTCACTAGGCCATCGTCGCCCGACATCCAGAGCCGGCCGTGGTTATCCAATTGCAAACTATGCACCGGCCAGAACGGCAAGCCCTGCGCGGTGCCGTACGCCCGCACGTCGTCGCCTTCGATCCGCACCAAGCCCGCGAAATCGCTGGAGAGCCACAGGTCGCCCGCTTCGCCCTCGGCGATCGCCGAGACACCGGTCACCGCGTGACGCGGCGGCAGCAGCGGCTGCCACCCGTTCCGGCCAAGCACGAACGCGCCACGGGTCCCGCCCACAAGTAGCCGGCCCCGGCGGTCGCGCAGGAACGTCCGCACCACTCCGACATCCAGGCCGTGGCGGGTGTCGTGTGCACGGGCAAGCTGCGGCCGCACTTCTACCACGCCGCCATCCGGAGGCCCAATCCACAGCGTGTCCGCTTGGGCAGGATCGACGTACAGGACGCGGATCGGGTCGCGGTAGGCCAGCCCGCCGGGCCCTCGCTGACGCAGCGCGTCGCCTTCCCACCAGGTCAGGCCCTCGTCGCCGCCCACCCAGAAGCCTTGCGGGCGCCTGGGATCCGCGGCCAGCGCCCAGACCCCGCGACCGGGCAGGCCGGTGTCCTGCGTCCAGCGGCCGGTAACGCCTCGATTCCAGGCCCAACGCGCCAAGCCACCGGGAAACGCACCCACGAACAGGTCGCCGCCCGGCCCCAGCAGGAGCGCGCTCGGGCCATCGATTTGAAGCCCCTCTGGTGCGCCGATGCTGCGCACCACGCCATCGTGCAGGCGCACCAAGCCAGCCGAAAATGTGCCCAGCCAAAGGTCGCCGGCGCTGTCGCGATGGAAGGCGCGCATGCGCCAGTCGGGCAGCATCATCGACCCGCGCCGGACCTCGGTGCGGCCCCGGTGCCAACGGGCGAGGCCATCGCGTGCACCGAACCAGACCTCGTCGTTGCGATCCACATGCAACGGGCCCACGCCGATCGCATCACTTATCCGTTCCCACCGGGACCCCGCCGCTTCCCACCGCCAGATGCCCTCGGCGCAGGAGGTGTAGAGGCTTCCGGCCTCGCTGGTCGCCACCCACGCGCCCTTGCATGCGGGCGCGTCAGGATGCGTGGAGATCCGGTCTCCTTCGACCCTCAGCAGGCCGTCATTTCGGGTACGCACCCAGAGCACGTCGCCCCGCAGCGCCAGCGAGCGGATATCGCCGGAACGCACCTGTTTCGCCGTGCCCTGCGCGAGTCGCCACAAGCCTTGCGGTGTTGCCGCCCACAGCACGTCGTGGCGATCCACCACCATCTGCACTGCGTGGGTGTCGGCGGGGAATGCGGAGGCTTCGGGCGGGTGTTCGATGACCCCGCCGCGCATGATCCGGATCCCGCCATGGTCCAGGCCCACCCACAGCCGTCCGTCCCGGGCCAGTGCGAGCGAGCGGATGCCGCTGTGTGGGAGGCCGGGCGTATCCACCGCGGTGAAGCGGCGGAAGCGGCGGCCATCGAAGCGCGCGAGTCCGTTCGGCGTGGCCAGCCAGATGAATCCCCTTGAATCCTCGGCGATATCGCGCACCCATCCGGCGCCGGGCCCGTCGGGGCCGTCCCACACGTCCACGCCTAGTTGATCGATCGGCGACAGACCGCCCATCGCCGGCGATGGAGTGGTCGCGCGTGCCTCCGGCAAAGTGCCGCACAGGCAGGTCGCGAGCAAGAGCGCGCGGAGGGCGTTCCATTGGTGTGCGCCTCGCATCTTGTGAGTCTTCGTGCTTGCCCCGTGTGGATCCCAGCATAACCACGGGTGCGCGGCTGATGTCAGTGAAACGCTGATGCCGCATCGGTGTTCCGCCGATGGACACCCGTGTTTCGCGCGCCCGATGCTGCCCCCATGAGTCCGCGCGCATGGAACATCCTGCTGCTGGCATGCATGGCCGTGGCCTGCGCCGCATGCGGGCGCACGCAGGTGGCGCCAACAGGGGGGCAGGAACCGCCGCCGAATTCGCCTCCGCCCCGGCTTCCCGAAGTCGCGGTCACCTTACCGGCGGAGGCGACAGCGCCGTTCAATCGCACGCTCGAACTGCAGGGCATCCGCTTCATGGTGGACAGCCCGAACCGTGCGGGCGGCAACACGGTGCGCATCGCCACCGAAGGACTGTCCAACGGTGCCAGCATCATCGATCGCGACATCCCGGGCGCGGTAGTCGGTGCCGATGTCGGCGACCTCGATGCGGACGGTTCGCCGGAGATCTACATCCATGTCGGCGCGTCCCCGAGCATCGGGCGCGCCGCCCTGGTGGCCTACACCGCCAACCGCGGCAAGTCGCTGAGCGACATCTACCTGCCTCCGCTCGAGGACGCGCCCGGCGCGGCCATCGGCTTCGTCGGGCCGGAGCAAATGGCCGTAGTCGAGTCGTCGCTGGCGCGCCGCTTCCCGATCGAAGGCGGCAAGACGCGCCAGCTCCGGTACCGCCTGCAGGCCGGCGAAGCGGGCTGGCAATTCCGGCTCGCGCGTGCCGACGAATTCTGATGGAGATGCATATGGATCACCCCGCCACCATTCCACGCCGCAATCGCCAACGTCCAGCACTGGCCGCGCTGCTTGGCATCGCCTGTGCCGCGCTGCTGGCGGTGCCGACCATGGCGAACGTGCCGTTCTGGGGTGCGAAGGCGCCGGTGCCATTCGTGACTCCGCCACATGCGTTGAAGCGAGGCGAGTTCACCTGGGCCCCGCAGGCGGCGCCCGCCGGACCGATCCTGGTGGTGGTCAGCCTGGAGGAGCAGCGCGCGTATGCGTACCGGAACAACGTGCTGATCGGCGCCACCATGGTCAGCACCGGCAAGAAGGGGCACGAAACCCCGACCGGCGTGTTCACCACGATCCTCAAGGACAAGGACCACCGCTCCAGCAAGTACAACAACGCACCGATGCCGTACACGCAGAAGATCACCACCGACGGGGTGGCACTGCATGCCGGCGGCATCCCCGGCTACCCGGAATCGCACGGCTGCGTGCATCTGCCGTCCGAGTTCGCCCGCCTCCTGTTCGAGGCCGCGCCGAAAGGCATGACCGTGGTGATCTCCGGCAACAAGTCCAAGGCCGAGGACATTCGCCATCCCGGCTTCCTCGCACCGGTGGATCCGGACGGCAAGGCCAGCGACCTGTCGCGCCTCCAGGAAGGCCAGGCATTCCGCTGGCAGCCCGCGAAGTCGCCGACCGGTCCGGTCTCGGTGCTGGTCAGCCGGCAGGATGCGCGGATCCTGCTGATGCGCAACGGTATCGAGATCGGGCGTGCCCGCATCGACGTGGCCGATGCCTCGCGCCCGCTTGGCAGCCATGTGTTCATCGCGCAGGAGGGCTACCTGGACAAGACCCACGTGGGTGCGAGCGACCTGCGCCTGCATCGGTGGGCAGCAATGCCGCTGGAAGGCAGCCAGGCGGGCAGCACGCCCACCGCCTATGCGGACGTGATCCGCCGCATCCGCATCCCGCCGCAGTTCCTGCGAGAGGCTTACAACCTATTCGTGCCGGGGACCACAATGGTGATCACCGATGCACCGGTGCTGGAAAGCACCAACAACGTTCCCCTCACGGTGTTCTCCACGCGCGAACCGGATCGCTGATCCCGGCGCGCGAGACCGCGTGGACCGCTCGCCTTGCCCGACGTCGGTGGCCAGGCGGCGGCCCGCAGACCTGTGGCGGGTCCCCCGTCGGCGCGCTCGTCCGGCGCGACTCGACAGGCGCCTTCCCCGGAAGGCGCCTTTTCCTTTGCGTGCCAGCGAACCCTCGCTGCGGCAGCCGTATGGGAACGTTGCATAACTGGCCCGCAGGCGCCCGCGCGTTGCGCGTGGGTCAGCCGCCTGCCTCGGTCGGGGCTTCGCCCTCCGGGCGGGCACCGCCGCGCAGCGACAGCAGGCCCAGGGCCTCGGGCGCCACTGCGCGCAGGGTGATGTCGCGCTGCGGGAACGGGATCTCGATGCCGGCCGCGGCCAGTGCCGAGTACAGCCGGGTCACCAGGTCGCTGCGCACGATCGCGCTGTCGTCGAACTCGTCGGTCCAGGCGCGCACGCTGAAGTTGAGCGCGCTCTCGCCGAGGCCGAGGAACAGCACCGCCGGCGCCGGCTCCGCCGCTACCTTCGGCGTCTCGCGGGTGGCCTGCTCGAGGACGCGGATGGCCAGCGCGGCATCGGTGCCGTAGGCAATGCCCACGTCCACGTCCATCCGCTTGCCGCGATCGCGCAGCGTCCAGTTGGTGAACTTGTCGGTCAGCAGCGCGCCGTTGGGGACCACCACGTCGGCGCCGTCGAAGGTGCGCAGCGTGGTCGCGCGCATGCCGATCTCGTGCACGCGGCCGGTGGTGCCGCCGATGTCCACCACATCGCCCGGCTTGAGCGGACGTTCGAACATCAGGATCAGCCCGGACACGAAGTTCTTGACCACGTCCTGCAGACCTAGGCCGATGCCGACGCCCAACGCACCCAGCAACAGCGACAGCTGGCTGAGCTTGAAGCCCGCCGCGGAGAGCGCGCCGAGCAGGCCGAGGATCAGCACGCCGTAATAGGTCAGCGCCGCGATGCTGTGGTCGACGCCATCGGCCAGGGCCAGCCGCGGCAGCACCTCTTCGTGCAGCAGGACCTTGACCAGGCTGGCGATCCAGAAGGCCAGGAACACCGCGACCACGAACACCGCGATATCGCCCAGGCTCAGGGACAGTTGTCCGTAGGAGACCTGGTAGGTGAAGACGTCGCGCAGCGCTTCGAAGACCGGCCTGAACACCCGGAATTCCTGCATGGCGAACACCAGCCAGCCCAGCAGCGCGGCGATGGCGAGCAGGCGCAACAGCAACGCCAGCAGGCTGGTGCCGCCGACTTGCGCGCGGCCCAGGGGTGCGGCGAACCGGCTGGCGAAGACCTCCCCGAGCAGCGCCGAAAACACGGTGTAGGCCGCGTAAACGAGCAACGCCATGTAGCCGCTCTCGACCACGCCGCTCAGCAGCATTTCCGCCAGCGAGACGTTGCCGAACGCATTCGCCACGATCGACACCACCAGCAAGGCCACCACCGCCCAGCCCGCGCCCAGCACCACCTGCTCAAGCATCCCGGCGCCGGTTTCCTGCGTCCTGCAGCGCAACTGCCACGACAGGCCCAGCGTGGACACCACTCCAAGCAGCGCCAGCGCGAGCAGGGACCAGCGATACACGCCGGTTGCCGCCAGCGGGAGCGTGGCGAGGCGCAGCAGCAGGTACAACACGATGGCCAGGTAGGGCCACCAGCCGAGCCGCCTGCGCATGTCGCCCGGCAACAGGCGAAGCACCGGCACCAGGGTCATCGCGATCGCGATCTGCACCTGCAGCATCGGCGCGTCCGGCTCGAACACCAGCGCGCCGATCATCGCCAGCAGGATCCAGCTCGCGATCGGGCGTCGCAACGGCCGGGTGCGTTCGGCGTCGACCGCGCCCGGTCGCACCCTGACCCGCCACGCAAGCCACAGCAGTAGCGGCAGCAGCAGCAACTGGATCACCTGTAGCACGCGCTGGTTGGGAAAGTTCGCCGCCGCGTACTGGCGCAGAAAGCGGGTTTCCATGTTCATCGCGCGGTCGACCGCCACGGCCGGGTCGGACGTGGCACCGCCGCCTGCGCGCCACAGCGGTGGCGCGTCCATGCGCAACAGGCGCTTGTCGATGTAGGTGATAGCGCGGGCCACCACTGCCTGGCCTGACGCGATGTCGGCTTCGAGGCGATTCGCGCTGCGGCCGAGCGCGATCTGCGCGGCCAGCGGCGCCGACAGGGCCTGCCGCGCATCGTTCAATTCGCGGGTGACGACATCGATCCGGGACGACAACGCCGCCGGCAAGCTGCCGGCCGGCAGCGCGGCGCGCGTTGCTTCCCAGGCCGCGATGCGTCGCGTGACCTGGTCGGCGCCAGTGGTAAGTGGCTCGCTGGCGGCCTTGTAGTCCGTCTTCCAGCGCCTGAACTGGCGCGCATCGAAACCCCAGTAGCGGGATAGGCTTTCCAGCCGGGCGATCGGAATGGCCCTCAGGTCGCTGCTGTGCAGCGCCGCCTGCTTCATGTGGATCGATGCGCGGATATCGTCGAGCCTGGGCTGCAGGTCGGCCACCGCGTCGGTGCTCTGCGCCTGCAGCCGGGTCGCCTGGGCGAAGCCCTCGTCCGCATTCGCTCGCTCGGCGATGTCGACCAGCGCGATCGCAGCGGTGTCCGCCGCGCCCGCTTCGGCCTTCGCTACGGGCGTGGCCGCAGGTTCGGCCGCGGCATCCTGCGCGTGGCCGGGCAGGCATGCCACCACCAGAAGGAGGCAGCCGAGGATGCGGGTCAGCCAGGTAACGCGCCTTGCAGCCGCACGCGGACGCCCGAGCCCGGGATTGCCTGCACTCATGGCAGCGGCCGCCCGCAACCGAGCACCGGTGCCGCGCCTTCGATGGTGAGCCTTGCCGTGTACGGGTACTGGGTGGATGCGCGATCCTGGCACAGGCGCGGGGTGATCCGGATCTCGACCATGCCCGCCGCGTCACGCGCCTGCACATAACGCCCGTCGAAGACGGCCTGGTGCATCTCGACGCGCAGGACCCGCTGCTGCCTGTCAGGCCCCACGAGCACCGCCCGCGCCGAGCCTTCGACGCGCGCGGACCAGGCGGGATCCACGGTGGCGACCTCGAAGCGATCAGGCAGGTTTGCCGGGGCGTCCTGGACGGGCTGCGGCGCGCCGGCGTTCGCCTCCGGCCCGGCGGGTGCTGCGGGCGAGGGCACGCGCGTCGTGGCATTGCAGCCCACGAGGGTTCCGGCAAGGAGGATCGACACCAGCACGCTGCGCATGAATATTCCTGCCCGTCGCGAAGACTCAATGCTACATGCCTGAACGCAGGCGAGCACTCCGCGTGCCGCTTCGGCTGCCGGCGATTCGGGCCTAGTGCAATGCAGGCGTGGGTTCGTTGCGGCCGCGCCTATGCGGGTGCACGGCTAGCCGAAGTCGCCAGAGCTCGCCCGCCTGTCCGTAAAGGACGCTTGGCAAGGTTCAAGCGATGCCGATATTGTTGTGTCAAGCATCCTTGGAGAAATGGAGGAGAAATGGGGTCAGGCTCACTTCTGAGATTTAATGGTCACTTCCTATTCGAGCGTCCGCTTCCGGCCTATTCCGTTGAAAAACTCTCCAGCGACGCGGGCAAGGTCGAAAACAGCGCGTTTTCAGCGCAGTTTGAAGCTCGAAACCTGTGGATATCACACTCTCGTGGCATTTCGCCCGGTGCGAAATCCGAGCAACCGAGTTTTTCAACAGAATAGGCCGGAAGCGGACACACAGCTGTAGGTCAGGCAGGGGCCAGCTGACACGGCAGATCGACTCTCATGATCAATCCCATTAGCGCGCGCAGCTTCGTTGTCGCAAGGAACGGGGACGACATAGTGCCGCAAAGATCACGTCTCGAGAGCGTCCAGCGTTCGCTTCCGCGAACCGGTCTTCTTCTTAGCAGGCTGGGAATACCCAAAGCCTACGAATGCATGGGCGACACGGATGGTTCCATGGGTCGGCGCCAGAGCTGGCACTCGTTCATGCTCTGTATCGAAGTCTGCGAAATTTGGGAATAACACCGATGGCTTCGATAGCCAACGGCCATTGTGTTGCTTCAACATCTTCAAGGCGCCGGCTTGTGCTGGTACTTGTAGCGAGCGACGCAACGCAGGCACAACCCGGGGCTCTTCTGACAACAAAATGCCGACCATGACGGCAATTGCTTGCTGCTGACTATAGGCCCCGGTTACAAAGCGAAGAAGTCCATTCTTTCCTAAATAGTACTCACGCGACGAGTCGCGGTGGTTCAATTTCTTGAACTCAAACACTAGCCGTATTGCCTGCTCATCATTATTCCACGCAAACACGATATCGGATCGGATCTCCTCGAGAATTTCACCCGTTTCGGGATCAACCTCATTTTCCGTTGGCTCTGCCCCCCAATAGCCAATCAGACCAAGGTCTCGGCTGACGAAGCGATCGGCATATTGTCGGACCACTTTGGTCATGTCAGGCTCCCGAACACCATGATGAAAGTGTTCGCGGGGCCGGCTTGCCCAGTGCTCCCAGCTCAGTTGAATTGCCTGAACAGCCTTGCTTGCCTGGCCAAGTGGAAACGCATCCAGCCAATCAAGCCCCGCCGTCATGCAGCTATCCGATGATGTGCAGGAGCGTGCTGCTGGACATCGCGGACAATTGCTTCCGCATCGCGCAGTGCCGTTCGGGTCAACCAGCCATGTCGCGTCATGGCCCGCGCAATGTAGAGTCCACGTGGTGTCCAGATGCGCTGGTTAAATAGCCAGGCAACACCTGCCGCATCCATGAATTCAGACAGGTGCTCGCGTCGTAGGCTGGCCAGAGTTTGGTAAACCAGTGCATCGTCGATGCATGTGGATACCTCTTCTCCTTGGGCTGCGTGCGGCAAATATTGAACACGCACAATCCCGAGCCCGCCTGCCGTTCCTGCGGTATCAACCACCACGTCAACATGAAAATGACCGACACCCCCCATGCGGTCACGCCAAGAGATCAATGCATCACCCAAGGCATGGGCATAGCGTGTGATCTCGTCGGGTCCGATTGGCTTTTGCCGAAGGGTGTACAAACTCTTGTACGCACGCGGGCGTACCGATGGAAGCAGGACCTCCACCGCTTCGGTGACCATGGTGCGCTCGGTCGTGGACAAGTCGAAGTAATCGAAAACCCATTGGTCAATCTGTTCAAAATCGTCCGCATATGCCATCTGCTGGTCATCTGCAGGCATCTTTTCCAGGGCGATCAATTTCGTGACGATCTTCTTGAGGGCGCTGCTAGCCGTCTTGGGGTTCGGCGCGTGCTGAGGTTCAAAAAACGGGAATGGCTCGATATGAGTCAGATGCACACCATTTCGATTGGTGAGCATCTTCGTGTTGGTGAGCATCAGAAAATACTTGGCCAGCGTCGATCGAAGATATGCCGCTGCAAATCGCAGAAGACCTGCGTCTGATTCGGATCCTGCAATGACCCCAACGCTACTATTGAAGCTGGCAGGCTGGTCGAAGTACACAGCGCGGATATTGAGCTCATCGCGCGAAAAACCATCGGGAAAGAGAATCCGCGGACCATCAAAGACCTGCATCAGAGCATCATTGAGCCCCACCACTGTCTGGCGATCAGCAGGCCATTTCCCGAGTTTTTCTGGATGAAGCACCGGAAGCCCGCGCTTGAGTGCGTCTAATGGAACAAAGGAGAAGCTAGATAGCGGCTCGGAGCTCATTGCCTCGCGGTTTTTATCCTCGAAGTGAATGCCTTTCCGATTGATCCAGCGGCTTTTGCGTCCCTGCCCCCAGAAATCTTTGAACGTGCCACACGCTTGCAGGCGGGTCATCAGGGCCAAGTCGTGCGCATCGCCCCACATGTAGGTTGTCAATACATCCGGGCTGGTTCGCACGGTTTGTGTCTGGAGCATGTGCCGATCAGCAGAAGTGATCGACAACCGCCCGAACCGCAAGCTCAATTCGGCCTTTGGGATGCAGTAGTCAAAGGATTCGGTCAGCGGGATGCGACCGACCTCATGCCGTGCGCGGCGCTGCCCAACGAATACGTGGCAGGCGTCATCTGCCGTGGGGAAAAGAAGCTGTTGCAAGTCTCCGAAATTGAAAAGCCGCAGAGGCTTAATCCCCCTGAAGAGATGACGCAGAAATCTGTCACTCCCAGTCCCCATCAACAGTGCAATGGGAAGGATCAGGCATAGAGAGCCATGCTCGGCGAGAAACTCCACCGCACGTAATGAGTAGAAGCCAGCCAATTGCCGGAGAGGCACGTCAACTTCCGCATCTTCCGCCCACAAATCTGCAGAAGTCTTTGGCCCCTTGATTTCAACCCATGCTGGATTCGAAACAATCAGGCTGAACTTGGAGCCAAAGAAAGGATGATCTTCTGCAAAGAAGTCCCCGCTTGGGCCATCGCATAGGTTCGTTCCGCGCAACGTCGGCAGCTTCACACCATCACGGGATTGAGCCACCAAGATATCCGCTGGATGCAAGCCCTCCATGAGCGATAGATATAGGCTGAAGGAAGTCACCCGGCATGCCATTCGGTTGATATCGCCGCCGAAAATCTGCCCGAGCAGAATCTGCCGACGCTCTGCAAATCCCATCTGGCGACCGGCCTTCGCTTCATGCAGCGCAATCAGGCGGCGGTAAGCAGTGGTTAGCAGAATTCCGGAACCGCATGCCCCGTCAAAAATTGTTTCATTCAATGGATCGGGCGAGGCGAGCAGTGCCTGGTGGATGGCGAACGTCGCCAAGTGCCTTGGCGTGTAATACGCCCCGGTTTCGGCTTGCTTATCGCTCGAAAGGAACGATTCGTACAACCCGGAAAGAAGCTCAACGGGGATTACACTGAAGTCGTAATTCCACAAACTACCTTGTCCCGTCGTTAACGTGACACGAGCGAGGAACTTGTCCAGCAAATCAAACCCGGCTTCGGGAAGCTCACGCCAAGGCGTCAAGGCGTCCATGGCAGGGTCTTCGTCGCTGGCCAGGAAATCGCCGTTGAAATCCTTGCGTAACTGTTCGATGAGTTGGATAACGCCAGCGCGATCCTTGCCCTTCACCAGAGCATGCAACGAGCCGACGCCATGCTCCCCGCGATAAAAGTCGCTGACGATCTCGCGATGCTCGAGGTAGGACACAAACAGAATCTGCCCCATCAGGACTTGGGCCAGATGCAGAGAAAGGCCCGCAGATTCAAGAACGCCCACTGCAGCAGATAGGTTTTCCAACAGCTTGTGATCGACCCTGGCCTTGTTGCTGAACCATTTGGGCAAGCGATCCGAGATGGCGGAAGACCTGATCTCTGCGGCTGAGAACACCCCGTCTGGCGAGGCCTCATCGAGCGTCAGAAGCTCTTCAGCTTTGGTAAGACGCCTCACCGGCATGGCGCGTGCACGATCGCCTTCAATAGCGATCACCACGCTTACGAGGTTTTGGTTCCAAAGCTTCTGACGCAACGCGTCAAGTGCATGGCGGTTGAGTGGACGCCCGTCCTCCGTGCCGACAAAAACGACAGTAGGGACGCCTTCGACGTCGAACACAGCTTCGGCACGAATTGCGCCCTCCGGGCGCAGCATTGCCTGCATCTCAAGTGCATATGGATGCTGAGCCGAAACCGTATCGCCCACACAGTGCAGCGCCTGCGCTTCGGCCGTATAACCGAGACGCTCGAGCCACTGTGTGAGGAGGTTCTCTTCCATGTCTCTGCTCAGAACATTAACGCATGCACTATGCCCTTTTCACATCATACGCCTTTTAATTATCTAATGCAAGTTGCTTGCTACAATCTAAAGATGTTTAATACGCATTATGCGTATCCAAAACTCAAATGCAGCAAACGCGCCCCAAGCCAGACAGGAACGATTGCGTTTCGTGGAAACGATCCTGCTTTGGGAGGGGATTGTTCGGCGCCAGCGGGTTCGTGATGCGTTCGGGGTCAATGTCAACCATGTGACGAAGGATTTGCGCTATTACCAGCAGCAATTCCCCGATGCGTTGGATTACAGGCCTGAGCAGCGCGGCTACGTCGCAGGTCCAAAATTCAAGCCGCGCTTCGCATCAGAATCGCCGGCAGAATATTTGGGTCTCCTACAAGCTCGAATCGAGGCTGAGTCAGCTGCGCTTGTGCCGATCGTGGGGGGGCAGGACTTGCCCATGGCTAGCCTGCCTTCTCCTGCAATCGGAGTAGATAAAGAGGTGCTACGGCAGGTTGTTCGCGCAATTCGACATGCCGATGGCATCACTGTTACGTATCACAGCATGACGGAAAGCAAGACGAGTCGCCGTGCTATTTGGCCGCATGCGTTGATCAACACCGGGTTGCGCTGGTATGTCCGCGCATTTGATGGGACTACACGCGCCTTCCGAAGTTTTGTACTTTCGCGCATTGAGCAGGCGAAACCACAATCGGAGCGTCCGCCCGCTGGCAGCGGCCAAGATCAAGATCAGGCATGGAACAGGAGCGTCACTGCCAACGTCATTCCAAATCCAGCACTAAGCGCGCATCAGCAGGCCGTTGTCGCCAGGGAGTTTGGCATGCAACCTTCAGCCAAAGGCTGGGTTTGGGAGGTGACACTGCGGCAATGCTTAGTGGGGCATTTCGCACGGCGCTATGGGCTCGACGATAGCGCGCCGCGCTCTGCTCAATCGAATTGGCTAGCGTTGCGTAACCGCGCGAGTCTTCAGCCGTTCTTTCTGCCCGCGGGCAACGAAACAAACTGAAGCGGCGCTCGACAGAGCTCGTCCAGTGTTACGACGCTCTTAATTAAACCAATTCGCTGCGCTGGCGTTTTCTTGTCTTCGCCGCGCAGATGAAAGTTGTAGACCACGCGGAAGATATCCAGCACTTCCATGACCACGCGCGGGCTATAAGCATTGTAGCCGTGCCAACTACGGTAGCTTGAACCAGCTGTATGCAATGGACGCTCTAGGAGATTCACCTTCCGACGGACTTGCATGAAATAGCGATCCAACCCACGCAAGGTTGCTCTCGCAATACCAGCAACAACCTGCGCATCGGTTCGGTGTCGGGTCACTATCGCCATAACGGCTTTTTCTGGCTCGTTCATCGTAGGAAACGGGTGAGGAATCCAGTGCTTCCCCTGTCGCCGCGATGCTTCCGGTAGACCCTGCCACCGCTGCATCAAAACATTGCGGACAATCTCGTAGTCCTTTGCATCCGGATGCAGTGCTCGCGCGTCGCTTAAGATCCTCTCGGAGTGCGCAAGCGCGGATTTTCGCTGAGAAACCGTCATATCCTTGTTGATTCGCACAAGGTACAGATCGAGTGCTCCGGATTGGATAATGTCGGCAAAAATAGCAGCCGACAATCGATCCAAGCCTGGATCTTGGTCGATCGACAACTGCACATACTTTGTTATGGAGACCCAGCGACGAAGCCTATATAGGTGCGCCGCAATGCTGTAGTTCTCGTGAACAACACCTCCCACGCCCGGCACGCGCATTTGCCCTTGCCCGCGAGATGCAGCCTCGTGTGGCAACCACAGGCGTGCATGCTTTCTGAAAGGGAGGTAGCGTTCAATGTCGCCGATCCGGCGCGCTTCAAGCTCAAGCGCGCGAGGGTTGGCTTCCGAGTCGTAATTCAGGTCTTGAGCCAGCACATAGCCAGACACAACATCGGCTGTGGCTACCGCACGCAGCGCCAATACATTGCGATCCATAGCCGACCCCCAGTTGACGTTATGGTCCTGGCGATCGATGTTGAGGTGCAAGCGTTCAAGAGATGCATGGGCAAGAAACAAAGTTTCTTGCCCATGCGCAAACGCTCTGCATTGAGCTGCTAAGCGTGAGATGCGGTCATAAAGAACTTTCGGCTTGACATCTGCAACCTCACAGATCCGCCGCATCGGCATTTTGTTGACCAGTAGCTTGAGAATTATTTCGCTCTTCTCTGGCTGCCGCAGTCGGGTGTTGCCGCTTTTGGAGACTGAGAAGGTCGATAGGCATTCTCGACAACGAAATCGTATCGAACCCGTACTCGTTGATCCGAATCGCTGATAGGCGGCCGAATTCTCTTCTACAGACACATGATGATTTGCGCAGCCTTGAGTTCGACAACCAGTCGATTTTCCGATTCCAAGGCTGCGTTCATCAACGCGTATCACTTCTTCGGAAATAGCTTCATTGCTTAAGACAGTGGAAGTCTCAGTACAGCGATGGCATGAGAGTCCGAGCACCTGCGATCCCGCACCCGCACGGCTGTAACCATCAGGAGCGTTCCTAGGGGAGCGCCCAGTTGGCCTCGCGAGCGGCCGCACGCCGAAGTTGTCGCAATTCGCATTGCGGCAAAAATTCACGTCGATGTCACCCGCGACGCGTGGCATCCATAACTTGTCGTCGCCAATCATTACTCTGAAACCAAGAGGCAGCCTCGGCCACCTCAAGATATCAACAAGTTAAGTGAACGCCTAGC
>DAIRVA010000026.1:0-26294 GCA_036803045.1 Lysobacter sp. | reverse complement strand
TACAGCGCCGGCACGCCGGCCTTGGCGAAGTTGAAGTGGTCGGAGCGGAAGTAGAAGCCGCTCTCGGGCGAAGCCTCCATCGACAACACGCGGCCCTGCGGCTTGACCGCGTCCGCCAGGATCGCCTCGAGTTCGGAATTGCCCAGGCCGACCACGGTCATGTCCTTGGCGCGGCCGGCGACCGACAGCGCATCCATGTTGATGACCGCGACGGTCCTGTCCATCGGCACCGGGGGATGGGCGACGTAGTACTTGGAGCCGAGCAGCCCCGATTCCTCCAGCGTCACCGCGAGGAAGATGATCGAGCGCTTCGGCTTGGGTTCGCTGCCGGCGAACTTTCCGGCGATCTCGATCACCCCGGCGACGCCGGTCGCGTTGTCCACCGCGCCGTTGTAGATGATGTCGCCGCCGCTCCCGGCGGGCGCCTCGCCCTCGTGCTTGCCGAGGTGGTCCCAGTGCGCCATGTACACGATCGCCTCGTCCGGCTTCTCGCTGCCCGGCAGCATGCCGATCACGTTGCGCGAGGACTTCTCGCTCGTCGTGCTCTTGAGGTCCAGCGACATCCTGGCCTTCATCGGCACCGCCTTGAAGCCGCGCTTGTTGGCGTCGGCGCGCAGTTGGTCGAGGTCGAGCCCGGCATCGGCGAACAGCGACTCGGCCTGCTGGCCGGTGATCCAGCCCTGCGCCGGCAGGCGCGGATCCGGGTCGTCCTTGGCCGGCAGGTCGTACTGCGGGCCGGACCAGGAGTTCTTCACCACATCCCAGCCGTAGGAGGCGCCGGCATCGTCATGGATGATGATCGCGGCGGCGGCGCCCTTGCGCGCGGCCTCCTCGAACTTGTAGGTCCAGCGCCCGTAGTAGGTCATGCGCTTGCCTTCGAACAGGCTCTCGTCCTGCGCGTGGAAGCCCGGGTCGTTGACGAACATCACGACCGTCTTGCCCTTCACGTCGATGCCGGCGTAGTCGTTCCAGCTCCGCTCCGGCGCATCCACGCCATAGCCGACGAAGACCAGCTCGCTGCCGTCGATCTTCACTTCCTTCTCGCCGGTGCGCGTGCCCATCACCATGTCGGGGCCGAACTTCAGCACGTGTGGCTTGCCATCGACGTCCAGCGTCATGGTGGTGGTGGGATCGGCCTCGCTCATCACCATCGGCACGGTCTGGAACCAGTCGCCGTTGTTGCCGGGCTTCAGGCCCAGGCGCTCGAACTGCGCCTTGATGTAGTCGACGGTCTTGTCTTCGCCCGCGGTGCCGGGGCCTCGGCCCTCGAACTCGTCGGAAGCCAGCGTCTTGACCAGCTCACCGTAATCGGTGGCGTTGATGTCGGCGTCGAATGCGTGGGCGGCGGCGGGTGTTGCCGGTGCAGCGGCGTTGTCGGCGGGCGGTGTCGCCGGCTTGCAGGCGGCGAGGGCGGCGGCGGCCAGCGCCGGGATCAGGATGCCATGACGCATGGAGACTCCACGGAGGATGCGGAGTCCCGATGGTAGCGCGTTGCCGGCGGCCTCCGCGTCAGTCGGCCGGCGCGCGCGGAGTGTCGAAGAGGATCCGGGTAGCGCCCGAAACGGTGCCGATGCGCGCGCTGCGATGCACGTACAGCTTGACCTCGTGCTCGAAGGTGAGCGCGCCGTCCACCCGCGCGTCGGGGCCGATGATGATCCGGGGCGGATCCTTCTTGAACCGGATGCCGATGATGTTGATGCCGCCGTTGTTCTTCGGCTTGCGCACCGTCAGGCCGCCGCGGACGTGCGAGCCGATGCCGACGGTGACGTCGCCGGTATAGGTGACCACATCGCCGGCCACTTCGGTGCCGACCAGCCCGATGGCGCCACTGACCGTCTGCACGCTGCCGGCCACCCGCCCGCCACGATCGACGAACACGTCGCCGCTGACCGTCTGCGCGCTGGAGAGACGGCTGCCTGCACCGAAGCGGATGTCGCCGCTGACGGTCTGCACGTTGCCTGCCTCGCCGCGGCTGCCGAGCCGGAAATCGCCGCTCACCGTTTCAGCATCGCCCAGCTTCACGTCCTCGTCGCCATTGATGTCGCCGCTGACGGTTTCGGCTGCCCCGGCCGCGACGCGCGCGTCGATGTCGATGTCGCCGCTCACCGTGGTCAGGCTGCCGGTTCGCGCGCCCGCGCCCAGTTCGATGTCGCCGCTGACGGTGGACAGGCTGCCCGCCGGCTGTCCGGCGGCGATCCGGATGTCGTCGCTGACCTTGCTCATGCTGTCCTGGGCCATCGCGGGCGCAGCGGCCAGCAGGAGGGCGAACACGAGCGGATGCGGGGTGGCCATGGTGGATTCCTTCAGGGCGGGTCTGGACTTGCAGACTACAATCCCACCAGGCCCGCTCGCGGGCATCTGCCTGAAGTCACTGGTCCCGAAGTCATGCCCGAAGCCGCCCTCCGCCCCAAGCCCGTCGTCCTGCTGATCCTGGATGGTTGGGGCTACCGGGAAGATCCGCGCGACAACGCCCTGGCCCTTGCCGACATCCCCAATTGGCGCCGCCTCTGGGCCGAGCGCCCGCACACCCTGATCCACACAGAGGGCCGCCACGTCGGTTTGCCGGACGGGCAGATGGGCAACTCCGAGGTCGGCCACATGAACCTTGGCGCCGGCCGCATCGTCTACCAGGACCTGACCCGGGTGGATGCGGCGATCGAGGACGGCAGCTTCTTCGCCAATGCCGCGCTGGTCGCCGCCTGCGAGGCCGCGAAGGCCGAGGGCCGCACCCTGCACGTGATGGGCCTGCTCTCGCCCGGTGGCGTGCACAGCCATGAGGCGCACATCTTCGCGATGCTGGAGCTGGGCGCGCGCTTGGGCGTGCCGCGCGTGGCCGTGCATGCGTTCCTCGATGGTCGCGACACCCCGCCGCGTTCCGCGCGCGACAGCCTCGCTGCGTTGCAGGCCGTGTGCGACCGGCTGGGCAACGCGCGCATCGTGAGCGTCAGCGGCCGCTATTACGCGATGGACCGCGACCAGCGCTGGGAGCGCGTCGAAGCCGCATGGAAAGCCATGGTCGATGCCGAGAGCATCCATCGTGCCGACAGCGCCATCGCCGCGCTCGATGCCGCCTACGCACGCGGCGAGAACGACGAATTCGTGCAGCCGACGGTGATCGGCGAGGGCGCGAAGATCATCGATGGCGACTCGGTCGTGTTCATGAACTTCCGCGCCGACCGCGCGCGCCAGCTGACCGCCGCGTTCGTGCAGCCGGGCTTCGCAGGATTCGCCGCGCGTCGTCCGGCCCTGAGCGACTTCGTCTGCTTGACCGAATACGACGCCAAGCTGCCGGCCACACTCGCCTATCCGCCGGACAACCTCGCCAACACGCTGGGCGAGGTGTTGGCCGCGCACGGCCTGACCCAGCTGCGGATCGCCGAGACCGAAAAATACGCGCACGTCACCTTCTTCTTCAGCGGCGGCCGCGAGGACCTGTACGAGGGCGAGGCGCGCACGCTGATCCCGAGCCCGAAGGTCGCGACCTACGACCTGCAGCCGGAAATGAGCTGCCCGGAGCTGACCGCCAAGCTGGTGGATGCGATCCGCGCGCAGGCCCATGACGTCATCGTCTGCAACATCGCCAATCCCGACATGGTCGGCCACACCGGCGTGCTGGAAGCGGCGATCAAGGCGGCCGAGGCGGTGGATGTCGCCGTCGGTGAAGTGGCGGCGGCGGTGGAATCGGTCGGCGGCGCGCTGCTGGTCACCGCCGACCACGGCAACCTGGAGATGATGCGCGACCCGGCGACCGGGCAGCCGCATACCGCGCACACGGTCGGGCCGGTGCCACTGGTCTATGTCGGCACGCGCGCCGATGCACGCCTGCGCGACGGTGGCGCCTTGCGCGATGTCGCGCCGACGATGCTCGACCTGCTGGGCATCGACAAGCCCGCGCAGATGAGCGGGCGGAGCCTCCTGGCCGGATGAAGCCGATGCGTGCCCGCGTCGTCGTGCTGGCGGTGGCGATGACGCTGCTGGCCGGCATGGCGGGCGCGCAGGATACCGGAGACACCGAACGCAAGCTGCGCGAACTGCGCAAGGAACTGAAGCAGATCGGCAGCGAGCGACGCAAGCTTGAAGGCCAGCGCGGCGACGCCACCCGCGCGGTGCGCGAGGCGGACGAGGCGGTGGGCCGCAGCACGCGCGTGCTGGGTGAAACGCGTGCGGCCATCGTCCGCGAGCAGGAATCGTTGGTCGGGTTGCAAACGCAACGCGATGCGCTCGCCGAGTCGCTGGCCGGCCAACGTGAAGTGCTGGCAAGGCTGGTGCGCGCCTCGTACATGACCGGGCGCGACGCCCCGCTGAAAGTGATGCTCTCGCAGGACCAGGTGGCCAAGGCGAATCGTGAGCTGGCCTATTACGCGGCCTTCCAGCGCGATCGCGCCGCGCGCATCCGCGACATCAGCGAACGTCTGGCCCAACTGGATGCCATCGAAACCGAGATCGGCCAGAAGCAGGCCTTGCTGGCCGCCGCGCGCCAGCGCCAGCAGGCCGAGCTGTCCGAGGTGGCCCGGCAGCGCCAGCAGCGCGCGACCACCCTGGCGCAGGTCGATGCCAGATATCGGGACAAGGCCAGCCGCGAAAAAGCGCTGGGACAGGATGCCAAGGCGCTCGAGCGCGTGCTGGCGCAGCTGCGCGCCGCTGCCGCCAAGGCCGCACGCGAGCGGGCCGCCGCCGAGGCGCGCGCACGCCGCGAGGCCGCCGCGACCAATGGCGGCAAGTCCTCGAGCGCCGGTGGCACGCCTTTGCGTGCGGTACGCCCGGCGCGCGTCGCCACCGCCGCGCCAGTCGCGGTGGGCGGCGCGGGTTGGCCGCTCGATGGCAGCTTGCTCACCGGCTTCGGCGGCACCATGCCCGACGGCAGCGCCAGCTCCGGCATGCTGATCGGCGCGGCCGCCGGCACGCCGGTGCGCGCGGTCGCCGATGGCCAGGTGGTGTTCGCCGAATGGATGAGCGGTTACGGTCTCCTGTGCATCGTGGACCACGGCAACGGCTACATGAGCCTCTACGCGCACAACGACGCGCTGGCGAAGGATGTCGGCGACTCGGTTCGCAAGGGCGAGGCGGTGGGCAGTGTCGGCAACTCCGGGGGGCAAGGCCGTCCTGCGTTGTATTTCGAGCTGCGCCGCGCCGGCAAGCCGGTCAACCCGACGGTCTGGCTCAGGCGATGACGCCGCGCGCCGGATCGACGCCGCGGTTCCGGGCTGCGCATAATCGATTCTCTTCGCACACGATGGAGCCATAAGATGCGCGTGCTTGCCTGGGCTTGGCCATTGCTGTTCGTCGCGGCCGGCGCGCTGGCGCAGACCGCGCCCGAGGCGCCCCGCGCCGCGGGGCAGTCCGCGCAAGCGGCCCCGGCCGACGACGACCCGGAAGCCAGCGAAAGCGCCGCCAGCCGCGTACCACTTGGGGAAATACGCCGCTTCGTCGGCGTCTACAACGCGATCCGCGAAGCCTACGTGGAGCCGGTCGCCGACGAACGCCTGATGCATTCCGCACTGCGGGGGCTGATGCTCGAACTCGATCCGCACAGCGTCTATCTCGATCGCGAGGCGGTACGCGATTTCAGCCAGGACACCAGCGGCGCCTACGATGGCGTCGGGCTCGAACTGCAGCAGCAGCCCGGCGCCGCACTGAAAGTGATCGCCCCGATCGAGGGTGGTCCGGGTGATCGCGCGGGATTGAAGTCCGGCGACCTCATCACCGCCATCGACGGCAAGCCGATCGGCATCGACGACGGTACGGCGCCCCTGCGAGGTCCGGTCGGCACCGAGGTGCGCCTGACGATCGAACGTGAAGGGCGCGATGCCCCTTTCGACGTGGTCCTGCGGCGCGAGCGGATCCGCCTGGCCAGCGTGCGCCAGCGCATGCTCGAGCCGGGCTACGGCTACATTCGAATCTCCAGCTTCCAGGCCGGCACGGCCACCGATTTCGAACAGGCCCTCGGCAAGCTCAATGCCGGGACGGGTGGGCGCCTCAAGGGCCTGGTGCTCGACCTGCGCAGCAATCCGGGCGGCCTGCTGACCTCGGCCGTGCGGATCGCGGATGACCTGATGGATTCGGGCGTGATCGTCAGCACGCGCGGACGGCTGAAGGGCGGCGATACCAGTTTCAACGCCACGCCGGGGGACCTGATGGCAGGTGCCCCCGTGGTGGTGGTGATCGATGCCGGGTCGGCAAGCGCGTCGGAAGTGCTCGCCGGTGCGCTTCAGGACAGCCATCGCGCACGACTGGTCGGCAGCCGCAGTTTCGGCAAGGGCTCGGTGCAGACCTTGCTGCCGCTGGACAATGGCGATGCGGTGAAGCTCACTACCGCCCGGTACTACACGCCGAGCGGGCGATCGATCCAGGGCGTCGGGATCGAGCCGGACCGCGTGCTGCATGCGACCGCCGCAGGCGACCGCAGGCGTGGCGGTTACAGCGAAGCCAGCCTGCCGGGTCACCTGCAGGGTGAGGACGAAGGCCGGCTCCCGATGGCGGGTGAGCTGGCCGGCGAGGTGCTGGACGGCGAGGCCCCGGTGCAGGCCGCGCTGGAAGAACTGAAACGACCGGGCGCCGCCGCCGGCCGGGCATCGCCCAAGCTCTGATCCGGACCCGGGCTCAGTAACCGCGCTGCTTGCGCAGGCGCTTGGCGATTGCCGAGCGGGACAGGAGCGCGAACACGCCACCGAAGCCGAAGCCGGCCAGGTGCGCGACCCATGCCACTTGGCCGTAGGCCGGGCCGATATAGGCGAACAGCACCTGCAGCAACGCCCAGATACCGATCAACAGCGCGGCCGGCGCGCGCACGAACTCCAGGAACACGCCGAGCGGCACCACCACGCCGAGCCGCGCACGCGGAAACAGTACCAGCCACGCGCCGATCACGGCGGAGACGCCGCCGCTTGCGCCGATCAGCACTTCGCCGTCGGCGATGGTCGCCGCGGCGGCCAGGTTGGCCGTTGCGCCGCCCAGCAGGAACAGCAGCAGGAATCGCAACGATCCCATCATCCGCTCCGCCGGAAAGCCGAAGATCATCAGGAACACCAGGTTGCCGAGCAGGTGCGTCCAGTCGGCATGCAGGAAGGAGGCGGTCAGCAGGCGCAGGCCGCGGCCGCTCAACGACAGGTCGCCGCCGCCCAGCATGCCTCGGGACTGGAGCAGGGCGATGCGTTCGCCCGCCGGCAACCAGATCGTCCAGATGAATGCGACACACATGCAGACCACCAGCAGTGGCGTCACCCAGATCAACTGCCTGCGCTGCCGTGGAGGGATGGCGACGAACATGAGCTTCCAAGGGCGGGCGCACCGCCGGCTGGCCGGATATCCGGGGGTGATTCATGTTAGCCAAGCCCCGAATCGTTATATTACATCCGTAACCGTATGCGCACTGCATGCGTGGCCGCATGTATGTTGCGTGCGCGGCCGTATGTTTATGTTACGGTCCCGCGAATGTGGGACCCGGCCACGCATCATGTATCCCCATCATTGAGATATCCCGGAGATTTCCATGCCTTCGATTCATCCTCACCCGCGTTCGTCCGCTTTGACGATCGCCATCGTCGGCGCCCTGTTCGCCGGCCAGGCGCTTGCGTCTGGTTTCCAGATCCGCGAGACCAGCACCAAGAATGTCGGCCGCGCCTTTGCCGGTACCGCCGTGGCCCGCAACGATGGGTCGGTGGTCGCCAACAATCCGGCAGCCATGGTCAACATCAAGAGCAATCTGGTCCAGGCGGACCTGTCGGTGATCGACCTCAATGCCAAGTTCCAGGGCATCGGCACGACCACGACCGGCGCTCAGCTTGGCGGCGGCAACGGCGGCGATCCGGGTGACCCGACGGTCGTGCCGGCCATGTCGGCCGTGTTCCCGATGCAAGGCGCGCTCGAAGGCCTGACCTTGGGTGCGAGCATCACCGCCCCGTTCGGTCTGAAGACCGAGTACGAGCCGGGCTGGATCGGCCGTTACAACGCCACCGTTTCCGACCTGAAGACTATCGACCTGACCCTGTCGGGTGCAGTGCAGATCACCCCGACGTTCAGCGCCGGCGTTGGCCTCATCTTCCAGCGCGCGGAAGTCGAGCTCGGCAAGGCTCTGCCCTTCGGCATGATCACCGCGTCGCTGCCGGCCACCCTGCGGGTGGCGGAAGACGGACTGTTCACCATCAAGGGTCAGGACAACAGCGTCGGTTTCGTCGCCGGCCTGCAGTGGCGCCCGAACGACCGTTTCGCATTGGGTTATTCGCACCGCTCGGAGATCAAGCATGACTTCGCCGGCAGCGCGACCTTCGGCGGCGCCGGCAGCGACAAGCTGCGTGCCATGAGCCCCGGCCTGAACGCGCTGCTGCCGTTCCTCCCGGCCGCGCAGCGTCCTCAGGTCGCGGTGCTGGCCAATGGCTTCCGCGATACCGGCGGTCATGCCCGCCTGGTGACGCCGGCCGTCGACACGTTGAGCGCCGAGTTCGGCGTGACCGACCAGTTCAAGCTCTATGCCGAGGCCCAACGCACGGGTTGGAGTTCGCTCCGCGACGTCACCGTCACCTTCGACAATCCCTACCAGCCGACCAGCAGGGAGGCCTTCAACTGGGAAGACACGATGATGTACGCGCTGGGTGCGGATTACGCGCTGAGCGACACCCTGACGGTGCGTGGCGGCGTGGCCTACGACGAGACCCCGACCCGCGTGCACGACCGCACGCCGCGCCTGCCCGACAACAGCCGTCGCATCGCGTCGCTCGGCATGACCTGGAGCGCCACGCCCAACCTGAGCGTGGACGCGGCCTACTCCCGCGTGGAAGTGCGTGACACCCAGATCAGCCTGCCACCGGATGTCGCCCAGAGCCGTTACAACGGCCTGTACGGCAAGTTCACCGGCAACGCGAACGTGTTCGCCGTGGGCGCGCGCTATACCTTCTGATCCAATTGCCTGTTTCCATGGCATCGAAGCCCCGCCAATGGCGGGGCTTCTTTTTGGATGGCGGCATTGAATGGCAACGCCCCGCGCACGAGGCCGGGGCGCCGACCCATGCCGCTTTTACTCGCCCAGCGTCAGCAGGCTCGCGTTGCCCCCTGCGGCCGTCGTGTTCACGGTGACGGTCTTCTCGGTGGCGAAGCGCGGCAGGTAGTGCGGGCCACCGGCCTTCGGGCCGGTGCCGCTCATGCCTTGGCCGCCGAAGGGCTGCACACCGACCACCGCGCCGATCTGGTTGCGGTTGACGTAGATGTTGCCGACCTTGGCGCGCCTGACGATGCGCTCCACCGTCTCGTCGATGCGCGAATGGATGCCGAGGGTCAGGCCGAAGCCGGTCGCGTTGATCGCATCGACCACCTGGTCCAGTTCATCGGCCTTCCAGCGCACCACGTGCAGCGCGGGGCCGAAGTTCTCGCGGGTCAGCTGGCTGATCGATTGCAGTTCCCACGCCATCGGTGCGACGAAGGTGCCGTGCGCGGCCTCAGCGCCCAGCTTGGCCGCGGCGATGGGCTTGGCTTCGCGCTGCATGCGCTCGGCGTGCTGGTCCAGCTGCGCCTTCGCATCGGCATCGATCACCGGGCCGACGTCCGTGGAAAGTTCGCCCGGATCGCCGACCGTGAGCTCGGCCATCGCACCGGCCAGCATGTCGATCACCTTGTCGGCGATGTCGTCCTGCACCATCAGCACGCGCGCCGCGGAGCAACGCTGGCCCGCCGAGGTGAACGCGCTGCCCAATGCATCCTTCACCACCTGCTCGGGCAGCGAGGAGCTGTCGGCGATCATCGCGTTCTGGCCGCCGGTTTCGGCGATCAGGGTCGCGATCATGCCGGTGTCGCGCGCGGCCAGGGCGCGGTTGATCATGCGCGCGGTCTCGGTGGAGCCGGTGAAACACACGCCGGCGATGCGTGCGTCGCGCGTCAGCGCGGCACCGACCGCCGCGCCATCGCCCGGCACGAACTGCAATACCTCGGCGGGGATGCCGGCTTCGTGCATCAATTTCACCGCGGCATGGCCGATCAGATTGGTCTGCTCGGCGGGTTTGGCGATCACCGTGTTGCCGGCGGCCAGCGCCGCGGCGATCTGGCCGGTGAAGATCGCCAGCGGAAAGTTCCACGGGCTGATGCACACGAACACGCCGCGGCCGGAAAGTTGCAGCGAGTTCGCTTCGCCGGTCGGGCCAGGTAGCGCTTCCACGGTGAACGCCTTGCGCGCCTCGATGGCGTAATAACGCAGGAAATCCACCGCCTCGCGCACTTCGGCGATGCCGTCCGGAATGGTCTTGCCGGCCTCCTTGGTGCACATCGCCATCAGCGGGGCGATGCGTGCTTCCATGAGGTCGGCGGCTTTCTCCAGCATGGTGGCGCGCGTGTCGACCGGGGTTGCATCCCAAGCGGGCTGCGCGGCCAGTGCGTTCTCGATCGCGCGCTCGACCGTCTCCGCATCGGCGGGTTGCCAGTGACCGACCACTTCGCGGCGATCGGCTGGGTTGGTGACGTCGATGCGGTCGCCGTGCGTCGTTGCACCCGGCACCAGCGCGGCCGCGGTCCAGCTGCCGCTGCCTGCGTTGTTGATCTCGGCGGCCAGTTGGCGCAGCGCGTCGTCGTTGGCGATGTTGATGCCCATGGAGTTGTCTCGTGGCTGGTGCTGGCTGCGGTAGAGGTCCACCGGCAGCGGGATGCGGGGATGCGGGATCTGCTCGAATGCGCCGACGACGTCGATCGGGTCGCGGACCAGGTCGTCGATCGGGATCGCCTCGTCGGTGATGCGGTTGACGAAGCTGGAGTTCGCGCCGTTCTCAAGCAGGCGGCGCACCAGGTAAGGCAGCAGGTCCTCGTGGCTGCCGACCGGCGCGTACACGCGGCAGGGCACATCGAGGCGGTCTGCCGGGATCACCTCGGCGTAGAGGTCGTCGCCCATGCCGTGCAGCTTCTGGAACTCGTAGCGGAAGCCGCTGCCTTCGCGCGCGCCACCGCCCAGCTCGGTCTGGGCCATCTGGTGGATCGCGGCGATGGTCTGCGCATTGTGGGTGGCGAACATCGGGTAGATCGCATCGATGTTCTGCAGCAGCCGGCGCGCATTGGCCTGGTAGCTGACGTCGGTATTGGGCTTGCGCGAGAACAGCGGATAGCCGGGCTGACCGTCCATCTGCGCACGCTTGACCTCGGCATCCCAATAGGCGCCCTTGACCAGGCGCACGGGGATGCGGCGACCGAGCTCGCGCGCCTTGCCCGCGATGTAGTCGATTACGAACGGCGCGCGCTTCTGGTAGGCCTGCACGACGATGCCGAAGCCGTTCCAGTCATCCAGCGAGGGGTCGGCGAGCACCTGGAAAATGAGGTCGAGGGAGAGCTCCAGGCGCTCGGTTTCCTCGGCATCGATGGTCAGGCCGATGCCATGGCGCTTGGCCAATCGCGACAGTTCCAGCAAGCCCGGACCGAGCTCGGCCAGCACGCGCTCGCGCTTGGCGTGCTCGTAGCGCGGATGCAGCGCGGAGAGCTTCACCGAGATGCTGGGTGCGGCGAACACGTCCTCGAACGGGCCGGTCGCACCGATCGCGTGGATCGCCTGGGCGTAGGCCTCCAGATAGCGCGCGGCATCACGGCTGGTCAGCGCGCCTTCGCCCAGCATGTCGAAGGAGTAGCGATATGCGGCGTTTTCGCCCTTTTTCGAGCGATCCAGTGCTTCCTTGATCGTCCGGCCCATGACGAACTGGTGGCCCATGATCTTCATCGCCTGGCGCACCGCGCCGCGGATGACGGGCTCGCCCAGCTTGCCGACCAGCCGCCCGAAGGCGCCTGCGGCATCGCGCTGGGTGTCGTCGGACAGGTTCACCAGCTTGCCGGTGAGCAGCAGGCCCCAGGTCGAGGCGTTGACCAGCAGCGAGTCGCTCTGGCCTAGGTGGCGGCGCCAGTTGGCCTCGCCCAGCTTGTCGCGGATCAGCGCATCGGCAGTGTCCTGGTCCGGGATGCGCAGCAGGGCCTCGGCCACGCACATCATCAGCACGCCTTCCTCACTGCCGAGGTCGTATTGGCGCATGAAGGACTCGACCAGGCTGGCATCGCCGGCGCGGGCGCGCACCCGGCGCACCAGGTCGCCGGCAGTGGCGCGCACGGCGGAGCGGTCGGCATCCGGCTGTCGGGCCAGGGCCAACAATTCATGGACATGGGTGGTCTCGTCCACTGCCCAGGCATGGGTGATGGCGGCGCGGAGCGGGGATGCCGGGACTGGGGCGACTTGACGGAGCAATGGGGCGCGCACGTGGAAAGCCTTGGACAGCGGGGGCAGGCGCGAATTATAAGGTGCCGTGATGGCCTAGAATCGGGGCTCCGGGGAAGGCGGCTTGCCGCCCGGGGTCTGCGCCCGCTACCATTTCCAAGGTTCGGCCGGCTTTGTGCCGGCGCATCGTCACGCGATGCCGCGTCCCGCGGCCCGCACGCATTCGGGATTCTTCAGACATGGTGCAACTCGCACGCGCCGGCAAGGCGATCGCAATCGGAACGCTGTCGGCGTGCCTGCCGATGGTGGCATGGGCGCAAGCCGCCGATCCGAAGCGCTGGCAGCTCAACATGGGCCGCGGCGTCACCCCGACCGCCCACGCTGCCTACGAGGCCCACATGTGGGTGCTGTGGATCTGCGTGATCATCGGCGTGATCGTGTTCGGCGCCATGGCCGTCGCGATCTTCAGGTTCCGCAAGTCCAAGGGCGCGGTCGCCGCCCAGTTCAGCCACAACACCACGGCTGAGGTGATCTGGACGGTCATCCCCGTGCTGATCCTGATCCTACTGGCCTTTCCGGCCACCAAGAACCTGATCAAGATGTATGACACCCGCAACGCCGAGATGACCGTCAAGGTCACTGGCTACCAGTGGATGTGGACATACGAGTACCTGGGCGAAGGCGTGTCCTTCACCAGCCGCCTCGATCGCAAGAGCGACGAGATCCGCCAGAGCGGCCAGAACGCCGTTGCTGCCGGCCATCCCCATTACCTGCTCGACGTCGACAACGTGCTGGTGCTGCCGACCGACACCAAGATCCGCTTCGTGATCACCGCCGACGACGTCATCCATGCCTGGTGGGTGCCGGCGCTGGGTTGGAAGCAGGATGCCATCCCCGGGATCATCAACGAGGCCTGGACGCAGATCGACGAGCCGGGCATCTACCGCGGGCAGTGCGCCGAGCTGTGCGGCAAGGACCACGGCTTCATGCCGATCGTGGTCAAGGCCGTGAGCAAGGACGAATTCAAGCAGTGGCTGGCCGACCAGCGCGCGAAGAACGCGCCTGCTCCGGTGGCCACGCCCGCCCCGGCCGACGCCGCGCCGGCCGGCGCCGAGCCCGCCGAGGCCGCTCCGGCCGACGCCGCGCCCGCCGCCGAAAGCGCTGCGCCGGCCACCGCCGCCGCCGACAAGAACGCCGCCGCCACGCCGGCCGGCTGATCGCCGTCTTCACCTAGAGGTACACGTTCCATGGCCACCACCCACGCCGGCATCGATCACAGCGGTCACGACGATCACGCCCACAAACAGGGCTTCGTCGAGCGCTGGTTCTTCTCGACCAACCACAAGGACATCGGCACGCTGTACCTCGTGTTCAGCTTCGTGATGTTCATCGTCGGCGCCTTCATGTCGGTGATGATCCGCTGGGAGCTGATGGAGCCGGGCCTGCAGCACCTGAACCCCGAGACCTTCAACCAGATGACCACGGTGCACGCGCTGGTCATGATCTTCGGCGGCGTGATGCCGGCCTTCGTGGGCCTGGCCAACTGGATGGTGCCGCTGCAGATCGGCGCGCCCGACATGGCGCTGCCGCGCATGAACAACTGGTCGTTCTGGATCATGCCGTTCGCCTTCGCGCTGCTGCTGATCACCTTCGCGATGCCCGGCGGCGCGCCCGCCGGCGGCTGGACGCTCTACCCGCCGCTGTCGCTGCAGACCAACAGCCTGTCGTTCGCGATCTTCGCCATCCACATGATGGGCATCAGCTCGATCATGGGCGCGATCAACATCATCGCCACCATCCTCAACATGCGCGCCCCGGGCGTCGACCTGCTGAAGATGCCGATCTTCTGCTGGACCTGGCTGATCACCGCGTTCCTGCTGATCGCCGTGATGCCGGTGCTGGCGGGCGCGGTGACGATGCTGCTGACCGACAAGTTCTTCGGCACCAGCTTCTTCAACGCGGCCGGCGGCGGCGACCCGGTGATGTACCAGCACATCTTCTGGTTCTTCGGCCACCCCGAGGTCTACATCATGATCCTGCCGGCGTTCGGCGTGGTGTCGGAAATCATCCCGACCTTCAGCCGCAAGCCGCTGTTCGGTTACCAGGCCATGGTGTACGCGACCGCGTCGATCGCGTTCCTGTCGTTCATCGTGTGGGCGCACCACATGTTCACGGTGGGCATGCCGCTGGGCGGCGAGATCTACTTCATGTTCGCCACCATGCTGATCGCGATCCCGACCGGCGTGAAGGTGTTCAACTGGGTCAGCACGATGTGGCGCGGCTCGCTGTCCTTCGAGACGCCGATGCTGTGGGCCGTGGGCTTCGTGATCCTGTTCACCATTGGCGGCTTCTCCGGCCTGATGCTGGCGATCGTCCCCGCGGACTTCCAGTACCACGACACCTATTTCGTGGTGGCGCACTTCCACTACGTGCTGGTGACCGGCGCGCTGTTCTCCATCATCGCGGCGACGTACTACTGGTGGCCGAAGTGGACCGGCCGCATGTACAACGAGTTCTGGGGCAAGTTCCATTTCTGGTGGACGATCGTGTTCGTCAACCTGCTGTTCTTCCCGCAGCACTTCCTGGGCCTGGCCGGCATGCCGCGCCGCATCCCGGACTACAACGTGGTGTTCGCGGACTGGAACTTCGTCAGCTCGATCGGCGCCTTCGGCATGTTCGTCACGCCGTTCCTGATGGCCTTCATCCTGCTGCGCTCGCTCAAGACCGGCGAGAAGGCGCAGCCCCGCGCCTGGGAAGGCGCGCGCGGGCTGGAATGGACCTTGCCGTCGCCGGCACCGCACCACACGTTCTCCACGCCGCCGGTGATCAGGCCGGGCGATCTGGCGCACGACGACGTCAGCCATTGACCGCATGATGACGATGAGCGACCGCGATCCCGCCACCGACCCGTCGATCGAAGCGCGGCGCAAGGCCGCGCGGCGCACCGCGCTGATCGTCGCGGGCATCGCGGTCCTGATCTATGTCGCCTTCATCCTGTCCGGGGTGCTGAACTCGTGACTGCAGCGCCCTCCAAGCGCAACGACCGTGGCCTGGGCAAGATGCTTCTGGTCGCGCTGGCTGCGTTTGCCTTCAGCTTCGCCCTGGTGCCGTTGTACCGGATCGCCTGCGAGAAGGTGTTCGGCATCCGCCTCGCCCAAGGCGCTTCCGACGCGCAAGCGGCGGTGGCCGTTCCGGGCAAGGAGCGCTGGGTCACGGTGATGTTCGACGGCGGGGTCAATTCCGGGCTGCCGTGGGAGTTCCATCCGCACCAGCTCACGATGCAGGTCCAGCCGGGCAAGCAGTACGAGACGACGTATTACGCGAAGAACACCAGCGGGCGCACGCTCGTCGGCAGCGCAGTGCCCTCGGTAGCGCCGGCGCGCGGCTCCAAGTACTTCAACAAGACCGAATGCTTCTGCTTCACCGCGCAGAAGCTGGCGGCGGGCGAATCGCGCGACATGCCCGTGCGCTTCATCGTCGACCCGGCGCTGCCGGCCGACGTGAAGACGCTTACCCTGTCCTATGCCTTCTTCCGCAATGACACCCTGACGGCCGAGGCCAACGCCGCCGCGCCTTGACCTGACCGAACGACGCAAGAGAGAACGACCATGGCACAAGCCCACGCTAGCGAACATCCCAACCCGGACGCCTACTACGTCCCCGTCCAGAGCCGCTGGCCGATCTGGGCTTCGGTCGCGCTGTTCATCACCATGCTGGGCCTGGGCAGCTGGCTGAACGAAACGAGCTGGGGCAAGACGGTGTTCCTGCTCGGCGTGGCCTTCCTCGCCGCGATCATCTTCAAGTGGTTCGCCGACGTCATCACCGAATCGGTGCGTGGCTATTACAACAGGCAGGTGGACGGCTCGTTCCGCATGGGGATGGTGTGGTTCATCTTCTCGGAGGTGATGTTCTTCGCCGCCTTCTTCGGTGCGCTCTTCTACACCCGCCAATTCGCCCTGCCGTGGCTGAACGGCCAGGGTGACGGCGCGATGACCAACGCGCTGCTGTGGCCCGGCTACGCGGCCGGCTGGCCAAGCAACGGCCCGGCCACCATCGGCGGTTACTTCCAGACCGTCGGCGCCTGGGGCCTGCCGCTGCTCAACACGCTGATCCTGCTGACCTCCGGCGTGACCATCACCATCGCCCACCATGCCCTGAAGGCCAACAAGCGCGGCGTGCTGCTGCTGTTCCTGGGCCTGACCGTCCTGCTCGGCTGCACCTTCCTGTTCTTCCAGGGCGAGGAATACATCCACGCCTGGAAAGGCCTGAACCTGACGCTGGGCTCAGGCATCTACGGATCCACCTTCTACATGCTGACCGGCTTCCACGGACTGCACGTGACGTTGGGCACGCTGATGCTGATCGTCATCTGGCTGCGCTGCCTGAAAGGCCATTTCACCCCGCAGGACCACTTCGGCTTCGAGGCGGTGGCGTGGTACTGGCACTTCGTCGACGTGGTCTGGCTGGCCCTGTTCCTGTTCGTCTACGTGCTCTGACCGCGGCCTGAACCCGGTCCGACATGCAAGAGGCCGGCATTGCCGGCCTCTTTCGTCTTTGCCTGATCGCCCCACTCAAACCGGATTACGACCCACGCCATGCGGCACGATCCAGCCCATCTTGATCGCCAGCACCAACAGCAGGATCAGGATCACCGACAGCACGATGCGCTTGGTCAGCGCGTTGACGGTCCGCTTGGACTCGCCCTTGTCGGACATCATGTAATAGAGGCCGGCGCCCAGGTTCCAGACGATGGCGATCAGGAAGGCGACGATGAGGAGCGTCTTGAGTGCGGGACTGATCATGCCGGGCACTTTACCCCGGTTCCGAGCCGGATGAACGGGGTCCCGCGATGAATCGTCGCGATGCCACGCCGCTGATCGGTTGGGTCGTCGCTATCGTGCTGGTCGTGGCGGGTTGCCTGCTGGGCAGCTGGCAGCTGCGACGCATGCACGAGAAGGAATCGATGCTGGCCTCGGTCGCGACCGTGCTCCGCGAGCGCGTGGCGCGGCCGCTGGCCGTTGCGAACGATTCCGCACGGGCGCCAGCCTACGATTGGGCCGAGGGCGAGGGACGCTTCCTGTCGCAACCGGCCTGGCTGCTGGACAACCAGCAGCGCGATGGGCGTCCGGGTGTCCGTGTGTTCCGGCTGTTCCAGCCCGATGGCGATGCCGCCCCGCTGCTGGTGGAAATGGGCTGGCTGCCGGTCGGTGCGTCCCGGGAAATGCCGCGAACGGGCGCACCGCCGCCCGGGCGGCGTGCATTGCGTGGGTTGCTGATGCCGCCGCCCTCGCGCGGCCTCCTCGCCGGCGCGGAAAACCGCACCGACGATGGGCAATATTTGGTGATCGCCCTCGACCCGGCGACAATAGCCGCCCGGACCGGTTTGTCCGGCATCGCACCCCGGGTGCTGCGCCTGGATCCGCGCCTGCCGACCGGTTACGCACGGGATTTGGACGTCCTGCCGAACACGCTGCCACCTGAGCGGCATCTCGGCTATGCCGTGCAGTGGTTCGCGCTGGCGGCCGCGGTGCTGGTCGTCGCCATCCTCCTCACCTTGCGCCATCGCCGACAGCCATGAACAACGACATGCCCGCCCAGACCGATGCCCGCAAGCGCAACCGCAATGCGTTGCTGCTGATCGCGGTGATGATCTTCGGCAGCTTCCTCGTCGCGGGCGCGCTGCGCTTCTCCGGCTGGCGGCCGGAGGGCATGAAGAACAAGGGCGAGCTGCTGCAGCCGCCGGGAGATCTTCGGCAAATGCATCCACAACTTGCGGATGGCGGCGAATACGAATGGAATCCGGCCGGGCGGCATTGGCGCATCCTGGTGGCGCCGCCGGGCGAATGCGCCGCGCGCTGCGATCGGTTGGCAGAAGACCTGGACAAGGTCTGGCAGATCGCCGGCCGCGATGCCGACCGGCTCGAGATCTTCTGGCTGGGGCAGGTGCCGGCTTCGGCACCACCGGCCAGCCGGCAGCGCGCCCTGCGCGATGCCCCCGGCCTGCGCGACGCCTTGCCGCGCCCCCGTGGGGATGGCCCGGTGACGTACGTGGTCGATCCGAATGGTTTCGCCATCTTGCGGTATCCGCCGGGGCACGATCCTGGCGATTTGCGCAGCGACCTTTCCAAACTGCTGAAACTGCGATGACTCTCTTCAACGGTCCCGGGCTGTCCCGGCATTTCCATCGCATCGCCTGGGCGGCAGTGGCGCTCGTCTTGTGCGTGATCGTGTTCGGCGCGTTCGTACGCCTGTCGCATGCGGGGCTTTCCTGCCCGGATTGGCCGACCTGCTACGGCCGGGCGACGTGGCCGAAGGCCGTGGGCGACGTGGCCGACCATGCCGCCAGCAGCATCCGCGCGTTCGACGGCAACCGTGCCTGGCGCGAGCAGGTGCATCGCCACCTCGCCGCGACGCTGGGCGTGCTGGTGCTGGTGCTCGCGCTGCTGGCCGCGCGCAGGCGCCCGCGCGGGGTCGCGCAGGTGCTGGGTGCTGCGCTGCTGGTCGGCATCGCCATCCCGATGTACATGCACGGCGAACATGCACTGGCGAGCGTGCTGGCCATCGCCGGTGAGGCGGTCCTGCTGGGCGCCGCCTGGCGATGGTCGAACAGCGATCTCTCGCGGGTGGCCGTGCTGACGCTGGCGACCATCATCTTCCAGGCGTTGCTGGGGATGTGGACGGTGACGTGGTTGCTGAAGCCGATCGTGGTGATGGGGCATTTGCTGGGAGGGATGACCACGCTGGGCTTGCTGGCATGGATGGCGTGGCGCGCCACCGACCTGCCGTTGCGGGTAGTGGATGCCGACACGCTGCGCGCCTGGTTGCGCGGGGGCTTGATCGTGCTGGCGGTGCAGATCGCGCTCGGTGGCTGGACCAGCGCGAATTACGCCGCGCTTGCCTGCGGCATCGAGTTCCCGAAATGCCTGGGGCAATGGTGGCCGCCGCACGATTTCCGCGAAGCGCTGGTCCTCTGGCGCGGCATCGGGGTGGATTACGAGGGCGGCGTGCTGGATGCTCCAGCGCGCGCCGCGATCCAGATGATGCATCGCATCTTCGCCATCGCGGTCCTGGCCTACATGGCCGTGTTGGTGGTCAAGCTGTTGCGCGTGCCGGGGATGCGTGGCTGGGGCATGCTGCTGGGCCTGCTGACCCTGACGCAGCTGTCGCTGGGCATCGCCAACGTGCTGCTGGGCCTGCCGCTCAAGGTCGCGGTGATGCACAACGGCGGCGCTGCGCTGCTGCTGCTGGTGCTGGTGACCTTGCTCGCGCGGCTGGCGCCGCTGGCGCGGGACGACTGACGCATGCACCTGCGCGATTACTGGGCGTTGACCAAGCCACGCGTGGTGGCGCTGATCGTGTTCACCGCGCTGGTGGGCATGTTCCTCGCCGTGCCCGGCCTGCCGCCGCTGAAGGAAAGCGTGTTCGGCCTGCTCGGCATCTGGCTGGCGGCGGCGAGCGCGGCCGCGGTGAACCACCTCATCGACCAGCGCATCGACGCGGTGATGGCGCGCACGGCCAACCGGCCGCTACCGACCGGCGCGCTCAACGGGCGGCAGGTGTTGGTGTTCGCCATCGCGCTGGGCGTGGCGTCGATGCTGCTGCTGGTGCTGCTGGTCAACACGATCACCGCGCTGCTGACCTTCGCCTCGCTGATCGGCTACGCCATCGTCTACACCGGATGGCTCAAGCGCGCCACGCCGCAGAACATCGTGATCGGGGGGATCGCCGGCGCGGCCCCGCCGCTGCTCGGCTGGTCGGCCGTGACCGGCATGCAGGGGGCCTGGGACTGGGCCCATTCGCTGTTGCTGGTGCTGATCATCTTCGTGTGGACGCCGCCGCACTTCTGGGCGTTGGCGATCTTCCGCCGCGACGACTACGCCCGGGCGCTCATCCCCATGTTGCCGGTCACCCACGGCGTGCACTACACGCGCTGGCAAGTGTTGCTCTATACCGTGCTGCTGTTCGCCGTCACGCTGCTGCCGTGGGTGGCGGGGATGAGCGGCGTGTTCTACCTCGGCGGCGCCATCGTGCTGGGGGCGGTTTTCGTGTGGTACGCCTGGAAATTGCAGAATCCGCCGGACGAGTTCTTCGCCATGCGCGTGTTCAATTACTCGGTGGTGTACTTGATGGCCCTGTTTGCCTTCCTGCTCATCGACCACTGGCTGATGCCCTGGCTGGGTGGCCGGCCGGCGTTCACGCTGGTGCCGGTCGCATGAGGATCAGCCCAGCAGCGCGTGCATGCCCAGGTTGATCGCCAGTCCGCCGAAGACCAGGTAGGCGAACAGCATCGCCGCCAGCAGCATCGGCCGCATTCCCGCCTGCCGAATCGCGCCGGCGTGCGTGCGCAGGCCCAGCGCGCCCATCGCGGTCGCCAGCAGGAAGGTGTCGAACAGCAGCAAGCCATCGACCGTCGGCTGCGGCAGCAGGTGCAGTGAATTGAACGCGCCGACCACGAGGAACAGGACAGCGAACCACGGGATCACCAGTTTCGACTTGCCGGTCCCGCCGGACTTGCCGCGCATCCACGCCGACAGCGCCAGCAGGAACGGCGCCAGCATGATCACCCGGATCATCTTCTCGATCACGGCGGTGTTCGCCGCTTCCTGGCTGACCGCGCGGCCGGCCACGACCACCTGCGCGACCTCGTGGATGGTGGAGCCCGCGTATATCCCGTAGGCATGCGCATCCAGCCCGAACGGCCCGCGCAGGAACGGATACAGGAACATGCCGAGCGTGCCGAACACCACGACCGTGGCCACCGCCACCGAGACCTTGTGCGCCTGCGCCTTCAACACCGGCTCGGCCGCCATCACCGCGGCCGCGCCGCAGATCGACGCGCCCGAGCCGATCAGCATGGCGGTGTCTTGGTCCATCCCGAGCAATCGCCCCAGCCACACCGCCAGCACGAACACGCTGACGACGATCAGCGCCGCGATGACGATGCCGGAAACGCCGACGCCGAGGATGTCCTGGAACGTCAGCCGGAAGCCGAACAGCACGATGCCCGCGCGCAGCAGCATGGTGCGCGCGTAATCCACGCCCGCACCCAGCGGCGTGGCGATGCGCGGGAACAGCGTGTTGCCGATCACGATGCCGACGATGATCGCCAGCGGCAGCGCGCTCATGCCGATCGATTCGATGGCGGGGATGCGCGCAAGCAGCATGCTGCCGAGACCGAGCAGCGCGGCGAAGGCCAGTCCGGGAGCGCGTGCGCGCCAGGGGGAAGATGCGGTCATCGTGCGTTTTCCGGCCAGGGTGCCGCGTATTCTACGTGTCGTCGCCGGGGCGCTTGCGCGGGATTGGCGTGCGCACCAGCGTATCCATCAGGTGCTGCAGCGTGGCATCGAGGTCGCTGGACTTGCCGGTGTGCACGGGCGAGGTCTGGATGATCGAGCTGCGGCGCGCGGTGAGCCAGTGGAACCGCGCGCGCGGCGGCAACAAGGCGATCGGGCTGGCGGCATCGTGCGCGGCACAGATGCCATCAAGCGCGGCCAGATGGCGGCGCACCAGCGTGAGGTCCACGTCCGGGTCCAGCGTCAGCAGGCGCGCCTCGTCCAGCGCGATGGCGGCATTGAGGTAGCGCGCGGGCTGGCTCGAGAGCAGGATGCCGACGTTGACGAACTCCTCGCGCTCCACCCGTGGCACGACGCGGATGATCGCGTAATCGTAGAACTGCGGCTCACGATGCATCGCGCGCCTCCTTCACCGTGTCGATGATCTTCGAGGCACAGGCCAGACGCCGCTCCAGATAGTGCTGGTAGGCGACGCGATGTGCTTCCGGTGTCGCGAAGGCAGGGGCGTCGCTACCCTCGACCACCAGCCAGTCATCCGGGATAGCGGCCAGGATGCGTGCGAACAACTCTGACGAGAGTTTCGCCACTGACTCGCGATGGGCGGCCTCGATGCCATCGGCCATCGGCAACAGCACGTGGTCCTTGATCAGCGGAAAGGGTTTGTCGGCGGCTTCGGCTTCGCCCTGCCAGCCGTGGTGGAAATACAGCGCCGCGCCGTGATCGATCAGCCACAGGCGGTCATGCCAGGTGAGCAGGTTGGTGTTGCGCGCGGTGCGGTCGACGTTGCTGACGAAGGCATCGAACCACACCACGCGCGAGGCCAGATCCGCCTCCACGCTGTCTGCGGCAGGATCGAAATTCACCGCGCCCGGCAGGTAATCCAGCGCCACGTTCAGGCCGCCGCTGGCGCGCAGCAGGTCCTGGATCTCGGGATCGGGTTCGGTCGCAGCCAGGCCGGGGTCGAGGTCGGCCAGCACGATCTCCGGCACCGTCAGGCCCAACGCGCAGGCGATGCCGCCGCCGATGATCTCGGCGATGAGCGCGCGAGGTCCCTGGCCGGCGCCGCGGAACTTCAGCACGTACAGGCCCAGGTCGTCGCCCTCGACCACGGCCGGCAGCGAGCCGCCTTCGCGCAGCGGGGTGACGTAGCGTTGGACGACGATCTGGCGCATGGGGCGCGATTATCGCGCGCCAGTCGCCTTCGCGTCCGCATCCAGCAGATACGTCTTCCAGAATTGCATGCTGGCGGCGTTGAAATAATCGCTGTTCGCCTTCTTGCGGAAGCCGTGGCCTTCGTCGTCGAACAGCAGGTACCAGACCGGGCCGCCGTTGGCGCGCGCGGCCTTCACGATCTGCTCGGCCTCGGTCCACGGCACGCGCGGATCGTTCTTGCCCTGCGCCACGAGCAGCGCCGAGCGGATCTTGCCGGCATTTTTCAGCGGCGAGATGCGGTCGAACACCGCGCGCATCGCCGGGTCGCGCTCGTCGCCGTATTCGGCGCGGCGCAGGTCGCGGCGGTAGCTTTCGGTATTGGTGAGGAAGGTGGTGAAGTCGGAAATGCCCACCACGTCGATGCCGGCGCGGATGCGCTCGGGGTAATGCTGAAGGGACGCCAGCACCATGTAGCCGCCGTAGCTGCCGCCCATCACGCCCACGCGCGAAGCATCAAGCTCCGGCTGCCTGGCGATCCAGTCCAGCAATGCGCCGATGTCGCGCACCGAGTCCTCGCGCTTCTCGGCATTGTCCATCGACAAGTAGGTCTTGCCGTAACCGCTGGAGCCGCGCACGTTCGGCACCAGCATCGCCACGCCCATTTCATTGGCCAGGAACTGCGCGGTCGGGTTGAAGGTGGGATAGGACTGGCCTTCGGGGCCGCCGTGGATGTTGATGATGACCGGCAGCTTCCCGCTCGCCTTCGCGGGCTTGTAATAAAACGCGGGGATGGTGCGTTGCTTGCCATCGACTTGATCAAAAGTCGCATAGCGGATGAGCGTGGGCGCGACGAAGGCCGAGGCATCCAGGCCGCCGACTTCGCTCTGCGTCCATCGTGTGGATTCTCTTGCGGCCAGATCGATCACGAAGATGTCGCTGGGCGATGTCGCGCTGTTGAGCGTCACCGCCAGGCGCTTGCCATCGGGCGAGAACGAGGTGCCGGAAATCACCCCGATCGGCAGCGCGGGCAGGGCGACTTCCCGCATCGACGGCAATGCCAGCACACGCAGGCGGGTGATGCCGTCTTCGTTGCTGGTATAGGCGATGCGGCCGCCGTCAGGGCTGATGTCGAAACCCTGCACGTCCCAATCGATGGCCGGGCCGACGCGGCGCACCTGGTTGGTGGCGATGTCGTGGTAGCGCAGCGACTCGAACTCCTGCGCCTGGCCGTCCAGCGGCTCGTCCGAGATGAAATACACGCCCTTGCCGTCCGGCGCGAAGGCGAAGCGCCCGAACGATGCCGTGCCGCCATCCACGGGAAACATGGTCAGCTTGCCGGTGGAAAGATCGACCACGCCCGGCCGGCTGTCGGCGGCTGAGAGATAGCGCATCACCAAAAGTTCGCCGGCATCGGGCGAGAAGCCCATCGCGCTCCAGCTGCCTTCGGCTTCCAGCACGCGGCGGGACTGGCCGGATTGCATGTCGCGCAGGTAGATGTCGCGATCCTTGCCGTTGCGGCCGGTGCCGGCATAGGCCAGCCAGCGGCCATCATCGCTGAACACCGCACCGCCGTTCTGGCTGCGCTGGCCATCGCTCAGCAGGCTGACTTCGCGGCTGCCGAGGTCGAACCAGTAAAGTTGGCTGAACTCGTCGCCGCCCTTGTCCTTGGCGAAGACGAAGCCCTGGCGCACGGATCTGGCGGGAATGACCGAGATGCCTGCGACCGGTTCCGGATAGAAGGTCAGCTGCTCGCGCATGCCCAGCGGCTGGCAGACGCGATGCGCCTGCGCGGTCTCGGCGAAGCGCGTGCTGATCAGCAGGCAGCCCTCCTTCGTCCAGCCTTCGACGCCCGCGCTGCGGGTGTTCTGGTAGCGGTTGAGTCGCTCGATGAGCGCCGGGTCGATGGCCGGGATGTTCTCGGTGGTGCGGTTGCCGATGGTTTCGCGATTCACCTGCGCGGGGCTTTGCGCGAAGGCGGGCAGGGTGGCCAACGCGAGGGCGGTGGCGAGCAGGCAGGGCGTGAGGCGCATGGCAACGGCTCAGTCGTGGCGGTGGTCCGCCGAGGGTACCCGCACGGGGTGGGACGCGTGCGGGCCGGAAGTCACGGGCGCCAATGGCCGGCCGATCAGGTGCGCACGCGGGCCTGCAACTCGCGCAATTCATCCTTTTCGCCGGCGGTGAGGCCGGAAGTGCCGACTTCGCGCATCCGCGTCATCAATTCGTCGATGCGCTGCTGCAGCGTTTGCCGTGCGAGCTGCACCAGCACGTCGTCGAACTCGGCCTGCCAGCTCGCCGCATCGCCCGGCAGGCTGATGCCCGCGAGTTTTTGCAGGGAGGCGGCTTCATCGCGTTCGGCGAACAATTCGAGCAATCCGCCGGTGGAGATGTCCGGGCGCATCTGCACGACATCCAGCAGTTCGGTCAGCAGTTCGACGCCGGGTTGCCTGAGGCCGGCGAAGACATAGGGAATGGCGGCTTCCAGACCCAGCGAGGGTTGCTGCAGCAGCAGGATGATCGCGCTGCGGACGAGGCTGCGCTTCGGCGCCGCACTCGCACTCCCTTGCGCATGCGCGCGCTGTGCGGGCACGTGCGTTTGCGCCGAAGCCTGGCGAGCGCCGACGCCGGTGAGCTCCGTCAGGCGTTGGCGCATCAGGTCGCCGAACGCACCGTCGGGGATCTGCGACAAATAGGGCTTGGCGCGCTCGGCCAAGCGGCCCTTGCCTTCGAGCGTGTGCAGCTGCACGTCCTGAGAGAGTTCGTCGAAGAAAAACTGCGACAGGGGCGTGGCGGCACCGAGGCGCGCGTTGAAGCCGTCGGTGCCTTCGCCGCGCACCAGCGAATCCGGGTCCTCGCCATCGGGCAGGAACAGGAAAAACGCCTGGCGGCCGTCCTTCATGCGCGGCAGCACCGATTCCATCGCGCGCGTCGCGGCGCGCCGACCGGCGGCGTCGCCATCGAAGCAGAAATAGACGTCCGGCGCGTTGCGGAACAGCAGTTCCGCATGGTCCGGGGTGGTCGCGGTGCCGAGCGTCGCAACGGCCTCCGGGATGCCGTGCTGGAACAGCGCGACGACATCCATGTAGCCTTCGACCACAATCAACCGCGCGATCTTCTGGTTCGCCTGCCGCACCTGCCACAGGCCGTACAGCTCACGCCCCTTGTGGAAGAGCGGCGTCTCCGGCGAGTTGAGGTACTTCGGCGAATCGTCCTTGGACAGCACGCGCCCGCCGAACGCGATCACCCGGCCGCGGCGGTCGTGGATCGGGAACATGATGCGATGGCGGAACTTGTCGTACACATGGCCGCGCTCGTTGCGCGAGAACATGCCGGCCTTCTCCAGCAGTTGCATGCGCCGCGCATCGGTGCCGAGCGCATCCTTCAACGCACTGAAGCCCTCCGGCGCATAGCCGATGCCGAAACGCTCGCGCGTGGCCGCATCGACATCGCGCCCGTCCAGGTAAGCCTGCGCGTCCGGCGCCTGCTGCAACTGCTTCTGGAAGAAACGCTGCGCGGCCTCCAGGGCGTTGAACAGCGATTGGGTCTCGGGATTCGCGTTCTTCTGCGCGGTCTCGCGCGGTACTTCCATGCCCGCGCGCTTGGCGAGATCCTCGACCGCATCGAGGAATTCCATGCGGTCGTAGTTCATCAGGAAGCTGATCGCGGTGCCGTGCGCGCCGCAGCCGAAG
>DAIRVA010000025.1:0-26320 GCA_036803045.1 Lysobacter sp. | reverse complement strand
AACGTCGGCCATCTTCGCCGAATCGTACTCGTTCATCTGGCAACCGTGGGTCTGGATGAAGAGCTTGCCCTTGGTGGCTGGGGCAGGGCGCCGTTCGGGCGGGGCAGGGTCGAGTACGTCGAGGGGAATGCGGTCGGTCATGGGGCCTCCGGGGCGCGGCGATGAATCCGGGCCGGACGTGGATCGTTAAGGGGGAGTGACGGGGTAGTCTATGTGGCGTGAAGCGTGTATGGTGAATCCTCGTGCAAACAATGGCTTGCCGCATATTTTCATGATCGCGCCGAAGCACATGCCGGGCTGGACGTTGCTGGCGGCCCTGTTCGCCTTGGGGTGCCTGGCGACTGGTCAGGCGCGCGCCAGCGGAACCCTGTACCGCTGCGATTCTCCGGATGGCAGCCGCAGCTATGCCAGCAAGCGCGTCCCCGGCGCCACCTGCGAAGCCGTCGGCCAATACCGCACGCAGCGGAACGCGCCGCGCTGGCAGCCGGTGTCCACGGCGTCCGCTGCCACGCTCGCCACGTTGCCCGGCGGTGCCAATGCAGTGGCGTCCGCGCCGGCAAGAAGCCCTGCACCGCGCAGCGGTGGACGACGGGTCAGCGGCAAGGTCTATACCTACAAGCTCAACGGGGTGACGTACGCAAGCACCCGGGCACCCAAGGGTGTTGCGGCATCCTCGGTCCGGTCCATTCCGTACAGCTACATCGAAAGCTGTTTCGCCTGCAGTGCCAAGCCGACGGTCAACTTCGGCACGGTGCGGCTCAATACCGCGTCCTACCAGGCCGAGATCGCCGAAGCCGCGCGGACCCATGGAGTGGAAGAGGCGGTGATCCGGGCGATCATGCATGCCGAATCGGCCTACAACCCGCGCGCACTGTCCCGGGTCGGGGCCCAGGGACTCATGCAGCTGATGCCGGCGACGGCTCGCCGTTTCGGGGTCAGCAACGCTTTCGATGCGCGCCAGAACATCCAGGGTGGCGTGCAGTATCTGGCCTGGCTGCTGAAGAGGTTCGGCGGCGACCTGACGCTGGCCGCAGCTGGCTACAACGCCGGGGAGGGCGCAGTGGACAAGTACGGCGGGGTTCCGCCCTACAGCGAGACCCGCCGCTACGTGGAACGGGTCAGGATGCTCGCGGACCGGTATCGCGGCCAGACGGCCATGCGCTGAACGCTGCCGGAAGGGGCGCCGATATTGTCCTGTCGTTTAACGTTCCGTTACACTTCATCGTCTTTAGCCGCCAGTCCCTAGGGCCGGCGGCCAGCCTTCGCCAGCATCAACAGAATCGGAGTGCCGAATGGCCCACGATGAGGTTCAGAGTCCGGACAACCCCGGCCGTCGCAGGTTCCTGACCGCCACCACCGCCGTGGTGGGTGCCGTCGGGGCCGGTTTCGCCGCCGTTCCCTTCATCAAGAGCTGGAATCCCAGCGCGCGCGCCAAGCTGGCGGGCGCGCCGGTGATCCGCTCGATCGCCGACATCGAGGAGGGCAAGCAGGTCGAGGTGATGTGGCGCGGCCAGCCCATCTACGTCGCCCGCCGCTCCAAGGCGATGCTGGCCACCCTGCCCGGGATGAACGGGGCCGTGGTCGATCCCGAATCGACCAATGCCGCGCAGACCCCGGCTTTCGCCAAGAACGAGTACCGCTCGATCAAGCCCGAGATCCTGGTCCTGGTCGGCGTCTGCACGCATCTGGGCTGCGCGCCGCAGTTCATCCCCGAGGTCAAGCCGCAGGCGTTCGATCCGGACTGGAAGGGCGGCTATTTCTGCCCGTGCCACAAGTCGAAGTACGACATCGCCGGGCGCGTCTACCACGCGCAGCCGGCGCCGCTGGCGCTGCCGGTGCCGCCGTACCACTTCCAGGACGACCAGACCCTGGTGATCGGCATCGCGCCGACGGGAGCCGCGTAAGCCATGTCGAACGTCATCACCCGCACCACCCAAAGCCTGATGGACTGGTTCAATGCGCGCGCGCCCGGCTTCATGCCGTTCTACCGCAAGCACATGACCGAGTACTACGCGCCGAAGAACTTCAACATCTGGTACATCTTCGGCGTTCTGTCGATGGTCGTTCTGGTCAACCAGATCCTGACCGGCATCTTCCTGACGATGCACTTCAAGCCCAGTGCGGCCGAAGCCTTCAACTCCGTCGAGTACATCATGCGCGACGTCGAGTGGGGCTGGCTGATCCGCTACATGCACAGCACCGGCGCGTCGCTGTTCTTCGTGGTCGTGTACCTGCACATGTTCCGCGGCCTGATGTACGGCAGCTACAAGAAGCCGCGCGAACTGGTGTGGATCCTCGGCATGCTGATCTACCTGGTGCTGATGGCCGAAGCCTTCATGGGCTACGTCCTGCCGTGGGGCCAGATGTCGTTCTGGGGCGCCAAGGTGATCATCTCGCTGTTCGGCGCGATCCCGGTCATCGGCACCGGCCTGACCGAATGGATCATGGGCGACTACACCCCGGGCGACGCCACCCTCAACCGCTTCTTCGCCTTGCACGTGGTCGCGTTGCCGCTGGTGCTGCTTCTTCTTGTCGTGCTGCACCTGGGCGCGCTGCATGAAGTGGGCTCCAACAACCCGGACGGCGTGGAGATCAAGAAGGGCCCGAAGGGCAATCGCTGGTCGCCGACCGCACCGGCCGACGGCATCCCGTTCCATCCGTACTACACGGTGAAGGACACGTTCTTCGTCGGTTGCTTCCTGATGGTCGCCGCGTTCGTGATCTTCTTCGCGCCGGCCTTCGGCGGCTGGTTCCTGGAGCACGACAACTTCACGATGGCCGATCCGCTGGTCACCCCGGCGCACATCAAGCCGGTGTGGTACTTCACGCCCTACTACGCGATGCTGCGCGTGGTGCCGTCGTTCTTCGGCCTCAAGCTGTGGGGCGTGCTGGTGATGTTCGGCGCCATTGCAGTCCTGTTCTTCCTGCCGTGGCTGGACCGCTCGCCGGTCAAGTCCTTCCGTTACCGCGGGCTGCTGTCCTGGGTCCTGCTTCTCCTGTTCGCCTTCTCCTTCCTCTGGCTGGTCAAGATCGGCGCGGGTCCGGGCACCGACCCGGTGGAGACGCAGATCGGCCGCGTGCTGACCGTCTACTACTTCCTGTTCTTCCTGACGATGCCGATATGGACCAAGCTCGACAAGACCAAACCGGTGCCCGAGCGCGTGACGTGGGAGCACTGAAATGAGGAAATCCATGTATCGCGTCCTTGTCGTGCTGTTGGCCGGTCTGGGTTTCGCCGCAGGCGTGCAGGCTGCCGAGGAAGGTGCGCACCTGCAGACGTCGGGGGCCGACCTTACCGATCGCGCTTCTCTGCAGCGCGGCGCCAAGTACTTCGCCAGTTACTGCGCCGGTTGCCATTCACTCAAGTACATGCGCTATTCGCGCATGGGCGAGGATCTCGGGATCGGCGAGGAAGACCTGAAGCGGAACTTCCTCACCCGCCCCGGCGCGCAGGTGGGCGAAGTGATGGACACCGGCATCGACCCGGCACTGGGCAAGCAGTTCTTCGGCAAGGCGCCGCCGGATCTATCGGTGATCTCGCGCGTCCGCCAGCCCGACTGGATCTACACCTACCTGAAGTCGTTCTACCTGGACGAAAGCCGTCCGCTCGGCTGGAACAACACCCTGTTCGCGAACGCCTCGATGCCGAATCCCTTGTGGGAGCTCCAGGGGCTTCAGCATCCGGAGTACGGGGCCGCCGAGGTTGGCGGCGACCGCCCGGTCGTCGGCCTGAAGGTCACCCAGGCGGGCAAGCTGAAGCCGCAGGAATTCGACCAGGTGGTCCGCGACATCACCGCCTTCCTCGAATACGCGGGCGAGCCGGCCGGCCTCAAGCGGCAGGGGCTCGGGGTTTGGGTGTTGATGTTCCTGGCCATGTTCACCCTGTTGGCCTGGCTCCTGAAGCAGGAATACTGGAAGGACGTGCATTGACGATGAACCACGACGCGGGCCGCAAGGCCCGCGTCGTGCATGAGCAAGGCAAGGAGAGTGGCGATGATGTCGACAAATTCGCGGGTCCGTAACAACCTGACGCTGTTTTCCGGCGTGGACGACGTGCTTTCCCATCGCGTGCGGCTGGTGCTGGCGGCGAAGGGAGTGACCTACGATTTCATCGCGGTGGATCCCACTCGGCCGCCCGAGGATCTCATCGACCTCAACCCGTACCATTCGGTGCCGACTCTGGTCGAGCGCGACCTGGTGCTCTACTCGGCTTCCGTGGTCTGCGAATACCTGGACGAACGCTACCCGCATCCGCCCCTGATGCCGATCGATCCGTTGTCGCGTGCGCGCCTGCGCCTGGCGATGCTGCGCATCGAACACGACTGGGTGCCCCAGATCCAGACGATGCAGCTGGGCAGCAAGAGCCAGTCCGATGCCGCCCGCAAGCGGCTGGCCGAACTGCTGACCCAGTCGGTGCCCCTGTTCAAGGCGAGCAAGTTCTTCCTCAACACCGAGATGAGCCTGGCCGACTGCGCCGTGGCCCCGATCGTCTGGCGCCTGCGGTCGCTGGACATTCCGCTGCCGCGCGACGGCGGCAAGGTCATCGAGGATTATGGCAACAGGATCTTCCGCAACCCGGGGTTCATCCGCAGCCTCACCGAGGAAGAGAAGAAGCTGCATCCGCTGCCGGAATGAACCGCGTTTCGCGCCATCGGCCTGCAATGCGTCGCCACGGGAGCTTGTCGTGAGCCAGGGAGACGACGCGCCTGCCATGACCAGCCACCGGCCGTACCTGCTGCGTGCGCTGCACGAATGGATCAGCGACAACGGCATGACGCCGCACATCCTGGTGAACGCCGCCTACCCTGCCGTGCACGTGCCCGCTTCCGCGGTCAAGGATGGGCAGGTCGTGCTCAACATCGCCGAGCGAGCCGTGCACCAGCTCAGCCTCGGCAACGAGTTCATCACCTTCAACGCACGCTTCGGCGGCGTGAGCCATGAAGTGTTCGTGCCGGTGGGCGCCGTGCTGGCGATCTATGCGCGCGAAACCGGCCAGGGCATGGGGCTGCCGGACGATCTGGATGGCGCATCGGCCGCGCCCGTGCCCGCCTCACGGCCCGACGACGATCCGGGTGACGATCCACCCGAGCCGCCAGCGCCCAGGCGGGGCGGCCACCTGCGGGTCGTGAAATAGCGCCTCGCAAAGCCTGTGTCAGGGTTCGCCGACGTTGAGGCTGCTGACCTGGCCTTCCTCGCGTACCGGTCCGACGAAATGCACCAGCCGGTCGCCCAGCAGCGACATGGTGCCCAGGTGCCGGTCGCTGCCGTCGCGCGAATATTCGAAGCGATAGCTGCGCTCGAGCCCGAGCCAGCCGTCGGGTTTGCGACGCAGGCGCACGCGGGTGGCGTGCACCGAATCGTCCAGCCATTGGACGCCGGCGCGCCTGCAGGCACGTCGACCGAGTTCGGCCGCGGTTTCGGCGGCGCGGCGCGCGGCATTGAACCAGTTCGCGCCAAGCACGAGCGCGATCAATCCCCAGAGCAGCCAGTCTGCATCCATGCTCAGGTCTCGCGCAGTTTCAACAATACCGCCCAGTTCTGGCGGCTCATGCTGCAGGCGGCCTCATTGGCCGGCGAACAGGTCGGTGACTGGCCATCCTCGTCGCTCGGCACCCATTCGTTGCTGATCGGGCGCGGCAGCAAGGCCCGGCCTTGCGGGTCGAGCATGATCTTGCGCAGGGTGACCATGTTGGCCACGTTGCCGCCCACCAGCCAGACCTGGCGGTCGTGGATCGCCACGGCGATGTCGCAATGCGAAGCCATGCCGGCGCTGGAGCTGGCGAGGAAACTGTTCAGGCCGCCGTGGCCGGGAATGGCGCCGTTGTTGCGCAGGTAGCACAGCAGGTCGCCGGGTGCGACGGGAGTCGTGTTCGGGTCGCTGTAAGCGTACGGACCGTTGCCTCGATAGGCCGCGCGTATGTAATCCATGTGCCGGGGTGAATGACGGAACCCGGGCACGCCGGCCTTGGCCATGACGTAGGAGACGAAGGCGGCCGACCAGGCGGCATCGACGATGAAGGCCCGGCATTCGTTTCGGGCAAAGGTGGACCCGTACGGATTCTGGCAGTGGTAGGCGCCCGGCTGGTCGCTGGCGACCATTTCCGCAAGCGTGCCGCTGTCGCGCCAGTAGCTGGCGACGCGGGCCCAGGGCTCGTCACCGTCATGGAGTTTCGAGCGTTCCGCCTCGGCTACGCGCCGGCTTGCCAGGCGGCCGGCGGTGTCGATGAACGGTTGGTACCAGGCGGCATGTTCGCGCAGGGCGATCTGGGTGATCCGGGAAGCAAGGGGCGTGCCGGGCGGGAATGCCTGTGGGGGAGCCCGGTACACCTCGGTCCGGGCGGGAAACGCCGTTTCCGTGGCCGGCGTCGATGTCGCCGGCACCACCGATGCGGTAGCGGGCGGTGCCGACTCGGGTTTCGGCGCGCTTGCACAGCCGGCCAGCAAGAGGGCTGGAGTCAGGATGAAGAATGCGCGGCGCAGGGGTGTCTTCATATGGCATGTCCGTGGTCGCAGGCGCCATAGCCTGCCACGAGCGGCTTCAACGTGCTGTTACCGGGGGCGGCCCCAGCTTCATCGACAGGTCGATGGCGTGCACATGCTTGGTCAGCCCGCCGATCGAGATGCAATCGACGCCGTCCTCGGCGATGCCGCGCAGCGTGGTCATGTCCACGCCACCGGAGACTTCCAGCGGAATGCGGCCGTCGAATTCCTCGTGGGCGATGCGCACCGCTTCGCGTCGGGTCGCGGCATCGAAATCGTCGATGAGGATGCGGGTGCAGCCGCTGCCCAGCGCCTCGCGCAGCTGCGCCAGCGTTTCCACCTCGATGATCAGCGGCAAGTCCGGATGGCGGGATTTCGCCGCCTGCGCCGCCGCCGCGAGCGAGCCGAACGCGCGGATGTGGTTTTCCTTCAGCATCACCGCATCGAACAGGCCGATGCGATGGTTGTGGCCGCCGCCCATCCGCACCGCGTATTTCTGCGCCATGCGCAGGCCCGGGATGGTCTTGCGGGTGTCGAGGATCTTCGTGCCGGTGCCTGCCACCGCATCGACATGGCGCGCCGTGGTCGTGGCCGTGCCCGAAAGCGTCTGCAGGAAGTTGAGCGCGGTGCGCTCGCCGGTGACCAGCGCGCGGCTGCGGCCTTCGAGCGTGGCGATGACGGTGCCGGCCGGCACGCGGTCGCCCTCATCAATGCGCCAGTCGATGCGTACGCCTGGATCCAGCGCCTTGTGCGTGGCATCGAACCAGGGACGCCCGGCGATGACGGCATCCTCCTTGCACAGGAGGTAAGCGATGTCGGGGTCATCGGGCAACAGGCTGGCGGTGACATCGCCCGCCCGTACATCCTCGGCCAGGGCGCGGCGGACGTCGGCTTCTACCATCGCCGGATCGGGCGGAACGACCACGAGGCTCATGCAGTCAAACCGCTGATCGAAGCGGCTTCCACCCCTTCTTCCGGCAGCAGCACCGGGATGCCGTCGTCTATGCGGTAAAGGCGCTTGCCGTCGCGGGTGACCAGCGCCTCGCGCAGGGATTCAGTCTGTTCGTGGTCGCCGAAGCGCACGCCGCCGCCGGCGATGGCCGCGTTCAGGGCCTTCAGCTTGTCGCCGCCCAGCAGGGCCAGCGGCTGGTGCGTGACCGGGCAGGCGAGGATGTCCAGCAGCTTCTTGTCCATGACATGGCATCGCGGGTCGGGCCCGTTAGAATACGTCTTTGTGCAAGGGGACGGCCATGACCGCTGACCGCACGCCCCGCGTGGGCATCGTGATGGGCTCGCGCTCGGATTGGGAGACGATGCAGCACGCGGCGCAGAAACTCGAGGCGCTGGGCGTCGCGCACGAAGTGCGCGTGGTGTCGGCGCATCGCACGCCCGACGTGCTGTTCGAGTACGCCGAACAGGCCGCCGGGCGCGGCCTGCGCGCGATCATCGCGGGGGCGGGGGGCGCGGCGCACTTGCCCGGCATGATCGCGGCGAAAACCACGGTGCCGGTGCTGGGCGTGCCGGTGCAATCCAAGGCGCTGAACGGCATGGACTCGCTGCTGTCCATCGTGCAGATGCCGGCGGGCATTCCCGTGGCGACGTTTGCCATCGGCAACGCCGGCGCCGCCAACGCCGCACTGTTCGCCGCGGCCATGCTGGCCAGCGACGATGCCGACATCGCCAAGAACCTCGAAGCCTTCCGTCGCCAGCAGACCGACGACGTGATGGCGGCCGACGACCCGCGCATCGCATGACCACCGTCGGCATCCTCGGTGGCGGGCAGCTGGCCCGCATGATGGCGCTGTCCGGCGCGCCGCTCGGCCTGCGTTTCCTCGTGCTGGACAACGTCAACGATGCCTGCGCGGGGCAATTCGCGCCGATGGTGGTGGGTGATTACACCGACGAGGCAGCGCTCGCCGAATTCGCCTCCAGGGTGGATGTGGCGACGTTCGATTTCGAGAACGTGCCGGCAACGTCAGCCGAGTGGCTGTCCGCGCGCGTGCCGGTGTTCCCGAACCCGCGCGCGCTGGGCCTGTCGCAGGATCGCCTGGCCGAGAAGACCCTGTTCCGCGAGATCGGCATCCCGGTGCCGGATTTCGCCGACATCGCCGATCGCGCTGCGCTCGATGCTGCGGTCGCCAAGCTGGGCGCGCCCTGCATCCTCAAGACCCGGCGCCTGGGCTACGACGGCAAGGGTCAGTTCCGCATCAAGACGGCGGGTGATGTGGATGCCGCGTGGGACGCGCTCGGTGCGCAGGCCGGCACCGTCGGCTTGATCCTGGAAGCCTTCGTGCCGTTCCAGCGCGAGTTGTCGGTGGTCGCCGTGCGCGGCCGCGACGGCGAGTTCCGCAGTTGGCCGCTGACCGAGAACTGGCATGTCGATGGCGTGCTCTCCGCGAGCCTTGCGCCGGCATGCGTGGATGGCGCGATGCATGCGCAGGCCATTGCCTACGCGAAATCGCTGGCCGAGGCGATGGACTATGTCGGCGTGTTCGCGCTCGAGCTGTTCTGCCGTGATGGCGAGCTCCTGGCCAACGAAATCGCCCCGCGCGTGCACAACTCCGGTCACTGGACCATCGAAGGCAGCGAGACCTCGCAGTTCCAGAACCACCTGCGCGCGGTGCTGGGCCTGCCGCTCGGCGACACGCGCATGGTCGGCCATGCCTGCATGCTCAACTGGATCGGCGAGATGCCCGATGCCACCCCGGTGCTGCGCGAGCCCGGCGGCCACTGGCACGATTACGGCAAGTCCGCGCGGGCCGGGCGCAAGGTCGGCCATGCCACGTTGCGTGCGAACAGCGCCAATGAATTGACCGAATCGCTGACGCGCGTGGGGGATGACTTGCAGCGCCAGCAGCAAGTCGCGCCGGTCGTTCACGCGCTGGCCAGTTGAGTGCCGCGATGGTGTCGGTGTGAAACGACACCATCCCCGCTTGATCGCCGCTGGCCTGTGTGCCGTCATTCTTGCCGCATGCTCTGGCACCGAACCGGGAACTGCGCCTGAGCAAACCATGCAAGCCCAAACTCCCAAGGCAAAGGGTCAGGCCATGGATTCGGTTGCCCCGGCACCCGCACCTGCAGCGACGTTCGCCGGGGCCCCGTTGAAGGGCTGGATCATCCGCAGCAATTGTCGGATGGGCGGCTGTGGTTGGTATCGCTTCGAAGCCATCGAAAGCAGCGGTGGGAACACTGCGCCCAACTACAACTTGCGGCTGATGCCGGGCGAGTCATCGCACCCCGATGATCCCTATCCCAACACCTCCGAAGGCGTGGATATCCAGTGGCAATCGGCAGCTGCCAGTGCGCAGGTCGTGTGCTCGGCATCCTCCCCTTATGCCGCGGTGGAGAACCATGCTGAGCAGCTCAGGCTCAACCTCCAAGGCGTTGCCGGGGCATCGCAGGGCCTCGCCAATCTCTATTTCGCCACCTGCCACGGCGAGTACGGCGACGATGCGGCGCTGGCGCGCAAGTTCGGCTACGACCTGCGCTGAAACGAAGCCACATCGCCCGACAAAAAACGGCCGGATCGCTCCGGCCGTTTTCATTCCCGCATCGGGCAAGGCTTACTTCATGTTCTTGGAAATGAAGTCCCAGTTGACCAGGTTCCAGAAGTTTTCGAGATACTTCGGGCGCGCGTTGCGGTAGTCGATGTAGTAGGCGTGCTCCCACACGTCGCAGGTCATCAGCGGCGTGTCGTCGCCGGTCAGCGGCGTGGCGGCGTTGGAGGTGCTGACCAGCGCGACCGAGCCATCCGGACGCTGCACCAGCCAGGCCCAGCCCGAACCAAAGGTGCCGATGGCCGTCTTGGTGAACTCTTCCTTGAAGGTGGCGAAGTCGCCGAACGCCGCGTTGATCGCATCGGCCAGCTTGCCACTCGGCTCGCCGCCGCCGTTGGGCGACAGGCAGTTCCAGTAGAAGGTGTGGTTCCAGACCTGCGCGGCGTTGTTGAACATGCCGCCTTGCGATTTCCTGATGATGTCTTCGAGCGCCATGTCGGCGAACTCGGTTCCTTCGATCATCTTGTTCAGGTTGTCGACGTAGGCCTTGTGGTGCTTGCCATAGTGGTAGTCGATGGTTTCGCCGGAAATGTTCGGCTCCAGCGCGGTGCGCTCGAAGGGAAGGGCGGGCAGCTCGATGGCCATGTCTGGCTCTCCTTGGTGGGGTGATCGAAACGGGGGATTGCGGATACCGGATTAGGAACGGTAGATGCCTGCCGGTACACTATTCATTCTAAATCCCCACCGTGTTGCCTGCCCGTCAAGGGCCGGCGAGGAGCGTCCCATGCCGGTCGTCGACCGCATCAAGAACGAAGTCGAATCCCACCCCATCGTGTTGTTCATGAAGGGCACCGCGCAATTCCCGATGTGCGGGTTTTCCAGCCGCACCGTGCAGGCCCTGAAGGCCGCCGGCGCCGAGAACCTGCACACCATCAACGTGCTGGAAGACCCGGAAATCCGCGCCAACCTGCCGCGTTATTCCAACTGGCCGACCTTCCCGCAGCTCTTCATCAACGGCGAGCTGATCGGCGGCTGCGACATCACCATCGAACTGTACGAATCGGGCGAGCTGGCCCGCATCGTCACGGAGGCCGGCAAGGCGTGATCTCGGCGCCGGGCAAGCCGCTGGATGGCCGCATCATCCTTGTGGTCGGTGCGACCGGGGGATTGGGCGATGCCGCCTCGCGCGCCTGCGCCCGGGCGGGCGCCACCCTCGTGCTGTCCGGGCGCAACACGCGGAAGCTGGAAAAACTCTACGACGCGGTGAAGGCCGAGGGGCCGGAACCGCTGCTGTACCCGATGGATCTCGAGGGCGCTTCCCCGGACGACCATCTGGATCTGGCAGTGCAACTTAAGGAGGCATTCGGGCGCCTGGACGGCCTGCTGCATTGCGCAGCCGAGTTCCGTGCGCTGACGCCGCTGGAGTACACCGACCCGGCTCATGTCGCCCGCGCCATGCACCTCAACGTGACCGCGCCGATCTGGCTGACCAGTGCGGTGCTGCCGGTGCTGAAGGCGTCGGATGATGCCTCGGTGGTGTTCGTCGTCGACGATGCCGAGCATGCCGGCAAGCCGTTCTGGGGGCCGTACGCGATCAGCCAGCAATCGCGATCCGCGCTGGTGGCGCAGTGGGCAGCGGAAATGGCCGGCTCCACCGTCAGGATCAGCGGCCTGCAGCCGGGGCCGATGCGCACCGCGTTGCGCGGACGAGCGACCGTCGAGGACGTCGATCCCGACCTGCGCAACCCCGATGCCTATGCCGCGGATTGCGTGGCCCTGCTTTCCGCCGCGGGCGCGGAATGGAACGGGCGCATCCGTCGCGTGATGGCCGAGCACGACACGCCGCCCGCGCAGGCGCGCGCAGCGCAACGCATCGAATTGCCGAGCCTGTCGCCATGACCATCGCATCGGCCGCGCTGCTGTTGTTCCTGATCCTCGACCCGCTGGGCAACGTGCCGGTGGTGTTGAGCCTGCTGCGGTCCTTGCCGCCGAAACGGCAGCTGGTGGTGATCGCGCGCGAGCTGCTGATCGCGCTCTTGGTGCTGATGCTGTTCCTCTGGTTCGGCAAGTACGCGCTCGAGGCCATGCATCTGCGGCAGGAGTCGGTGTCGATCGCCGGCGGCATCGTGCTGTTCCTGATCGGCATCCGGATGATCTTCCCGACCGCCGAAGGAGTGATGGGCGAATTGCCCGGCGGCGAGCCGTTCATCGTGCCGTTGGCCATACCCATGATCGCTGGCCCTTCCGGGATGGCGGCAGTGATGCTGATGGGCACCCAGTACCCCGACCGGATGGGCGAATGGAGCCTGGCGCTCGCCATCGCATGGGTCGGGACTGCGGCGATCCTGCTGTGCGCCCCGCTGCTCTACAAGTGGTTGGGCCGCCGGGTCCTGACCGCGGTGGAGCGCTTGATGGGCATGCTGCTGGTCGCGATTTCCGTGCAGATGTTCCTGGACGGATTGGCCAGTTACCTGAGGTCTGCGGCCGCCATCGGCTGACCGCTATCCTGAACATGAATGGGCCCGTCGCAGGGGAGAACGGCGGCGGCAAAACTCGCGTCATGGCACTGTCACACACGCCATCCACCATGTTAATCTGACGTTAACCCTACGGCCCGGTACCTGCATTCGCACGCACCGGGCCGCCGTCGTTCCGAGACCCACGCAGAGGCATGCCCATGAGCCGTTCCCGCAATCTTCGCCACTCCAAGCTCGCGCTTGGCCTGATCGCCGCGTTGGCTGCGGCTCCCGTCCTCGCGCAGAACACTTCCTCCGGTGTCGGTGGGCAGGTGACTGGTGCGAATGGCCAGCCGGTGGCCGGTGCCGAGGTGACGATCACCCATGTCGAGTCAGGTACGGTGAGCCGCGTCACCACTGACGCCAACGGCCGCTATTCCGCGCGTGGCTTGCGCGTCGGTGGCCCATACACCATCGCGGTGAACAAGGCGGGCGAGGGTAACGATACCGAGAGAAACGTCTATCTCCCGCTCGATCAGGCGGCCACCGTCAATGCGCAGCTCGGCAGCGACGCGGGCAGCTCCAAGCTCGACGCAGTGACCGTGGTGGGCAACACCGGGGTATCCGTGTTCACCCAGGACAACAAGGGCGTCTCGACGAACCTGTCGCAGCGCGACCTGCAGAATATGCCGGCGCCGAACCGCTCGATCCAGAACGTCGTGCGTGCCGATCCGCGCATCGTCGTGACTGATCGTGATCGCGGTGCGTTCTCGGCGGTGGGCCAGAACTTCCGCTACAACTCGATCACCGTCGATACGGTGAATGCCGGCGATCCCTTCGGCCTGAACGACAACGGCCTGCCGACCAAGGGCTCGCCGATCTCGCCGGATGCCATCGAGGAATACAGCATCTCCACCGCCAATTTCGACGTGTCTACTCGTCGTGGCGTGGGCGCCAATGTCAACGCGGTCACCAAGAGCGGCACCAACGATTTCCACGGTTCGCTGTACTACTCGTTCCAGAACGCCGATTCGATGATCGGCAAGAACCAGGCAGGCAAGCGCTGGAGCGGGTTCGAGCGCACCTGGACCGGCGGCGCAACGCTGGGTGGCCCGATCATCAAGGACAAGCTGTTCTTCTTCGCCTCCTACGAGGAAACCCACCAGAAGTCGCCGGGCGCGATCTGGGGCGTGAAGGGCTCGGGCGCCACCAACGAGGCCAACATCGACCAGGCCACGTTGGATCAGATCGTCGCGATTGCCAAGGCCAAGGGCATGAACCCCGGTGGCGTCGAGGCGTCGAACACCGACATGACCTCCAAGCGTGCGTTGGCCAAGATCGACTGGAACATCAACAGCGACCATCGCGCCAGCCTGCGTGTGAGCCAGACCAAGGAAGTCGAGCCGATCATCGTGGCCGGCAGCCCCAACATGCTCAGCCTGTCGAGCAACTGGTACGTGCTGGACAAGAAGAACACCAGCGCCACTTTCAGCCTGTATGACAACTGGACCGAGAACTTCTCGACCGAATTCTCGATCGGCCGCAGCAAGTTCAACCAGAACCGCGATCCGCTCGTCGGCGGCGCGCAGCCGAACGTCACGGTGAACACCGTGCGTAACGGCCCGGGCGTGCGCTTCGGCACCGAATTCAGCACGCAGGCGAACCGGCTTGAGGTCGAGAGCACGAACGCCTACCTGGCGGGCAATCTCTACCTGGGCGACCACGAGCTGAAGGGCGGCGTGGATTACCAGTCGGACAAGCTCTACAACCTGTTCCTGCAGGGATATTTCGGCAGCTACACGTTCAACAGTGTCGCGGCCTGGCAGGCCGGTACCCCGGTCGACAGCTATACGCTGAATGTGCCTGCCCCGGGCTATTCGCTTAACAACATCGCCGCTCGCTTCACCATGAAGCAGTATGGCGGGTTCCTTCAGGACACCTGGCAGGTCAACAACAACCTGTCGATCCAGTATGGCCTGCGCTACGACACCGTGAGTGTCAATCCGCTGCCGACATACAACCCCTGCTTCGCGGCGGCGCCCGGTACGGCAGTCGTATTCACCGAGTGCGCGACGTCGATCGTCAACGCGAGCAACCCGAGTGCAGCCAAGGGCGGTTTCGGATTCAGCAACCAGGGCACGATCGACGGCCTGAGCGTCCTGCAGCCGCGCGCATCGTTCAACTACACCGTCGACAGCGAGCGCATGCTGCAGTTCCGCGGTGGCACCGGCCGCTTCATTTCCAATACGCCGGCGGTCTGGGTCGCCAACCCGTATTCCGGCAACGGCGTGGCGCGTGCGAGCTACACCACGACGGGGGCATTCAACCCCGATCCGTTCGGCCAGGTGCCCACGGGGACTGCAAGCAAGCCGGGCACCGGCAATGCGCGCATGGCCGTGGACGTGGTCGATCCGAATTTCAAGCTCCCCACGGTCTGGAAGACCAGCCTGGGTCTCGATGCCGAGACTCCGTGGTGGGGCTCCGTCTTCACCTTCGACGTCGAGCACATTGAAGTCCAGAAGGGGATCTACTACCAGAACCTCAACCTGGGCGCGCCGACGGGCGTGCTGCCGGACGGCCGCTACAGCTATTCGCGCTTCCCGACGCAGGTCCCGACCTCGGCCAACCAGCGCTGGAACGCCAATCCTTCGTTCGGCAACAGCGGCAGCAGCACCATCATCTATCTGACCAACACGGACAAGGGCAGTGCGACCAGCTGGAGCGTCTCGCTGAAGAAGCCGATGCGCGAGCATTGGTCGTGGATGGTGGGCGGTACCTGGAGCCGCTCGACCGAAGTGAACCCGGGCACTTCCAGCGTCGCCAACTCCAACTACAACAACAATTACTGGTACAACCCGAACGAGGAGAACGCCGCGGTATCCAACTACTCGATTCCGCGCCGCCTGATCGCATCCATCACCTGGGCCGACAAGATCTTCGGTGACTACGAGACTTCGATCAGCGCCTTCTACGACGGCCATTCCGGGGCGCCCTACAGCTGGGCCTTCGGAAACGACGCGAACAACGATGGCTACTTCCGTGACCTGGTCTACGTGCCGGCTTCGCTCGGCGATGTCGAGTTCACGGCGGATGTCAGCCAGGCGCAGAAAGATGCGTTCATGAGCTACATCAGCAACGATCGCTATCTCAGCCAGTACATGGGCAAGGTGTTCACCCGCAACGGCGCGCGTTCGAACTGGCTCAACCAGATCGATCTCAGCATCCGCCAGCAGATCCCAGGGTTCTTCAAGGGCCACAAGGGCGAGATCCGCTTCGACATCTTCAACCTCACCAACCTGTTGAACAAGAAGTGGGGCGTGGAGCGGCGCGCCTCGTTCCCGCTGGAGCGTTACCTGGCCGACACGGCCGGCTACAACCCGGCGACCGGGAAGTGGATCTACGACATCAACGACAGCAAGTACGGCGGCGCCGGCGTCTATGTGCCGGCCGAGATCCCGATCAACGAGACCCAGACGCCGTCGCAGCGCTGGTCCTTGCTGATGACGGTCCGCTACAGCTTCTGATCCGGACATCGCATCAGGCACTACGAAACGGCCGGGGAAACCCGGCCGTTTTCCTTTCCGCCCATGCCATCCGGGCCCGGGCTGCGCTAAAGTCGCGCGATGCACAACGAAAGCCAAATCGTCGGCCCGTACGTCGACGCCATCCTCCCCACCGTCAGCGCCAGCATCTACCCGAAGGGCGGCCTCGATGTCCTCTCGCGCGAGGAGGTCGCCAGGCTCAAGGATGCCTCGCAGGGTGGCATGCACGACCTGCTGCGCCGCTGCGCGCTGGCCGTGCTGACCAGCGGCAGCGCATCGGACGATCCGCGCGCCGCGCGCGAGCTGTATCCGGATTTCGACATCGAGGTCTTGCAGCAGGACCGCGGCATCCGCATCGACCTGCACCATGCGCCGGCGATGGCGTTCGTGGACGGACGCATCATCCGCGGCGTCGCCGAGCTGTTGTTCGCTACCGTGCGCGACCTGGCCTATGCCGCGATCGAACTGGGCCCCGAGTACGCGCAGGAGCTCGAATCCAGCGCCGGTATCACCGACGCGGTGTTCCGCGTGCTGCGCAACGCGCGGGTGCTGCAACCGGTCGAGCCCAACCTCGTGGTGTGCTGGGGCGGGCATTCGATCTCGCGCGACGAATACCTCTACACCAAGGAGGTCGGCTACGCGCTAGGGCTGCGCGGCATCGACATCTGCACCGGCTGCGGCCCGGGCGCGATGAAAGGGCCGATGAAGGGGGCGACCATCGCCCATGCCAAGCAGCGCCAGCGCCGTTCGCGCTACATCGGCATCACCGAGCCCGGGATCATCGCGGCCGAATCGCCGAATCCGATCGTCAACCACCTGGTGATCATGCCGGACATCGAGAAGCGCCTCGAGGCCTTCGTGCGGATGGCGCACGGCATCATCGTGTTCCCGGGCGGCGTCGGTACCGCGGAGGAGATCCTGTACCTGCTCGGGATCCTGCTGCGCGAGGAGAACCGCGGCATCGAGTTTCCGCTGATCTTCACCGGGCCGGTTTCCGCCGCGCCGTACTTCGAGCAGATCGACCGCTTCATCCGCCTCACGCTGGGCGACGAGGCGGCGTCCCGCTACCAGATCGTGATGGGCGACTGCAGCGAAGTCGCCCGGCGCATGAGTCAGAGCATCCGCAAGGTCCGGGAGCAGCGGATCGAAGCGAAGGATTCCTTCTTCTTCAACTGGCGCCTGCACATCCCGCTCGAGTTCCAGCAACCCTTCGAGCCCACCCACGAGGCGATGGCGGCGCTCGACCTCAGTCCCGGTCGCGCGGTCGATGCGATGGCTGCGGACCTGCGCCGTGCGTTTTCAGGCATCGTCGCCGGCAACGTGAAGGAGCCGGCGATGCGCCGGATCGAGGCGCATGGTCCGTTCAGCATCCACGGCTCGCCCGAGATCATGCAATCGCTCGATGCGTTGCTGCAGGCATTCGTGGCCCAGCGCCGCATGAAGATCGCGGGCGACTACCGGCCCTGTTACCGACTGGCGTCCTGACCCGGCGGCATTCCGGGTGGAAGGCGTATTTCCGCAATGAAGCGGCCATCCTCCTCGCGAGTGGCCAGGCTGCCGCGGCCGGAGGTGGCGGATTCGATGCGCGCCCGCGTGGCAGCCAGGCCGACCTGATGTCCGCCGGTGTCCTCGCGCGCCGGCGTCAAAGGATTCTCGACCCGCAGCACGATTCCACCGACGTCGGCTGACAGCGCGATGCGCAGCTCGCCGCCGCCGGCAAGGGGTTCGATGCCGTGGCGCACGGCGTTCTCCACCAGCGTCTGCAGCGAAAGCGCCGGCAGCTGCGCCGCGGGCAGGGCCGCGGGCAGATCCCAGTCGACTTGCAAGCGATCGCCCAGGCGCAGCGATTCGATCTGCAGGTAATGGCGGGTCAATTCGACTTCCTTCTCCAGCGAGGTGTCGCCCTGCTCCGAGAGCGCTGCCCGGAACAGGTCGGCGAGATCCAGCAACACCTGTTCGGCCTGGTGCGGGGCTGCATGGAGCAGGGCGGTGGCGGTGTTCAACGTGTTGAAGAGGAAGTGCGGGTTCACGCGTGCGCGCAGCAGATCGAGATCGGCCTGCTTGGCGCGCAGCTCCATCCGGCGCGAATGCCACTGGCCGCGCAAGGCCAGCAGGCCGATCAGCGCCATGCACAGCAACGCGCCGTAGAAACGAAGCCCCCCCAGCCACCAGCCCGCGGCATCGATGTCCCACAATCCGCCCAGCAACCGCCAGCCGAGCTGGATCGACCCCAGCGTGACCGCCGTCAGCGCAAACAGGCCGAAGGCGACGGCCGTAGCGGCCCCGTGGCGGCGGAGTTCGTCGCGCACCAGGTAGAGCAGCCCCAGCGTCGCCAGCACGACCCACTGGATGGCGAAGGAAAACAGGCCGAACCGGGCGACCCGGTCGTCCGGCGCATCGTTCGCCAGCACCAGTGTCAGGGCCAGCAGCTCGCCGGCGGCGAACACCGACAGCAAGGTGCCCGGCTGCCAGAGGATGTCGATGGGGTGAGGGCGGGTGCGGTCCATGCCGGCGATGCTACGGGATACGTGCCGCCGCTGGTCCCGCCGATCCTGCCGTTCGTCAGGCCGATGCAGCGGCAGTTCCCTGGCGGGCTTAGATTACGACCGTGACGATGAGGGTCGATACGTGCGTACACGGCGACAGGACATGGCGGGCGTCAGCCTGCTCGAAATGATGGTGGCGGTCGCGGTCCTGGCGATCATCGCCGCCATTGCGGCACCTAATTTCAACCAGTTGACGCGTCGTAGCCGCTTGACGGCATCGTCCAACGAACTGGTCGCCGCGATACAGCTCGGGCGGATGGAGGCGTTGCGCCGCAATACCCGCGTCAGCGTGTGCGCCAGTGCGGACGGCACGGGTTGTTCGGGCAGCAGCTGGAACCGGATCGTGGTGCTGGCCGGAGCCGAAGTGGTGCGCGACGTCTCGCTGTCCGATCGGGTGGTCGCCACCGGCGACGCGGCCGTGGTCGCCAACGCGAACAGGATCGATTTCCAGGGCAACGGCTTCGCCAGCGTGGGCAACAACGTGCGGTCCGGCGCGGTGACGCTTTGCGTGCCCGGACTGCCGGCCAACCTCAACAGCATGACGGTCGATGTCAACGTCAGTCGCGTCAACGTGACCCGGGTTGCCGCGGGGAGGGCGAATTGCCAATGATCGATGCAACGACCACGCGCGAATCCGATGCGCGCCGGACGCCCGGCTCCTCACAGCGCAGGCAGGTTGGCGTCGGGCTGGTGGAGGTGATGATCGCGGTACTGGTGCTGGCCATTGGGCTGCTCGGTATCGCTGCGTTGCAGGCGATCACCTTGAAGAATTCCGGCAGCTCGATACAGCGTACCCAGGCGATGGTGCATGTCTACGGCATGGCCGACACCCTGCGCGCGAACAAATCGCGCCTGGCCAGCTTCAACACCGGCGGATTCACCTGCAGCGCCCAGGCCGAGGCGGCCAAGAACGCGGACAGCAATGGCGACGTGCTGGGCTGGCTGGCGCGCCTGACCCAGGATGTCGAGCCGTCCGCCTGCGGCAGCGTCAATTGTCCGGGCGGCAACACGTGCACCGTGCAGGTGCGCTGGGACGACAGCCGGGGCAGCGCGGGTGCCTCCCGCGAAACCGTCGGTGCGGATATCCGGATGTAAGCCATGGAGCGAATGAAAGCCATGAAGAATCCACGCGGCCAGACCGGCTTCACCCTGGTCGAGCTGATGATATCCCTGGTCTTGGGCCTGCTGGTGGTCGCAGCCGCGGGCGGGCTGTTCCTGTCGAACCGGCGGGTGTTCGCCTCGACCAATGCCATCAACCGCATCCAGGAAAACGGCCGCGCCGCGTTCGAGATCCTGTCGCGCGATATCCGCGAGGCCGGCGGCAGCCCGTGCGGGGCGAACGTGCTCAACCTGTTGCCAGCGGCCGAGCGCGTCGCCTGGGACCAGTGGCAGCTCGGCGCCTTCGGGACCGAGAACGGCGACACCGTACCGGACAGCCTGGTGCTGAGTTCCGCCACCAGCGACGAAGTCCGGGTGGAGGCGCAGGATGGCCCTTCCGCCGTACTCGAGGTCTCGAGCAACGCGGATTTCGCCGTTGGCGATGTCCTGATGGTCTGCAACCCGCAGGTCGCCAACATCTTCAAGGTGACGGCCTTGCCATCGGATGCCCTGGGCCACAACAGCGGCTCCAACGGCAACATCATCAAGCCGTTCTGGGGCGGCACGCAGGACGAGATCGACAACTACAAGGAAGACGTCGGCGGGAACTCCAAGGGTTATTGCTTCACTTCCAAGCGCGATGGCAGCACCAACCCCAATTGCCTCGTCACTGGCAATGCGCCCGCGGGCGTGGTGCGCCCCGAATCGATCCGCTGGGAAATCGCCGACAACGCGAACGGCGGCAAGTCCCTCTATCGGATCGTGCTGGGCAATGGCAACGTCCAGCGCTCGCGCGACGAGATCGCCGCCGGCGTGGTCAACATGCAGCTGATGTACAAGCGGTCGGATTCGGCCGCGCTGGTCAAGGCCAATGCCATTCCGGCCGCTGACTGGGACAAGGTCAACGCGGTGCAGGTCACCCTCACGCTCGAACCCGAGCGCGGCGCCCTGATCGGGCGCGACCTGGAGGGCACCCAGGCCGGGCAGAAACTGCAGCGGACTGTCTCGACGCTCGTCGCGATGCGCAATCGGGTGGGGATACTGTGATGAACCGTCGATCCGGAATCCGCGAACGCCAGTCCGGCGCGGCCTTCATCGTGGTCCTGCTGCTGCTGGTGGTGGTGACCCTGCTGGGTCTGGCCTCGATGCGTGACGCCATCATGCAGGAGCGCATGGCTGCCTACACGGTCGCCCGCGGCTTCGCCTTCCAGGCCGCGGAGGCGACGATGCGCGAGGCGGAGGATTTCGCCCGCGGCAAGCCCGATATCCCCGATGCCGGCTGCAGCAACGGCGTCTGCACCAATCCCGGCGGCGGCCAGCCCCTGTACGAGTCGCAAGCGAACTTCTGGGAGACCGTCGGCAATTACCGGGCGGCCTCGAAGGCGGTGAACGGCATCACGCCGCGTTACAGCCTGGAGGGCTTCGGCACGAAGACGTCGACCGGTGCCGGCGGCGGGGAGTGCCTGGGCGAGAACTGCGGCCCGGCCGGCGTGGGCGACGCATCCGTCTATCGAATCACCGTCCGCAGCCGTGCCGCCAACGGCACCGAAGTGATGCTGCAGTCGCTGTACCAGGCTCCGTGAGGTCCACATGAACATCCTCCCCCATCGACTCAACGAACTGCTGAAGGCGGCCGCGCTCGGTGCATTCGCCGTATTGCTGGCAGCCCCGGCGGGCATGGCCAGCGCGCAAAGCTTCCCCAGCTATCCGTTGCTGACCGGCCGCAGCGGCGTTCCGCCGAACATCCTGTTCATCCTCGACGATTCCGGTTCGATGCGCTCCTTGAGCATGGGACGGACGAATTCGGACGGCAGCGACTATTCGGTATACGCGCCTGACGACAACCGCTACAACTCGAACGGCCTCGATGACTCGCCGAAGGACCGCTCGTACGTCAACAACAGCATCTACTACAACCCGACGCCGCAAGGCGGCAGCGACTACCTGCCGTGGATGAACGCGGACGGCACGCGCAAGGCCAACGCTTCGGTGACGGCGGTGTCGCCCAGCGTAGTGGGCCTCGGCAACGAGGGTGTGACCACCAGCGGCACGCGCAGCTTGGTGGACGACCCCGACGGCGTGTTCTACATCCCGAAGGCCGGCATCGCCAACCCGGGTACCGATCCGGCCAACTACACCCGTTACTGGGTGGCCAACGTGTCCGGTTCGCCGCGCGTGGTGCGCGGCGGTGCGGACCAGCGCAATACGCTATACACCTATCCCATACCGACCATCAGCGGCCGCGGCGACACCTATACGATCTACAACATCAACATCTCGCAGGCGCCGACCCAGCTGCGTTTCGAGCTGAGCGGCGGCAACGGCGATGCCGGCATGGACGTCTACCGTCCGAATCGTTCGCAGCCGTGGTGCTCCCTCGATACTTCGAACGGCAACAGCGAAATCTGCGTCCTCGACAAGAAGGACGTGCTGCTGGGCAACTGGACGGTCGCCATCTACAGCACGACCAAGAACCAGATCAAGGGCGCGGTGCTCAATGTGGTGGCGGTGCAGCCGACGCTCATCCAGGAGACGCCGACCGGCCGCAGCCAGGCGGGCGAGCTGCGCAACATCGCCAACTGGTACCAGTACCATCGCACCCGGATCAAGGTGGCCAAGGCCGGTGCCAGTGAGGCCTTCGGGCAGCTCGACGAGACCTATCGCATCGGCTTCGACAGCATCTGGAACCGCGCCAAGGGGTCCCTGTATGACGGCACCACCAGCGGCAACAAGCCCACGTATCCGATCCCGGTGCAGACCGACAAGGGCCTGTTCAAGGGAAGCAACCGCACCACGTGGTTTGATTACCTGCAGTCCTCGGATGCCAATTCGGGCACGCCCCTGCATGGCGCACTGACCCGGGCGGGCAAGTACTACAGCAGCTATGGCAAGGGGACGTCCGAGGACCCCTGGGGCACCGGCAGCACGTCGGACCGCCCGCTGGCCTGCCGCGCCAGCTACGCGATCCTCACCACGGACGGCTTCTGGAACAGCAGCAGCGGCTTTTCGTCTGATGTCGGCGATGCCGATGGCGACAAGGTCAGCTACACCCTGGCCGATGTCGCGATGTACTACTACAGGAACGACCTCCGCTCCGACATCAACGACAACGTGCCGGCGGACCGGGCCGGCAGGCGCAACCAGCGCATGACCACGTTCGGCGTGTCGATCGGGCTTGGCGGCACGCTGTCGGGCCCGCCGAACGCGCCGCCGACGGTCTGGCCGGATCCATGGCCGACGAGCGCGGGCGGCTACTACTGGTCCACCGAGAGCGCCCGCCGCATCGACGATCTCTGGCACGCGGCGGTCAATACCGATGGCGCGTTCGTGGTGGCCAACCAGACCAGCGGGTTCGTCGAGGCGATCCAGGAAGCGTTCAAGTCGATCGACGGGCGGCAGGCATCGGGGTCCAACCTGGCGTCGAACGGGCCGCAGGTCACGGCGGGCTCGTACAAGTACAGCGCGATCTACCACAGCAGCGAATGGTGGGGCGATCTCCGCGCGTTCCCGCGCAACGTGTCGACCGACAGCTATTCCGATGTCCCGACGTGGCGGCTGTCGGATGCGGTGAACACCGATTCCGGCTTCGTGACGCGGCCGGTGTTGAACACCTACGGCGGCAGCAGCGGGCTGTTCAGGACGCTGCACGCCAGCGACACCACCTTCGCGCGGAGCGGCATCGCCATCGCCGACAACCTCAACTACCTCGTGGGCGTGCGCGCGAAGGAAGACGGCGTCACGTTCCGCAAGCGCAAGCTTTCGCCCATCGGCGACATCGTCAATTCCTCGCCGGTCTACGTCAACGACAACGGCTATCTTTTCGTCGGGGCCAACGACGGCATGCTGCACGGCATCAACTCAGCGAACGGCAAGGTGGCGTTCTCCTACGTGCCCGCCGGGATCAACATGACCTGGATGGCCAACCTGAGCAATCCGGATTACGAGCACCGCTTCTTCGTCGACGGGCAGATCGGCTTCAGCAAGATCACCAAGGCAAGCAGGAAGAACTACCTGGTGGCGGCGCTCGGCCGTGGCGGCAAGGGCGTATTCGCGCTCGACGTGACCGACCCAACCGGCATGACCAAGAGCCAGGTGCTCTGGGATGGCAGCTTCCAGAGCGGGGGCGATGTCAACATGGGCTACGTCCTGGGCAATCCGCTGGTCCGCACCACCAACAGCGGCAACGTGGTGGCGCTGGTGCCGAACGGCATCGACAGCGAGCTCGGGCTGGCCACGCTGTTCGTCTACGACATGGCGCGCGGCACGGCCACCAAGCTGTTCGCCGGCACCGAGCTCGGCAACGGCCTGATGGTCGTGGAAACGGCCGATCTCAACGGTGACGGCAAGATCGATCTTGCCTATGGCGGCGATCTCAAGGGCAATGTGTGGCGTTGGGATTTCCGCAGCACCGATGCGCCGGTCGCGCGGCTGATCTTCAAGGCGGTTGGCCCGGGAGGCGCCGCGCAGGCGATCACCGGCGGATTGACCGTGGTGCGCGAGGCCTCGACCGGCAACATCTTCGTCGCCTTCGGCACGGGACGCCTGATCACCGACAAGGATCTTCCCTGGAACGATCCGCTCGGCCGGGAGACGCAGTCGATGTACGGCATCATCGACAACCTGGCCGCGAACGGCAGCGAGAAGATCGCCGGCGCCAGGTCGGGCACGGCCAATCGCTACACCGAGCTCAAGCGGCGGACCATTCCGTACTACGGCAAGGACAGCCTGGGTCGCGACGCGCGCTCCTTCGAGGTCTACAGCCCATTGCCCGAAGGCGCCCGCGGCTGGTATGTCGACCTGGGGATACCATCGCCGTTCGCGGATTACGAGCGCGTGGTGAGCGCGCCGATCGCGGTCGGGCGCGCGCTCTGGATCGACAGCATCTGGCCTAGCCAGGGCGATGGTTGCGAGGCCGCCACTGGCAATGGCTACATGAACGCGCTGGATGTATTCACCGGCACCAATTCGTCCACCGCGCTGTCGAGCGGCGATGGATCGTCGGGCACCTTCTCGTTCATCGATGTCGACGCGAACGGGCAGGGCGACGATCGCCTGGCCGGCAAGGATTACAAGGACGGCGACAACAGCGGTTACGTCACCTCCGTCGCGCACGGGGCCACCATGGGCAAGCCCGACGTCTCCGACAAGGAAGTGTGCACGCAGCTCGACGACGGCCGTGTGGTATGCATCAAGCGGACGCCTGGCGGCGGCGGTTCGCCGCAGCGGTTGATGTGGCGCGAACTGGTGGATGGGAAGAGCATGTAATGCTGGCGCCGGCGCGCTCCCGCACTCCGGGGGCTGCCGGCATGGCGAAAGGTCCCGGGAGGACATGGCGAATGACTTCAAAGGCAACGCACGGCGGATTCACCCTCATCGAAATCATGATCGTCGTCGCGATCATCGGCATCCTCGCGGCCATCGCTTACCCGGCCTATCAGGACCACGTCCTGAGGTCGCGCCGCAACGCGGCGGCGGCCTGCATGCTAGAAGGCGTCCAGTTCATGGAGCGCTACTACACCACGAACATGGCCTACGACAAGGACAAGGGAGGCGCCGCATTGGCCGGCCTGCCCGCCAGCGGATGCCAGACGGACCTCACCGACTATTACGGCATCACCCTCGAATCGAAATCGGCGACTGCCTTCAGCATCAAGGCCACCCGCAAGGGGACCCAGTTGAAGGACACCAAGTGCGGCGACCTGACGATCGACCAGAAGGGCACGAAGTCCAACCAGGGCGGCAGTTTGACCGCGCAGCAGTGCTTCTGATGGGTGTTTTCGGCTTGACCCTTGCAGGGGCGGGGATTAGCATATCCAGCCCGCCCGAATAGCTCAGCCGGTTAGAGCACTTGACTGTTAATCAGGGGGTCGTTGGTTCGAGTCCAACTTCGGGCGCCAAGAAATTCATGCACCTGGGCCGCGAGCGATCGCGGCCTTCGTCTTTTACGCCATCGCATTTCCACCTGCCGTCAGCTGACGGGGCAGGCGATCGGGGTACGGAGCCGGTCGACGCGGATACGGCCGGCATTGTTCACGACCACGCTGGCTCGCATCCGGTCCTGCTGGCAAAGCCGCAGGGTCAAGTTGCTGCCGGCACTGGTGCCGTCCGGCAGGTAGCGCAGGTAGGGCCGCCCCCGGGTGCTGTGCGCCATGACGCCTGCAGGCAGCGGGCCGTGCGCCTGCAGCACCGATTCGGCGTTGTCCGGCACGATGTCGCCGTTCGCGTCCACGAAAACCATCCAGCCCCGGCTCCAGTCACCATCCAGGCTGCAGCGGCGGCCGTCCGTGCTGGGGCAGGCCACGACTTTCCGCGATCGACCGATGGCGCCGGCGCGGGCGAAGGCGAAATCGGCGCTATATGCGGTCAGGGCCGAGGTGAGCCGGAACCCGCGGATGGCTTCCTGGAAGCTCGGCAATCCGATTCCCGCCAGGATCATCAGGACGGAGGCCGCGACTACGGTCTCGATGAGGGTGAACCCGGATTGGCGCGATGCATGCATGTCGGTGGCTCCGATCGGCTGCAACCACTCTCACCATCCGCGCGGCAGGGGCGCATCGGGGCCTTGCGTGGCGGCGTGTCGGAATTCCCCTCCATGCCGTGTCGGCCATGGTTTGGCATCATGGGGCGATGAATACTCCTGCTTCCGGATCCGGCTTCCGCCTGCATTCGCCCTACGCGCCCGCCGGCGACCAGCCGCAGGC
>DAIRVA010000024.1:0-30452 GCA_036803045.1 Lysobacter sp. | reverse complement strand
GGTAGATGAAGTGGACGATGTTGAAGACGCGGTCGTCCAGCCACGGCGCGAAGGCTTCCTCCAGTTCATCCGGCACCTTCTTTTCCGGCAGGCGCTGGATCAGGTCGGTGAGCGCAGTACGCAGTTCCTGCGTGCGTGCCGCGGTATCGGTGCCATGGCGGGTGCGGCTGGAATACTGGATGTCCTTGGCGCGTTCCAGCACATCCATCATGGAGCGTGGGCGCTGGCCATTGGCGCTCCACAGGTCCACCTGCAGGGCCAGGGTGTCGTGTCGCGGCCATTCGTCGAGGATGTGTTCGAGCGGCGTGTTGGAGACGATGCCGCCATCCCAGTACCAACGCCCCTCGATCTCGACGGCGGGGAAGGCCGGCGGCAGCGCACCGGAGGCGAGGATGTGCTCGGGACCGATGCGCATCTGGGCGCTGTCGAAGTAACGGAAGTTGCCGCTCTCGACATCGGTGGCGCCGACGGTCAGGCGGATGCTGTCGTCGCGATTGATGCGATCGAAGTCGACCAGCCGCGCCAGTGTCGCGCGCAGCGGTGCGGTGTCGTAGAAGCTGGTCGCGGCATCGCTGCCGTCACGCAGCAGGAAGGGCGACACCGTGCGGGCCTCGAAGAAGCCGCGCTGGCCCTGCCACAGCGCGGCGACCGCGCTCATCGACGCGGCCCAGGCTTCCAGCATCGGGTTCATCGGCGCGAGCGACAGCCACTGTCGGATCGCGGTGGCCGGCATGGTCAGAGCGCCACCGGGCTCGCATACCGTTTCCCAGAATTCGCGCAGGCGCGCGATGCGATCTTCAGGCGCATTGCCCGCGATGATCGCCGCGTTGATCGCACCGATTGAAATACCGGCATACCAGTTGGGACGAATACCTGCCTCATGCAGGCCTTCATAGACACCGCACTGGTAGGAGCCAAGCGCACCACCGCCTTGCAGCACCAGCGCGACGGCGGGGTACTGCGCGACCTTGTCGAGGAGCGTTGTGTTCGGGCTCATGGGCTTGGCTCCCGCCCGGCATCGGCCGGGGTTCGCCGCATCACTGCATGAACCAGCCGTGGCTGACCACGATGCTCTGGCCGGTCAACGCATTGGTCTCGAACGCGGCCAGCGTCAGCGCGACATTGGCGACATCGTCCACCGTGGTGAACTCGCCATCCACGGTGTCCTTGAGCATGATTTTCTTCACCACTTCTTCCTCGCTGATGCCGAACTCCTTGGCCTGCTCGGGGATCTGCTTCTCCACCAGCGGCGTGCGCACGAAGCCCGGGCAGATCACGTTGGCGCGGATGCCCAGCGGCCCGCCTTCCTTCGCCACCGTACGGGCGAGGCCCAGCAGGCCGTGCTTGGCGGTGACGTAGGGCGCCTTGAGCGGCGAGGCCAGGTGCGAGTGCACCGAGCCCATCAGGATGATCGCGCCCGGCGCCTTGCGACGCTCCATGTCCTTCATGCATTCGCGGGTGGTCAGGAAGGCGCCGTCCAGATGGATGGCCAGCATCTTCTTCCAGTCCTCGAACTTGAACTCGGTGATCTTGTTGATGATCTGGATGCCGGCGTTCGACACCAGCACGTCCACCTGGCCGTAGGTCGCCACCGCCTTGGCGATGCCATCGACGACCTGCTGCTCGCTGGTGACATTCATTTCCACTGCCAGCGCCTCGCCACCTGCGTCGCGGATGGACTGCGCGGCGGCCTCGGCGGCCTCCAGCTTGAGGTCGGCGATGACGACCTTGCCGCCGGCCTGTGCATAGACCTCGGCGATGCGCTTGCCGATGCCGCTGGCGGCACCGGTGACCACGCAGACCTTGCCGTTCAATTGGTTGTGAGGCATCGAAAACTCCTTTGGTGCGATGCAGCAATGATGGGCCGCCGGGTGATAGCGCGGCGTGAATGCGCCCGATCATCGCCGATGCCGGCCCGTGCGGGCATCGGCCGAACGGTCATCAAGGTGTGGCGGGCGCCCTGAACCTGTGCGGGTCTGGCAGGTCCTGCGGCACGCCTTGGGCATTGCAGTAACCGGCATCGCACAAGGTCTGGCGCAAACGTGGCTGCGCCTGCAGCAGGAAGTGGAAGAGGGTGTTCTGCTCCACGCTGCCGCGCACCGCCGCGCTGCCCGGGCCATGCGCCCAGACGCCGACATCGTCGCCGCCATGGGTTTCCGAGCGCAGCGGGAACGTCGATTCCTGCAGGTAGTCCGGGTGCTCGGTATCGACATCGGTCAGGTCGGGGCGGCCACGCGTGGCCTGCTGCCAGCCGCTGGAGTCGAAGCGGGCATTCTTCGGGCCTTCCGGCTGCTGGTCGGTGGCGCCCGCGTAACCGGGGCCATTGGCGTAGTTGAGCGTGGTGTAGGGCAGGCCAGTGGCGTCGCGGGCGTACTGCGCCGGATCGCCATCCTCGCCGCTGCCGCCCTTGACCTTGCCGAGGATCGGGTTGCCGCGCGCCGGGTAGCCCACGAAATTCATGGTGTGGGCGTGGTCGGCGGTGACCAGGATCAGGGTGTCGTCGCCGGCCATCTCCACCGCTGCGCGCACGGCATCGGACAGCGCGATGGTGTCGGTCAAGGCGCGAAAGGCATTGCCGGCATGGTGGGCGTGGTCGATGCGGCCGCCCTCGACCAGCAGCACGTAACCGTTCGGGTTGCGCTGCAGGCGGGCGATCGCCGCACGGGTCATCTCGGCCAGCGAGGGCTCGCCGGCCCTGTCCTTGGGCCGGTCGTGTTCGTAATTCATGTGGTCGGGCTCGAACAGGCCCAGCAGCGGCGCATCGGCCGGGGCGGCATCGAGCTGGGCCTTGTTCCAGACGTAGGCGCCGCTGGGATGGCGCTGCTTCCACTCAGCGATGAGGTCGCGGCCATCCAGGCGCTCGCCGACCTTGTCGTTGTATTCGGGATCGCGCTGGCCGGTCGGCATGTAGCTCTTGCGGCCGCCGCCCATCAGCACGTCCGGGCCGCTGCCGTAGGCGGACTCCACCTGCTGGCGCGCGATGTCGATGCAGCCGGCGGCCTTGGCCTCGGCGGGCAGGTCGCTGTCGTTCTCCCAGTTGCGGTCGGCCGAGTGCGAGAACGTCGCGCCCGGGGTCGCGTGGGTGACGCGGGTGGTGGTGACCACGCCGGTCGCCATGTGGCTGGTGGCGGCCAGTTCCCACAGGGTTAGCATCGGTGCGCCCTGGGCCGCGCCGCAGTTCCCGCGCGGCGACTGCTGGCCGATGGAGATCACGCCCAGGCGGGTCTTCACCCCGGTCGCCATCGCGGACATGGTGCCGGCGGAATCGGGCGTCTGCGAATCGGTGTTGTAGGTCCGGCTGAGCGCGGTGGCGGGGAATTCCTCCCACGCCAGCTTCTGCTCCTCGCCCGGGCGGCCGGCGCGCTGGCCTTCCAGGATCCGCGCGGCGGCGACGGTCGGCAGGCTCATGCCGTCGCCGACGAACAGGATCAGGTTCTTCGCCCGTGCCGTGCCTGCGCCGCGTTCGGCGGCCTGGGCCGCGCCGTTGCGGAACCACCACGCGGCGGTTTCTCCTTCCGGGCGCTGGATCGAAGGGACATCGACCTTGACGGGTGTCGTTGTCGGTGCATCCGCGTCGGCCGGGGTTCGGGTCGCGCAGGCGGCCAGCAGGACGATGGGCAGGATCAGCATGGCGGGGCGCAGCGAGGCGGGATGCGGCATCGGTCCGGGAATGCGGTGAGTGAAGCCCCATTATGCGCAAGCTTTGTGACACCCCGCCGGCTGCGGTATCGTCCGTCGGTCCCGTGCCTGGAAAAACACGATGTTCGCTGGTTGGTTCCGCATCAAATTCTGGAAGCGCGTGCTGCTCGGCTTCGTGCTGGGCGCGCTGGCCGGCTGGCTCCTCGGGCCGAACGCCGAGACCTGGTTCGGCTGGCTGGGCGATCTCTACGTCACCCTGATCAAGCTGATCGCGGTGCCGCTGGTGTTCTTCGCGGTGATCAGCGCGGTATCGGCGCTGTCGGGGCAGAAGTCGATGGCGGCGCTGGGCGGGCGCACTTTCCTGTGGTTCGCGATCACCGCGGTGCTGGCGGTCGGCGTGGGCCTGGGCGTGGGGCTGGTGATGCAGCCGGGCGCGGGCGTGGAGCCGCTGACGGTGGCCACCGACTACACCCAGCGCGATGTCCCCAGCGTGCTCAACGTGCTGCTGGGAATCGTGCCGGCCAACATCTTCCATGCCCTGACCGGCATCGGCACGACGACCAACGCCGCCGGCGAGACGGTGCTGGCGGCGGGCAAGGGCTCGATCCTGCCGGTGATCTTCGTTGCCGGGCTGATCGGCTTCGCCATCGTCAAGCTGGGCGAGAAGGTGACCGAGGCGCGCAAGCTGGCCAGCCAGCTCAGCGACATCTGGATCCAGATCACCCGCTACGTGCTGGAGTTCACCCCGTTCGGCACCTTCGGGCTGATCGCCGCGCTGGTGGGCTCCTACGGCTTCGAGAAGCTGCTGCCGCTGGGCAGCTTCGTGATCGCGCTGTACGTGGCCTGCATCATCCAGATCGTGGTGGTCTACACCGGCCTGCTGCTGCTGCACGGGCTCAATCCGCTCAAGTTCTTCCGCGGCGCGGCGCCGGCGATGGAGGTGGGCTTCGTCGCCTCGTCCAGCTTCGCGGCGATGCCGGTCAGCCTGCGCGCGGCCAGCCACAACCTGGGCGTCAACCAGGATTACGCCAGCTTCGCGGTGCCGCTGGGCGCCAGCATCAAGATGGACGGCTGCGGCGCGATCTACCCGGCGCTGTGCGCGGTGTTCATCAGCCAGTACATGGGCATCGACCTGAGCCTCAACCAGTACCTGATCATCGCGCTCGCTTCGGTGCTGGGCAGCTTCGGCACCGCCGGCGTGCCGGGCACGGCGGTGGTGATGGCGACGGTGGTGTTGACCGCCGCCGGCCTGCCGCTGGAAACCATCGGCTACCTCTACGCGATCGACCGCGTGCTGGACATGATGCGCACGATGACCAACGTGACCGGCCAGGTGCTGGTGCCGGTATTGGTGGCGAAGGAAACCGGGATGCTCGACCAGGCGGTGTACGACTCGGCATCGAGCAACGTGGGCATAGAGAGCGATTCGCATTCCGTCGCCTCACGCGACGAAAACGCATAATCGCGGATCATCCTGACCGTCACGCACTAGGAGCCGCCATGAGCCGGACCATCGACCCCACCATCAAGGCCAAGGCCATCGACACCCTCAACACCATCATGGAGTTGGAGCTGGCCGGCGTGGTGCGTTACACGCATTACTCGCTGATGGTGTACGGCTATGGCCGCATCCCGATCGTGTCGTGGATGAAATCGAATGCCGACGAAAGCCTGGCGCACGCGCACAAGGCGGGCGAGCTGGTGACGTTGCTGGGCGGCCATCCGTCGCTGAAGATCGGTCCGTTGCTGGAGACCGAACAGCACGACATCGGCGACATGCTGCGTGAAAGCCTAGCCCATGAAGAGAAGGCGCTCAACACGTATTACGAGCTGCTGGACCTGGTCGAAGGCAAGTCGGTGCTGCTGGAGGAATACGCACGCCAGATGATCGAGAGCGAGGAACTGCACGCCGACGAGGTCAACAAGATGCTGCGCCGTCCGGGCGAGATCGCCGCGTTCAGCGAGTGACCGGTTGATCGGTTGCGTCGCGGCTTGAACCGCAGCGGCCACGGCCCGATATTGGAAAGGCGAAGGACGGCTCCTTCGCCTTTCTTGCGTGTGGAGGACGGACATGGCCACCGGTTGGGCCGGCGATGGCGCCGTGCAGGATCAGATCGATGCGACGGTCGCGGACGCGATCAAGCGGGCGCGCAGCCGCCTGCCGCAGGGCGAAAGCCTGAAACATTGCGAAGAATGCGATGTCGCGATCCCCGAGGCGCGCCGCAAGGCCGTGCCGGGCGTGCGCCTGTGCGTGCCCTGCCAGGAAGCGCAGGACGCCGAGGAGGCCGGTGGCGCAGGTTACAACCGTCGCGGCAGCAAGGACTCGCAGCTGCGCTGAATCACGTTAGAGGCGGCTATACGCCCAGCGCACCGGGCGGCCGTCCTTGTACGGCATCACGCCGTGGAACGGCCGCGGATCGCCATCGAACACCAGCGGCAGGAAATGACGGTCGCCTTCCCACATCGGCAGGTCGTAGAGGCCGGTGAGCGGCACCCATTCCAGCTGGCCTTCCGGGTTCTCGGAATACGGTTCGCCCTCGAACGCGGTGATCAGGAAGACGAAACCCAGCCAGTCCTCGCCGTTCTTGCCGAAACCGGGCCAGCTGATCGTGCCGCGCAATGAGATCTCGGTGCACTCGATGCCGGCTTCCTCGCGGATCTCGCGGACCATCCCGGCCATCACGTCCTCGTCGGCCTCGAGCTTGCCACCCAGCCCGTTGTACTTGCCGAGGTGCTCGTCGTCCTGGCGCGCGTTGCGATGAACCATCAGCACGCGCTGGCGGTCGGGCGAGAGGATGTAGCCGAGGGTGCCGACGATCGGGGTATAAGGCATCGCCCTAGTGTAATTGAGCGCGTGGGGATGCCGGCGCTGGGTTAACGTAGCGGCATCCATCATCGTCATGAAACCGATTCGAGGAGACGCCATGCATACCGGCAACTGCCATTGCGGCCAGACCCGTTACACCGTGGAGGCCGGCGAGATTCCCGCCGCGATGGAGTGCAATTGCTCGCACTGCCAGCGCAAGGGCTACCTCCTGTGGTTCGTGCCCCGCGAGACGCTGACGATCACCGAGGGCGAGGTCGCACTGTCCACCTACACCTTCAACAAGCACGTCATCGAACACAAGTTCTGCCCGAATTGCGGCTGCGCACCCTTCGGTTTCGGCAAGGGGCCGGACGGCAAGGACATGGCGGCGATCAACGTGCGCTGCCTGGAGGACGTGGACCTCGGCGCGATCAAGCGCAAGCCCGTCGACGGCCGCTCGTTCTGAGCGCCGGCACCTGCCACCTTCCGACGGATATCCACGGCATGAGCGGACGCCAACGCGAACTCAACCTGCGCTTCCTGGCCGAGCCCACCGACGTCAATTACGGCGGCAAGGTGCACGGCGGCATCGTGATGAAATGGATCGACCAGGCGGGTTACGCCGCCGCGGTCGGCTGGAGCGGCAGGTACAGCGTCACGGTGGCGGTCGGCGGCATCCGCTTCGTCGCCCCGATCCGCACAAGCGATCTGGTCACCATCACCGCCAAGCTGGTCTATACCGGGACCAGTTCGATGCACTTCGCCGTCGACGTCAACGCCCGCGATCCGATGGGCGGGGCCGACCGCCTGTGCACGCATTGCGTGATCGTGTTCGTCGCGCTTGATGGCGTGGACGGCAAGCCCACTCCGGTCCCGGCGCTGACCCAGGAAACCGAGGAGGACAAGCGGCTGGCCGATTACGCGCTGAAGGTGATGGACCTGAGCAAAGGCATCGAGCAGACCATCGCGCGTTACCGGGAGCCGCACCGCGGACGGGATTGATGGCGCAAGCGCGGCGCTGGGGCCGTTCAATGAAAAGGCCGCCCCTTGGGCGGCCTTCGCACATCAGGAATTCGACCTCAGATGCCGGCGACGCGGCGGGCCGAAACGAAATGCTGCGCCCAGTAGCCGTCCAGCTTGGAGACGCTGACGTCGCGACCAGTCCGCGGCGCATGCACGAACTGGTTGTTGCCGATGTAGATGCCGACGTGGTCGACCACCTTGCCGCGGCTGAAGAACACCAGGTCGCCTTCGACGAGTTCGTCGCGGTCGATGCGTTCGCCGCTGCCGGCCATTTCCCTCGAGACCCGCGGCAGCTCGATGCCGAGCGCGGTCCGGAACACGTAGCCGACCAGGCCGCTGCAATCGAAGCCGGAGGTCGTGGTGCCGCCCCAGCGGTAGGGCGTGCCCAGCAGGGCCAGCGCGCGCTTGAGCAGCGTCTGCACTCGGCCTTCCCGAGCCGGGGCGGGAATAGCGGCAGCGGTACCAGCGGGCATCAGGTTCAATCCGTCCGGCAGGGCGGAGGCCTCGAAGCCCTTGACGACCGAGTTGCCGATCGCGCCGGCCGTCGTCACCTGCACGTCCGTGGTGCGGATGCCGGGGACGTCGTTGGAGGCGATGGCCGGCACGGACAGGATGCCCAAGGCCAGCGCCAGCGCGAAACGGGACCGCATGATGTGGTGGACTGGGACGCCGGAGCGGCCGTGGAGAAGCTTGAACTTCATCACGCGGTCTTCACAGTGCTAAACCAGCGGTGAGTTTGCCCGTCCGGACGCTGGAGAATGTTCTAATTTCGTAAGAAATTGGTTAAAAACAGTGACTGAATGCACAAAAATCGAGATTTGTCGTCACTTGGCGCTCACTCGGCTTTCACGAAACCTTCTCAGCTCAGGGCTGGATCAGGCCCAGCACCCGCCTTGCCCCGGCATATCGCTCCTGCCAGTAGCCGCCATCCAGCCGCTCCATCCTGACCGTCCCGCCAGTGCGCGGGGCATGGATGAAGCGGCCGTCGCCGACGTAGATGCCGACATGCGTGACCTGTCCGCCGGAAGCGAAGAACACCAGATCGCCCGTCGTCAGCGCAGGCAGATCCACCTCCGGCGCCGCCAGCGCCGAGAGCTCCCGCGAGGTTCGCGGGAGCCTGAGGTCGAGCATGTCGCGGAATACATAGTTGACCAGCCCGCTGCAGTCGAAACCGCTTTCGGGCGTGTTTCCGCCCCAAACATAGGGCGTGCCGACCAGGCTGATCGCGCGCATCAATACGTCGTTGGCCCGGAATGCCGGAGCGGCCGGGACGACAGGGGCACCGCCTTCGATCCTGTCTGCAGCCAGGGCTGGCATTGCGGGCAGCAACGCGGCGGCAAGAGCCCAGCCGGCCAACCATCGTGCTGGCGCCGGCGGTGCTTGAACGGGATAATGTCGGGACATCGGCAGCCCCCGGGGCCGTGGTTGTCCCAAGTTTGACCTCATCCATCCTTGAATTTCAAGTGCTTACTGCGGGTATCTAATGAAGATTGAGAAAGATCGTGTCGTGCGCTTCCATTATTCCGTGGCAGAGAAAGGGCAAGCGGTAGCAGAAAATTCCTTCGATGGCGGTGAACCGCTGGCAGTGCTGATCGGCCACGGCAACATCATTCCCGGCCTGGAAAAAGCGATGGAAGGGCACGAGTCCGGCGAGCGCTTCGAGGTCGAAGTGCCGGCTGCCGAAGCCTATGGCGAGCGTCGCGAGGGCCTTGGCCAGCGCGTACCCAAGAAGCATTTCCAGGGCACCAAGCTGGAGCCGGGCATGCAGGTCGTGCTCAACACCAACTTCGGTCCCCGTGCGGTGACGATCGAAAAGGTCGGGATGACGACCGTGGACATCGACCTGAACCATCCGATGGCGGGCAAGGACTTGGTCTTCGACATCGAGATCGTCGAGGTGCGCGAGGCGCTGCCGGAAGAAATCGAGCACGGCCACGTGCACGGGGACGGCGGCCATCACCACTGAGCCCGCCAGGTACAGGAACAAGCCCGCGCAAGCGGGCTTTTCCATGCCTGCCGCCGCTACACTCCGGCCATGACCGACAAGGATGAAGTGATCGTGGCGGGGGCCGGCGTCATCGGGCTGTCGTCCGCCCTCGCATTGCTGGAGGCTGGGCGGTCGGTGACTGTCATCGACGCGACGGCTGTGGGTGCCGGGGCCTCGCACGGCAATTGCGGCACCCTCACGCCCAGCCATGCGCCGCCGCTGGCGGCACCAGGGACCGTCGCCAAGGCGCTGGGGTGGATGCTGATGCCCGATGCGCCGCTGTACGTGCATCCACGCATGGACGCGCGGCTGTGGCGCTGGCTGTTGCGCTTCGCCCTTCGCTGCAACGTGCGCGACTGGCGTCGCAGCGCATTCGCCAAGCATGCCCTGCTGCAGGATTCGCGCGTCCGCATCCAGGACTGGATCGGCCGTTACGGGCTGTCGTGCGAGTTCCTCGAAAGCGGCGAGGACTACGTGTTCCGCGATCCGCGCGGCCTTGAGCACGAGGAGTTCGAGCTGCCGTTGCTGCGTGAACTGGGCATCAGCGTCCAGCGCATCGACGGGACCGATTACGAACGGTCCGAACCCGCGATGAAGCCGGGCGTCGCCGGCGCGATCCGCTTTTCCGGCGACGCGATGCTGCGGCCTGATGCCTACGTGCGCGCACTGGCCGGGGCCGTCCGCGCCCGCGGCGGCCGCATCGTCGAGGGCTGCGCCCTGCAGGGCGTGCTGGAGGAGGGCGGCGGCTGCATCGTCCGCACGTCGCAGGGCACGATGCGCGCTCGGGACTTCGTGCTTGCGACCGGTGCCTGGTCGCCGCGTCTGGCGGCCGAGGTGGGCGTGTCGTGGTTGAGCGGCGTGATCCAGCCCGGCAAGGGGTATTCGATCACCTATGATCGCCCGGCAGTGGTGCCTTCGCGGCCGGTGATCCTGCGCGATCGTTCGGTCTGCGTCACTTCCTGGGGCAGCGGCTACCGCCTGGGCAGCACCATGGAATTCTCGGGGTATGACGATAGCCTCAACCCGCGCCGCCTGGGTGCGCTGGAGCGCGGCGCGGCCGAGTTCCTGCACCATCCGGTCGGGCCCGTTGTCCGCGAGCGGTGGTGCGGCTGGCGCCCGATGTCGCTCGACGACGTTCCGCTGATCGGCCGCATGCCCGGCCGCCGACACGGATGGCTGGCCACCGGGCACGGGATGATGGGCATGGGCATGAGCGCCGGAACCGGCCAGCTACTGGCCGACCTGATGCAGGGAAACGAGCCAGCGCTCGACCCCGCACCGTTCGCGCCGGGGCGTTTCGCATGAACGCGCAGGGCGGGGATTTCGACCTGATCGTCATCGGCGGCGGCAGCGGCGGCCTGGCCGGTGCGTTTCGCGCAGCGTCGCATGGCGCGAAGGTGGCGTTGCTGGAGCCGGGCGCACTCGGAGGCACCTGCGTCAACGTCGGCTGCGTACCGAAGAAGGCGATGTGGCTGGCGGCGGACCTCGCCGAGCACTTGGCCGCGGCGCGCGGCTTCGGGTTCGAATTGCCGGAAAGCGCGCCGCTGTCATGGGAGCAGTTGCTGCTGCGCCGCAGTTGCTACATCGAGAACATCCACGCCGCGTATCGACGCCGACTGGAGGTCGCGGGGATCTCGGTGCTGCCCGAGCGCGGCACGCTGACCGCCGAGCCGGGCGTGGTGCGGGCGGGCGACTTGAGCTGGCGCGCGTCGCGCACCCTGCTGGCGACCGGCGGACATCCGATCAAGCCCGACATCCCCGGTGCGGAACTGGGCGGCGTGTCGGACGATTTCTTCGCGCTGACTTCGCCGCCCGCCCGCATCGCGATCATCGGCGGCGGCTATATCGGCGTGGAGCTTGCCAGCGTGCTGCAGGCGCTCGGCAGCCGCGTGTCGCTGTTCGTGCGCCAGTCGCGCCTGTTGGCGAGTTTCGACGAGGAAATCACCGACAAGCTGGCCGAGTCCTTCCGCCAGGCCGGCATCGACCTGCATTTCGACTGCGAGGCGACCGCGCTGGAAGGCGAGGCGGGCGCAGTGGAGGTGATCACCGGCGAAAGCACCCGCCACGGCCCGTTCGAGCGCGTGCTCTTCGCCACCGGTCGCGGCCCCAACACCGACGGGCTGGGGCTGGAGGCCGCCGGCATCGCCTGCAACCGGCGCGGGCAGGTGGAAGTGGACGCGTGGCAGGCAACGTCCCGCGCGGACGCGTTTGCCGTGGGCGACATCACCGCGCAGCCGGCGCTGACCCCGGTGGCGATCGCCGCCGCACGCCGGCTGATGGACCGCTTGTATGGTGGCGATGCCGAAGCCCGGCTGGAGCTGCCGCAAGTGCCGACGGTGGTGTTCGCGCATCCGCCGCTGGCGACGGTCGGCCTGACCGAGGCCGCCGCGCGCGAGGCGCATGGCGATGCGGTCAAGGTGCATCGCGCCGAGTTCCGGCCGATGCTGCAGGCGCTCGCGGACGGCCACCGGCGCTGCCTGTTCAAGCTGGTGTGCGTGGGCGACGACGAGCAGGTGGTGGGGCTGCACCTGATCGGGCCGGGCAGCGACGAGATCCTGCAGGGGTTCGCGGTGGCGATGCGCAAGGGCATCACCCGGCGCGACCTCCGGGATACGCTGGCGATCCACCCGACCAGCGCCGAGGAAGTGGTCTTGATCTGAACCCGACTCCGGCGCATCGTGGCGGCGACCATCTTCCTTCCACTTCCCGTCCGGAGTGCGCCATGCAAGTCAACGTGGGTTCCACCGACCGACTCGTCCGCATCGTGCTGGGCATCGTCCTGGTCGCCCTTTTCTTCGTTCTCGCGGCGCCGTGGAAATACGTGGCGCTGGTGGCCGGACTCGTCGCCATCGCGACCGGGCTGACCCGCTTTTGCGGACTCTACAAGCTGCTGGGCATCAATACCCGCAAGGCGGCGTGAGACCTTGCGTGCCGCCGGTCGCTAGACTGGCGACATGATCGACGACATCTTCACCCTGCATCGCGGCACGCTGCCGCTCCTGGTCAGCGTGCCGCATGACGGCACCCATGTGCCCGATGCCATCGCGGCGCGCCTGACAGACGGCGCGCGGCAGGTGCCCGACACCGACTGGCACATCGCCCGGTTGTACGACTTCGCCCGCGCGATGGGGGCGTCGATGATCGTGCCGACCCACTCGCGCTACGTCATCGACCTCAATCGGGGTGAGGATGATGTCTCGCTTTATCCGGGGCAGAACACCACCGGCCTGTGCCCGCTGGTGCGTTTCAGCGGCGAGCCGGTCTATCAAGCCGGCAGGGAGCCGGACGAGGCCGAGGTGCGCCGGCGCGTCGATGCCTATTGGCGTCCGTATCACGATGCCTTGCGCGACGAGATCGCGCGCCTGCATGCCGAACATGGCCGCGTGCTGCTCTGGGAAGGGCATTCGATCAAGGGCGAGTTGCCCTTTCTCTTTGATGGGTGCTTGCCCGACCTGAACCTCGGCACTGCCGTCGGCACCAGCTGCCTGTCGTCGACGCAGGCGCGGATCGAGGCGATGCTTGGCGCGCAGGATGATTACGGACATGTGGCGAACGGTCGCTTCAAGGGCGGGCACATCACCCGTCATTACGGGCGCCCCGAAGAGGGCATCGAGGCCATCCAGCTCGAGACCAGCCAGCGCTGCTACATGGACGAGGACAGCTTCGCGTGGGATGCGGCCAAGGCCGCGCGTTTGCAGCCGTTGTTGCGGCGGTTGCTCCAGGCCGCACTGGCGGAGGCCTGACCCGCCGCATTTTCAGTCGCCGTCCGGCTTGATCGCCCGCAGTTCCCAGCGCAGCCAGTGCCGCCGCGGGGGCGGACGCTCGTCGGGCTTGCCGCGCATGCGCCGGGACCAGTGCCGGAAGCGTTGGGCCAGCCGCTTGTGGCCGGTTTCGTATTGCCTGGCCCGGAACAGGTTTTCTTCGCCCCCGGCATCCGGGCTGCGCGCCTCGTCGGCATTCACCCAATCCTGACGCAACAGTTCGAAGTGGCCGCGAAACCCGTAGATTCGGCCGAGCGGTGCCGTGCCGATGAAGTAATCGACGGTGCCCTCGGTGATGACGTTGACGTGGGTGGGATCGACGAAGGCTTCGGCATGGGGCCAAGCCGGCGTCACTGCGTACAGGCGGCCGTCAGGAGCCAGTACCCGCCAAATCTCGTTCATCAGCTCGATGAAGGGGAGGCGGGTGCCTTCGCTGCCGCCCATCAGCATGCGCGGGACGTGCTCGATGAAGTCGTAGGCCGAAACGGAGGCGAAATGGCCATCGGGATACGGGATCGGTTCCAGTGCAAGGTTCGCCCGCCGGTAGTCGAAGCCTTCGTCTTGTGGCGACAGCGCGCGGATGTCGACGCCGTGCAGCTCGGCCTTGCGGTACGGGTTGCGGGGGAATTTTCCGCAGCCGAGGTCGAGATGGCGATCCGTGCCGGGCGAAGGCACGCTCATGATCCGGCGGACCCGGTGACCGGGCATTCGTTGCCGAATGCGGGGTCAGGAAGAGCATTGCCGCTGCGCATCGCGCTGGACACGCGTGCGGCCCGGGGTTGTCCGATCTGCCTGGCAGGCGCGGCGGAATTCTTCATCGAATCGGGATGTGTTCGCATTGCCCAGCATAGGCATAGCCCGAGGCGATGCCAAACCGGGGTGCCTTACACCTCCAGCGTCGCCAGGTCGCCCTTCTGTTCCAGCCAGGCCTTGCGGTCGGCGGCGCGTTTCTTGGCCAGCAGCATGTCCATCAGCCCGCGCGTCTGCAGGTCATCGTCATTGGTGAGCTGGACCAGGCGCCGGGTATCCGGGTGGATGGTGGATTCGCGAAGCTGCGACGGATTCATCTCGCCCAGGCCCTTGAAGCGGGTGATGGCGACGGCACCCTTGATTTTCTCGCGCTCGATGCGGTCCAGCAGCAGGCGCTTTTCCTCCTCGTCCAGCGCATAGAACACCTGCTTGCCCACGTCGACGCGGAACAGCGGCGGCATCGCCACGAACACGTGGCCGGCATGGACCAGCGAGGGGAAGTGCTTCACGAACAGGGCCGAGAGCAGGGTGGCGATGTGCAATCCATCCGAGTCCGCATCCGCCAGGATCACCACCTTGCCGTAGCGCAGGCCGGAGATATCGTCCTTGCCCGGATCGCAGCCAATCGCGACGGCGAGATCGTGCACCTCGTTCGATGCGAGCACCTGCCCGCTGCCGACTTCCCAGGTGTTCAGGATCTTGCCGCGCAGGGGCAGGATGGCCTGGAAATCCTTGTCGCGCGCCTGCTTGGCGCTGCCGCCGGCCGAGTCGCCCTCCACCAGGAAGAGTTCGGTGCGCGAGAGGTCCTGCGAGATGCAATCGGCCAGCTTGCCGGGCAGGGCCGGGCCCTGCGTCACCTTCTTGCGGGTGATCTGCTTCTCGGTCTTGAGGCGGGCCGATGCGCGCTCGATGGCCAGCTGCGCGATCTTCTCGCCGAGCTCGGTATGCGTGTTGAGCCATAGCGAGAACGCATCGTGCGCGGCGCTTTCGATGAAGCCTGCGGCCTGGCGCGATGACAGGCGCTCCTTGGTCTGGCCGGAAAACTGCGGCTCCTGCATCTTCAGCGACAGGATGAACGCGACGCGGTCCCACACGTCCTCCGGCGCCAGCTTGACGCCGCGCGGCAAGAGATTGCGGAAGTCGCAGAACTCGCGCAGCGCATTGGTCAGGCCCGAACGCAGGCCGTTGACATGCGTGCCGTGCTGCGCGGTCGGGATCAGGTTGACGTAGCTTTCCTGCACCAGCTCGCCATCCGGGATCCACGCCACCGCCCATTCGACGATCTCGGTGTCCTTCTTCAACTGGCCGACGAACAGCTCCGGCGGCAGCGCCTCGGTCTGGGCCAGCTCGCCCTTCAGGTAATCGCGCAGGCCATCCTCGTAATGCCACTCGGCGCGTTCGCCGCTGGCTTCATCGAACAAGGTGACGGTCAGGCCCGGGCAGAGCACCGCCTTCGCGCGCAGCAGGTGCTTGAGTGCGCGCAGGGCGAACTTGGACGTGTCGAAATACTTGGCGTTCGGCCAGAAACGCAGGCGGGTACCGGTGTTCTTCTTGCCGACCGAGCCGACGACCTCCAGCTTCGATGCAGGATCGCCATCGGCAAAGGCCATGTGGTACTCGTTGCCCTCGCGCTTGATGTAGAGGTCGACGCGGGTGGAGAGCGCGTTGACCACGCTGACGCCGACGCCGTGCAGGCCGCCGGAGAAGGTGTAGTTGCGATTGCTGAATTTGCCGCCGGCGTGCAGGCGGGTGAGGATCAGCTCGACGCCGGGGATGCCTTCCTCCGGATGGATGTCCACCGGCATGCCGCGGCCGTCATCGGCCACTTCGCAGCTGCCGTCGGCGAACAGGATCACGTCGACGCGGCTCGCGTGGCCGGCCAGCGCCTCGTCCACCGCGTTGTCGACGACTTCCTGGGCCAGGTGGTTGGGCCGGCTGGTGTCGGTGTACATGCCGGGGCGGCGCTTGACCGGGTCAAGGCCGGAGAGGACTTCGATGTCGGCGGCGTTGTAGCGTGTGTTCATCGGGTCATTTTACGGGCAGGCATCGTTCAGGCGGGGCGGTCTAGGCTGCCGACATTCCGCACCGGATAGCGAGCCGAGGGAATCGATGAAACTGCGATGGATACTGGGTGCCGGCCTGGCCGCCATGGCGGCATTCGCCGCAAGCGGCGCCCTGGCCCAGCAAAAACCGCCGCCGAAAGAGGATGTGGCCGAATCCGCCTCTTCCGAGCGTCAGGCCGAAGCTGCCCGGCAGCGCGAGGCTACCCGGAAGCGCCAGGAAGCCGAGGCGGCCAAGGCGCGCCAGCGCCAGGCCGAGCGCAAGCGTGACGGCACGCGGGCTGAAGAAGAAGAGGAAGAAAAGCCGGCCTGATGCTGCCTGTGGCGGATCGCGGGCGCCGGCAAGGCGTTCGCGTTCGCCGCCCCCTGCCGGTAGAATGTCGCTTTCCAGCGCGACCTTCGCCTCATGACGACCCCCGCCGCACCCACGCCGCTCATCTTCGTAACCGGGGGCGTGGTGTCCTCGCTGGGCAAGGGCATCACCGCCGCCTCGCTTGCCGCCATCCTCGAAGCCCGTGGCCTGCGGGTCACGATGATGAAGCTCGATCCCTACATCAACGTCGATCCCGGCACGATGTCGCCGTTCCAGCACGGTGAGGTCTACGTGACCGACGACGGCGCCGAGACCGATCTCGACCTCGGCCACTACGAGCGCTTCGTCAACACCCGCTTGTCCGGCAAGAACTCCATCACCACGGGCAAGATCTACGACTCGGTGATCCGCAAGGAGCGCCGTGGCGATTATCTGGGCGGCACCGTGCAGGTGATCCCGCACATCACCGACGAAATCAAGCGCCGCATCGACGAGGCCACGGCCGGCTTCGACGTCGCCCTGGTCGAGATCGGCGGCACGGTGGGCGACATCGAGTCGCTGCCGTTCCTCGAGGCCATTCGCCAGATCCGCACCGAGCGCGGCCCGCAGTCGGCGATGTTCATGCATCTGACGCTGGTCCCGTTCATCGCCGCCGCCGGCGAGCTGAAGACCAAGCCGACGCAGCATTCGGTGAAGGAACTGCGTTCGATCGGCATCCAGCCGGATGTGCTGATCTGCCGCAGCGAACAGCCGTTGCCCGAGGGCGAGCGCCGGAAGATCGCGCTGTTCACCAACGTGCCGGAGCGCGCGGTCATCACCGCCATCGACCTCGACAACATCTACAAGATCCCGGCCTGGCTGCACGACCAGCAGCTCGACCAGATCGTGGTCGAGCAGTTGCGGCTGGAAGGCAAGGCGGCCCCCGACGCCGACCTGTCCGAGTGGGCGGCTGTCGTCGATGCCACCCAGAATCCGGTCGATGAAGTCACGATCGCGGTAGTCGGCAAGTACATCGACCACAAGGATGCGTACAAGTCCGTGGCCGAGGCGCTCAAGCACGGCGGCATCCGCCAGCGCACCCGCGTCAACCTGAAATGGCTGGAATCGCAGGATGTGGAGCGTGATGGCGCGGCAACCGCGTTGGCCGGCGTCGACGGCATCCTGGTGCCGGGCGGCTTCGGCGATCGCGGGTTCGAAGGCAAGGTCCAGGCCGCGCAGCATGCGCGCGAGCAGGGGATCCCGTATTTCGGGATCTGCTACGGGATGCAGGCGGCGGTGGTCGATGCCGCCCGCAACCTGGCCGGCCTGGCGGGTGCCAACAGCACCGAGAACGATCGCCAGTCCCCGCATCCGGTCATCGGCCTGATCACCGAGTGGCGCACCTCGACCGGCGAGGTCGAGCGGCGCAGCGAGGACAGCGATCTCGGCGGCACCATGCGCCTGGGGTTGCAGCAGCAGCGCATCCGCCCCGGCACGCTGGCGCATCGGATGTACGGCACCGACGTGGTCGGCGAGCGCCATCGCCACCGCTACGAATTCAACAACCATTACCGCACGCCGCTGGAAGACGTCGGGCTGGTGTTCTCGGCGAAATCGACCGACGACACCCTGGTCGAGATGATCGAGTGGCCGGGGCACCCGTGGTTCCTGGCCTGCCAGGCGCATCCGGAGTTTCTCTCCACGCCGCGCAGCGGGCATCCGCTGTTCATCGGCTTCATCCGCGCGGCGCGCGAGAAGAAGCAGGGCGGCAAGCTTTTGGAGGCGGCATGAAGCTCCTCGATTTCGAGATCGGGCTGGACAGGCCGTTCTTCCTGATCGCCGGCCCGTGCGTGGTCGAGTCGATGGAATTGCAGATCGAGACCGCCGGCAAGCTGAAGGAGATCACGGCCGAGCTCGGCATCCCCTTCATCTTCAAATCCAGCTTCGACAAGGCCAACCGCACTTCGATCAACAGCTTCCGCGGCCCCGGTATGGAAGAAGGGTTGAAGGTGCTGGCCGAGGTGAAGCGCCAGCTCGGCGTGCCGCTGCTCACCGACGTGCACGAATACACGCCGATGGACGAGGTCGCTTCGGTCGTCGATGTGTTGCAGACGCCGGCCTTCCTCGTGCGCCAGACCGATTTCATCACCAAGGTCTGCAGCGCCGGCAAGCCGGTCAACATCAAGAAGGGCCAGTTCCTTTCGCCCTGGGACATGAAGCCCGTGGTCGAGAAGGCCAAGGCGACCGGCAACCCGGACATCATGGTCTGCGAGCGCGGCGCGAGCTTCGGCTACAACAACCTGGTTTCGGACATGCGCTCCTTGAGCGTGATGCGCGACACTGGCTGCCCGGTGGTGTTCGATGCCACGCACTCGGTGCAGTTGCCGGGCGGGCAGGGCAGCTCCAGCGGCGGCCAGCGCGAATTCGTGCCGGTGCTCGCGCGCGCGGCGATGGCGGTCGGCATCAGCGGCATCTTCATGGAAACCCATCCCGATCCCGCCAAGGCGCTGAGCGACGGCCCGAATGCGTGGCCGCTCGACAAGATGCGCGCGCTGCTGGAAACGCTGAAGGAGATCGACGCGATCACCAAGCGCAATGGTTTCATCGAATCCACTCTCTGAACTTAAAACACTGCACATGACCACGATCAGCCACGTCCACGCCCGCGAAATCCTCGACAGCCGCGGCAACCCCACGCTGGAAGCGGAAGTCACGCTCGCCGACGGCAGCTTCGGCCGAGCGGCGGTGCCCTCGGGCGCATCGACCGGCACCAAGGAAGCGGTCGAACTGCGCGATGGCGACAAGACCCGTTACCTCGGCAAGGGCGTGCAGAAGGCGGTCGAGAACGTCAACACGACGATCGCCGATGCGCTCAAGGGCATGGACGCGGCCGACCAGAAGGGCGTCGATGCGCGCCTGATCGATCTGGACGGCACCGAAAACAAGGGCCGTCTCGGCGCGAACGCGCTGCTGGGCGTGTCGATGGCGGTGGCGCATGCCACGGCCGCATCGCGCAAGGAGCCGTTGTGGAAGTATCTCGCCAACGGCCGCGCGCCGGTGTTGCCGGTACCGATGATGAACATCATCAACGGCGGCGCGCACGCGGACAACAACGTGGACATGCAGGAATTCATGATCCTGCCGGTCGGCTTCGACCGTTTCTCGGAGGCGTTGCGTGCGGGCACCGAGGTGTTCCATGCACTGAAGTCGGTGTTGAAGGGCCGCGGCCTGTCGACCTCGGTGGGCGATGAGGGCGGCTTCGCGCCCGACCTGCGCAGCAATGCCGAAGCGCTCGACACCATCTTGGAAGCCATCGGCAAGGCCGGCTACAAGGCTGGCGACGACATGCTGCTGGGCCTGGATGTCGCCTCCAGCGAGTTCCACGACAACGGCAAGTACAACCTCACGGGTGAAGGCAAACGCCTGACCAGCGAGCAGTTCGCCGATTTCCTCGCCGACTGGTGCAGCCAGTACCCGATCATCACGATCGAAGACGGCATGGGTGAGCACGACTGGGAAGGCTGGAAACTGCTGACCGCGAAGGTCGGCGATCACGTGCAGCTGGTCGGCGACGACCTCTTCGTCACCAACCCGCGCATCTTCAAGCAGGGCATCGACGAGCACGTCGCCAACGCCATCCTCATCAAGGTCAACCAGATCGGCACGTTGTCCGAGACGCTGGAGGCCATCGCGATGGCCGATGCCGCCAAGTACGCGGCGATCGTCTCGCATCGCTCGGGCGAGACCGAGGACACCACCATCGCCGATATTTCGGTCGCCACCACCGCGACGCAAATCAAGACCGGATCGCTGTGCCGCAGCGACCGCGTGGCCAAGTACAACCAGCTGCTGCGCATCGAGGAGCAGCTCGGCAGCGCGGCGAAGTACGCCGGGCGCGATGCCTTCGTCTCGATCAAGCGCTGACGCCTGATGCGCGGCCCGCGCCCGTTGCTGCTGGTCGCGCTGGCGTTGTTGGCCCTGCTGGGCTGGCTGCAGTTCCGGCTGTGGTTCGGCGTGGGCGGGGAACGCCAGGTCGATGCGCTGTCGGCGCAGGTGGACAAGCAGAAAGAGGCGAACGTCGGGTTGCAGCGGCGCAACGACGCATTGGCGGCGGAAGTGCGCGACCTCAAGGATCCGTCGTCCGGCGGTGCCGCCATCGAGGAGCGCGCACGCGACGAATTCGGGCTGATCAAGCCCGGCGAGACCTTCTATCGGGTGATCGACGACGCGCCGGCGACCGTGCCCGACGAGGCGGGGAAAGAGTGAGCATCACCTGCTGGTGCGTGATCCCGGCAGCCGGTAGCGGCACGCGTTTCGGCGGCGATATTCCCAAGCAACATGTCGAAGTCGCCGGACGCAGCATCCTCCTGCACACGCTGGACGCATTGCTGTCGCACCCGAGCATCGCCGGGGCGATGGTCGCGGTCGCGCCCGATGATGCGCGTTGGTCGGCAATGCCGGCCGCGATGCACGCAAAGCCGGTGCTCACCTGCGCCGGCGGTGCGAGCCGCGCGGCATCGGTGATGAATGCCCTGGCGGCGCTGCCTGGCGTAGTGGCGCACGATGACGCGGTGCTGGTGCATGATGCAGCGCGTCCCAACCTCCGGCATGCCGATCTGGATGCCTTGTTCGATGCGTTGGCGGGGCATCCGGCCGGTGCCATTCTCGCCGCGCCGGTGCGCGACACGCTCAAGCGGGCCGATTCCGCCGGCGACATCGTCGCGACCGAACCGCGCAGTGGACTCTGGCGCGCGTTCACCCCCCAGGCCTTTCCGCGCCGCGCGCTGACCGAAGCCCTGGCCGATGCGGCATCGCAGGGTATCGAAATCACCGACGAGGCGATGGCGATGGAACGGTCGGGTATTCGCGCACGGCTGGTCGAGGGCCGCGAGGACAACTTCAAGATCACCACGCCCGCCGACCTGGCGCGCTTCGAATTCCTGGTGTCACGCCGATGAACAATCAGCCTGCATTCCCACGTTTCCGCATCGGGCAAGGTTTCGATGTGCATGCCTTCGGTCCCGGTGACCACGTGATGCTGGGCGGCGTGCGCGTGCCGCACGGGCAGGGCGTCCAGGCGCATAGCGATGGCGATGTCGTCATCCATGCGCTATGCGACGCGATGCTCGGCGCGTTGGCACTGGGCGACATCGGCCAGCATTTTCCGCCCGGCGACATGCATTGGAAGGATGCGGCAAGCCTCGATTTCCTGCGTCATTGCAATCGCTTGCTGGCGGAACGTGGCTGGCGCGTCGGCAATTGCGACGTGACCGTGGTGTGCGAACGGCCGAAGGTCGGGCCGCATGCGCCCGCGATGCGCGAAACGCTGGCCGCCGCGCTCGGCATCGATGTCGATGCGGTCAGCATCAAGGCCACCACCAGCGAGAAACTCGGTTTCACCGGCCGCGGCGAGGGCATCGCGGCGCAGGCCGTGTGCCTGCTGCTGGCGGACTGACCGATGTCGATGGCCGATCTTGCGCGTGCGCATGGCACGCCCGTTGCCCGGGCGCGGATGCGCGCCGAGCTGGAGGACTTCCGCGTCGACGAGATCGATGCGTTCGAGGCCAGCGGCAGCGGCGAACACCTGCTGCTGACCGTGGAGAAGCGCGGCATGAACACCGCGTTCGCCGCGCGCCGCATCGCGCAGTGGGCAGGCGTGGCGGAATCGGCGATCGGCTATGCCGGGCTGAAGGACCGCCATGCGGTGACCCGCCAGCGTTTTTCGGTGTGGATACCGAAGAAGGTCGCGCCCGACATCGCATCGCTGCAGGCCGACGATCTGAGGGTGCTGTCGGCTGACTGGCATTCGCGCAAGCTGCCGCGCGGCGCGCTGGCCGGCAATCGCTTCACCTTGCGGTTGCGCGATGTCGAAGGGGGGAGGGACGCAATCGACGCGCGGCTTCAGGCCATCGCAACGCGGGGCGTGCCCAATTATTTCGGCGAGCAGCGCTTCGGGCGCAGCGGTGACAACGTCGTGCAGGCGCTGGCGATGTTCGCTGGCCGCCGGGTCAAGCGCGAGCAGCGCTCGATCCTGCTGTCCGCTGCACGCTCCGAAATCTTCAATGCGTTGCTGTCGACGCGGGTCGGGCGCGGCGACTGGGATCGCGCGATCAGCGGTGATGTCTTCATGCTGGATGGCAGCCAGAGCGTGTTTGGCCCGGTGGAAATCGACGGCGACATCGATTCGCGGCTCGCCAGCTTCGACATCCACCCGACCGGGCCGATGTGGGGGCGTGGTGCGCTGCGCACCTTGGATGAGGTGCAGTCGCTCGAAGCCGGCACCGCCGAAACCCATGCGCCGTTGTGCGAAGGGCTGGAAGCGGCGGGTCTCAAGCAGGAGCGCCGCAGCCTGCGGCTGCCGGTGCGCGAACTGCAATGGGAATGGCAGGAGGGCGATGGATTGTCCATTTCATTCCAATTGCCTGCCGGTAGTTATGCCACCACCGTGCTGCGCGAACTGGGCGACATCGAGGACCCGCAGCGCCCATGAAATGGCATCGCCGGAACGGCCTCCCGGACAACCCTGATTTCGAGCCGGAAAGCGAGGGCGGCTGGATGAAATTGCCGGAGCCCCCGGCGGAAGAATTGCAGCAGCATGCCGTCATCTTCCTGGCGATCAGTCTGCCGTTGCTGGTGCTGGCCTGGGCGATGCTGCCGGGGCGCGATGGCATGCGCGACATTGCCATCGCCGGGGGCGCCGCCATCGTCCTGCTCCTGCCCCTGGTGGTGGCGCACGAAGGCATCCATTTGTTGCTGCATCCGGGCATGGGGCGCAGCGATCAAAGCCTCGTCGGAGGCAGCAGCAAGCACGGCATGCTGTATGCGATGTACTTCGGCGAGATGTCGCGGGCGCGCTACGTGGTGATCCTGCTCGGGCCGTTCGTGGTGCTGACGGTGCTGCCTTGGCTGGTGTGCCTGGCCATCGGCCGGTTCGTGCCATGGATGGCGGGATTGTCGGTACTCAACGGCATGTTCGCCTGTGGCGACCTGATGGGCGCATGGCTGATCCTGCGCGGCAGCCCCAAGGGCACGCGCCTGCGCAACCGGGGCTATTACACCTGGTGGCGGCCGGGGTTCAGCGCTTCGTCCTGAGCAGCACCAACACAGCGCCGGTCCCGCCCTGCGCGGCGGGCGCGGAGTGGAAGGCCAGTACGTCGGCGCGTTGTCGCAGCATGCGATCGACGAGATTCTTGAGCACCGGCACGCCTTCGGCCGAATAGCGCCCCTTGCCGTGGATGATGCGCACGCAGGCAATATCCTCGTGCAGCGCGTGGCGCAGGAATTCGCGCAGCCAGTTTTCCGCCGTCTTGGCGTCGATGCCGTGCAGGTCCAGCTCGTCGCCGGACGCGTATTCGCCCCGCGCAAGACGCTTGAGGACCCGTGCAGGCACCTCGTCGCGCCGATAGCTCAGCGCATCGCCGGCGCCGAGCAACTGCTCATTCAGCGCCAGCCGGAATTCGCTGCGGGCTTCGGCTTCGTCGCGCTCGCCCATTGCGGCGCGGGGCCTGGGGCGGGGCTTTGCGGGCGGCTCGGACTGCTCGCCGATGCCACGGATCGGGCCGACCGCCGAGCGGAACAGAGCGGCATCATCGTCATCAGCGGGTGGGGCCGGCGGTTGGCGGGTCATGCGTGGACTTTAGCCGGGAAGTCGCTCCGGTATCATGGCCGCCTTGCAACGAGGAACCGCATGCGCATTCTGGTGAGCAACGACGATGGCGTGGACGCCCCGGGCATCCGCATCCTGGCCCGCCAGCTGCGCGAGGCTGGACACGAGGTGACGGTGGTCGCGCCGGATCGCGACCGCAGCGGCGCCAGCAATTCGCTCACCCTCGACATGCCGATCCGCGTGGTGCAGGTGGATGGCGATACCTGGCGCGTGCACGGCACGCCGACCGACTGCGTGCATCTGGCCCTGACCGGCATGTTCGACGACGCGCGCGAAGAGCCCGACATGGTCGTCTCCGGCATCAACAACGCGGCGAACCTCGGCGACGACGTGATCTATTCCGGCACCGTTTCGGCGGCGATGGAAGGGCGCTTCCTCGGCCTGCCCGCAGTCGCCGTCTCGCTGGTCACCCGCGACCACGACCCGCAGCATTTCGAGACCGCGGCGCGCGCGGCGGTGCAGATCGTCGACCGGCTCGCCAGCGATCCGCTGCCGGCCGACACCATCCTCAACGTCAACGTGCCGGACCTGGACTGGGACGAGGTGAGCGGTTTCGAGGCGACGCGGCTGGGCAACCGGCACCGCGCCGAGAGCTGCATCGCCGCGCCGGATCCGCGCGGCCGCGCGTTCTACTGGATCGGTCCCGCCGGTCCCGAGCAGGACGCCGGTCCCGGCACGGATTTCGACGCGATCCGTCGTGGCGCGATCTCGGTGACGCCGATCAAGGTGGACCTGACCCGCTACCAGGCGCTGGAGCAGGTGGCGAGCTGGGTGCAGGGCTTTGCTTCGTGATGGTCTCGCGGATGCGCCTGCAACCCGAATCGCTGGGCGTCGGCATGACCGGCCAGCGCGTGCGCGACCGCCTGATCGAGCGCCTGCGCGAGCAGGGCGTGCAGGACGAGCGCGTGCTCGCCGCCGTGCGCACGCTGCCGCGTCACCTCTTCGTCGATGAAGCCCTTGCAGCGCGTGCGTACGAAGACACCGCATTGCCGATCGGCCACGGCCAGACCATTTCGCAGCCGTGGGTCGTCGCCAAGATGACCGAAGCGGTGCTGGAAACGCAGCCGAAGACCGTGCTGGAGATCGGCACCGGCTCCGGCTACCAGGCGGCGATGCTGGCGGCGTTGGGGATGCAGGTTTACACCGTGGAGCGCATCGGTGATCTCCTGCGCGGCGCGCGCAAGCGCTTCCGCAAGCTGGATCTCGAAATCCGCAGCCGCCACGACGATGGCCGCGTCGGTTGGGCGGAACACGCGCCGTTCGACGCTATCGTCGTCACGGCCGGCGCGGCGGCGCTGGAGCCGGCGCTGGTCGAGCAGCTCTCGCCCGGCGGCACGCTGGTGGCGCCGGTGGCGGGGCAGCTGCTGCGCTTGCGCAAGAGCGCGGATGGCGACATCGAACAACTGAATCTGGCGCCGGTGAGCTTCGTGCCGCTGCTGGCCGGGATCGTGGACGGCTGACAAGGACGGGAACTGATGAAGATCTTCGGGCCGATCTACGAGCGCACCCTGCGCTGGGCGAAGCATCGCAACGCGACCTGGTTGCTGGCGTTCCTGAGCTTCATCGAGGCGATCTTCTTCCCGATCCCGCCGGAGGTGATGCTGGCGCCGATGTGCCTGGCGCAGCCCAGGCGCGGGTTCTGGTTCGCCGGCATCAGCCTGGCGGCATCGATGGTGGGTGCGGTGATCGGCTATTACCTCGGCCACTTCGCCTTCGAGGCGCTGAAACCGCTGCTGTCCTCGCTGCACATGCTGGACAAGATCGAGCAGGGCATCGCGGTGGTGCAGGAGAAGTCCGCGACCTCTCCGTGGTCGGTGTTCTGGTTCCTGGTGCTGGCCGGTTTCTCGCCCATCCCGATGAAGGTGTTCACTTGGGCGTCGGGTATCGTCGGCGTGCCGATGCTACCGTTCCTTGCCAGCATGTTCGTCGGTCGCGGCAAGCGCGTGTTCCTGATCGCGCTGGCCATCCGCCTCGGCGGCGAGCGCGCCGAGCGCGCGCTGCACCGCTACATCGAGCCGGTGGGCTGGGCGGCATTGGCGATCCTCGCCGCACTGGTTGGTTATCTTGTCTGGAAGGCTTGAGCGAATGAATCGCAAATCCCGCATCCGTGTCGTGGCATCGCTGGTGGTCGTCGCCGGATTGGCTGGCTGCAGCAGCAGCGTGGTGCGGACCGGTGAGCCGGTCCCGGCCGTCGTGGCCCCGCGTTCCGGCGGCCCGGTCAAGGTCTCGCAGCCGAAGTACGGCGCGACCGTGATCGTCCGCAAGGGCGACAACGTCTATCGCATCGCCACCAACAACGGGATCACGGCGCTCGACCTGGCGCTGTGGAACAACATCCCGCCGCCGTACATCATCCGCCCGGGGCAGCGACTGAGGCTGTATCCCGGCGGCAGCGTGGCGACGATCCCCCCAGCGAAGACGCCGGTGAAGACCGCGCCCAGCCGTCCCGCCGCGCCGCCGGCACCGGTGATCGCGCCGGTTTCGACATTGGCATGGCAATGGCCGGCCAAGGGCAACCTGCTGGCCACCTACCTGTCCGGCGACCCGACCCGCCAAGGCATCGATATCGCCGGCGATGGCGGCGAGAGCGTGCGTGCCGCCGCCGACGGCACGGTGGTCTATTCCGGCTCCGGGTTGGTGGGTTACGGCGAGCTGATCATCGTCAAGCACAACGACCAGTGGCTGTCGGCCTACGGCCACAATCGGAAGCGGCTGGTCGCCGAAGGCGCGGTGGTGAAGGCCGGGCAGCCGATCGGCGAGCTCGGCAGCACCGGCGCTGCACGCAACATGCTGCATTTCGAGATCCGCCTCAACGGCAAACCGGTGGACCCGCTGCTTTATCTGCCGAAGCCCTGAACTTCGGCGCATACTTGCGGTCACTTCGTTGACGAGGTTGCCGAGGTGGGGGCGATGGGCAGGATAATTCTGCTGATGCTGGTGGGGTTCGCATGGCCGGCGCAAGCCGCAGAGCAGATTCCATTGGAGGGTGCGCGCGCAGTGTTCGATGCCGCGCATGCGCTCTGCACGCGCGACGGCGGCCGCTTGTGGGGCGCGTCCCTGTGTGCGCCGATCTTGCTGGTGAACCCGAAGGATCGCGCGATCGTCGCAAGCACCCGTGACGTGAATGGCATGCTTGAGGCGCGTGATGGCGTGTTTGTCGGCACGCTTCCCAATGACCAGAATGCGGCGAATACTGCGATCGAGTGGTCGGGGACGCGGTGGACGCAGATGCTTTGGCCGTTGCCGGCCGATCCCGGCATGCGCGCGGTGCTGATTTCCCATGAGCTGTTCCACAGCCTGCAGCCGCGGCTCCCGGTGGGATTTCCCAAGGGGAATGACAATGCCCACCTCGATACGCTGGACGGCCGCTATTGGCTGCAAATGGAATGGCGCGCCTTGGCGCGCGCCCTGCAGGCGGAGGACGACAATTCGCGGCGCCAGGCGGTTTTCGACGCGCTCGCGCTCCGTGTCGTGCGGCAGACCACCTTTGACGATGCGAAGCGAAATGAAACCGCGCTTGAATTGAATGAGGGGTTAGCCGAATACACGGGAGTCGCTGTCGCGGGTACGAATGACGCAGAAAAGAGGGCTTTGGCAATACAGGATCTCAGGGCGCATGTGACGGATGCCAGTTTCGTGCGCTCGTTCGCTTATGCGACCGGCCCGGCCTACGGCCTGCTGCTTGATCGGTATTCGCCAGGGTGGCGCGGTCGCTTGGGCCCGGATGTCGCCTTGTCGACCCTGCTGGCGTCGGCGATCGGTTACGACGGCAAGGACGCTGACAATCGCGTGAAAGAAGCGGCCAGGCGCTACGACGGTGACCAGAGGCTGCGCAACTCGGAGGTTGTGCGCGACCAGGCGCGCCAGCAGCTGCGGACGTACAACCGCAGGAGATTCGTGGAAGGTCCTGTGCTGACGCTGGAATTCAAGAACATGAAAATTCAGTTCGATCCACGAACACTGCAAGCGCTGGATGAGGCAGGCACCGTGTACCCGGCGTTGCGGATTGCCGATGACTGGGGCGTGCTGCAAGTCGATGGTGGCGCCCTGCTGAAGAAGGACTGGAGCGCAGCCGTGGTCACAGCGCCGGTAGCGGGGCAAAATTCAATGCCGCTGCGGGGTGACGGCTGGACGCTGGAGTTGGCTCGCGGTTGGAAACTCGCACCAGGCGAACGCGCCGGCGATTTCGTCATCGCGAAAGCCCTGCCATAGCTTGGCCTAGCCGCCGCCCGATAGCTTGTGGCGTTAAGTCGCGAGCAGGAACCCCGCGGCCACGCGCCGGCCTTCGTCCGCCAGCACGTTGAAGGTGCGGGCGGCGGCGGCATTGGTCATGCATTCGATCCCGATGCCGCGTTGCAGGCAGGCTGCCATCACCTCCGCAGGCGGGAAGGCCTGCGAGGCGCCAGTGCCGAGGATCACGACTTCGGGCTCAAGTTCCAGCAAGGCGTTTATCGAAGCGGCATCGAGCTGATCCACCGCACCGACCTGCCAATTTTCGATCAGCTGGTTCGGGGCGATGATGAAGCTCTTCGACAGCCGGCGCTCGTTCACCAGGGCCGATGCGCCATCCGCACCGCGCAGGAAAAATTCGAAATCCGGCGGCGCCTGGACCAGGTGCATGGCGGTCTCAGGCGCGTGGCAGCACGATGTGGCGCTTGTCCTGCGAGGGCCGATAGAGCACGGCGGTGTGACCGATGCGTTGGACCAGCGCTGCATCACTGCGCTCGGAGAGCAAGTCGATCATGGCGTCGCGCGACGCGCGATCGGCCGCGCCCACCTTCACCTTCACCAGCTCGTGGTCTTCCAGCAACTGGTTCAGCTCGGCGATCACGCCGTCGCTGACGCCCTTGCCGCCGATCTGCATCAGTGCTTTCAGCTCATGGGCCTGCCCGCGCAGGAAACGGATCTGGGCAGGGGTGAGGACGGTCGTCATGCGGGCGGCGGGTCGGGTTTATCGAGGCTTGCAGGGTATCATGCAGGGCTGGCATACCCGACGCGCAGGCATGGCCCAACGCAGCAAAAGCAGCCATCGCTGGCTGAAGGAGCACTTCTCCGATCCCTACGTCAAGAAGGCGCAGGCGGAAGGGATGCGTTCGCGTGCCGCCTACAAGCTGGAGGAGCTGGTCGCGCGCGACCGCCTGCTGAAACCGGGCATGGTGGTGGTGGACCTGGGCGCGGCGCCGGGCGGTTGGTCGCAATGGGTGCGGCAGGCGATGGGCGGCGACGGGCGTGTCATCGCCTCGGACATCCTCGACATGCCCGCGCTGGCCGGGGTCGAGTTCCTTCATGGGGATTTCAGGCAGGGTGAGGTCTTATCGCAATTGGAGGCCATGCTGGGCGCCGACCGCGTCGACCTTGTGTTGTCCGACATGGCCCCCAATATGAGCGGTGTGGATGCGGTCGATCAGGCCCGCGCCATGCACCTGTCGGAATTGGCCATGGCGTTCGCCGACGACCATCTCCGGCCCGGGGGCGATTTCCTGATCAAGCTGTTCCAGGGCGTGGGTTTCGACGATTACGTGCGCGACCTGCGCCGGCGCTACGCCAAGGTGGCCATCCGCAAGCCGGCCGCCTCGCGCAGGCGCTCCAATGAAGTGTATGCGCTGGCCCAGGGCAAGCTGGCGCAAATGAAATGACCGCCCGCGCTGCCCCGGAGATCCGATGAAGGACCTGATGAAGAACATGCTGCTGTGGGTGACGGTCGCCATCGTGCTGATGATGGTGTTCCAGGGTTTCAGTCCACGCACCGCCAACGGCGGCGACGGCAATAGCGTGCTGTACTCGGAATTCGTCGATGCCGTGCGCAACGACCGCATCCGCAAGGTCGACATCGCCGACGACGGACGCACCATCGATTTCGTCCGCAAGGACGACACCCGGGGCACCACTACCGCCCCGCGCGACGATCGCCTGATGGACGACCTGATCAACCACAAGGTCGAGATCAGCCAGGAGCCGGCCTCGTCCGGGCGGGGCATCCTGCTCAGCCTGCTGATCAACCTGCTGCCGATGGCGCTGTTCATCGGCATCTGGATCTACATGATGCGGCAGATGCAGCAGGGCGGCAGCAAGGGTGCGATGTCCTTCGGCAAATCGCGCGCGAAGCTGCTGAACGAGGACCAGACCAAGGTCACTTTCGCCGATGTCGCGGGTGCGGATGAAGCGAAGGAAGAAGTGGCCGAACTGGTCGAGTTCCTGCGCGACCCCTCCAGGTTCCAGAAGCTGGGCGGGCGCATCCCGCGCGGCGTGCTGATGGTCGGTCCGCCCGGCACCGGCAAGACGCTGTTGGCCAAGGCCATCGCCGGCGAGGCCAAGGTGCCGTTCTTCTCGATCTCCGGCTCGGACTTCGTCGAGATGTTCGTCGGCGTCGGTGCCAGCCGCGTGCGCGACATGTTCGAGCAGGCCAAGAAGCAGGCGCCGTGCATCATCTTCATCGACGAGATCGACGCGGTCGGCCGCCATCGCGGC
>DAIRVA010000023.1:0-30465 GCA_036803045.1 Lysobacter sp. | reverse complement strand
GCCGAGGTCGGCGATGTTCTCGCCCAGCGTCAGCTTGCCGTTGACGTGCTTGCCGGGCATCGCCTCGTAACCGTCGAACTGCTGCACCAGCTTGTTGGTCAGCGCCTTGAAGCCCTTGGCGTCGGCCTCGCTCCACCAGTTCTCGAAGTTGCCGTCGGGGCCGAAGCGGCTGCCCTGATCGTCGAAACCGTGGGTCATCTCGTGCCCGATGACCGCGCCGATGCCGCCGTAGTTCAACGCGTCGTCGGCCTTGGCGTCGAAGAACGGAGGCTGCAGGATCGCCGCCGGGAACACGATCTCGTTCATCAGCGGGTTGTAATAGGCGTTGATCGTCTGCGGGCTCATGCCCCACTCGGTGCGGTCCACCGGCTTGCCGATCTTCGACAGGTTCCACTTGTAGTTGAACTCATTGGCGGCCAGCACGTTGCCGATGTAGCTGTCCCGGCTGGTCTCAAGGCCCGACCAGTCGCGCCACTTGTCGGGGTAGCCGATCTTGGGCGTGAACGCGGCCATCTTCTCGAGGGCCTTCTTCTTGGTGTCGTCGGACATCCACGCCAGGTTCTGGATGCGTGCCTTGAATGCCTCCTGCAGGTTCTTCACCAGCGTTTCCATCCGCGCCTTGGATTCGGCGGGGAAGGCGACCTTGACGTAGATCTGGCCGAAGGCCTCGCCGGCCTCGTTCTCGATGGTGCCGAGCACGCGCTTCCAGCGGTCCTTGATCTCCTTCTGGCCGCGCATCGCCTGGCCGTAGAAGTTGAAGTTCTCCTGCACGAAGGCGTCGGACAGGTAGGGCGAGGACTTGTCGACAAGGTGGAAGCGCAGGTAGCTCTTCCACTGGTTGGCGGGCACATCGGCCAGCATCTTGCTGACCTCGCCGTGGAAGGCCGGCATCGCCAGCGAGAACATCGCCGGCTGCTGCAGGCCCTGGGATTCGAAGAACTTCGACCACGGGAAGTTCGGCGAGAGCTTGTCCGCCGCCTCCAGGCCAACCGGGTTGTAGTAAAGCGAGACGTCGCGCGAGAGTTCCTCGCTGGACTTCGAAGCCTTCGCCAGGCGGGTCTCGAAGGCGACGACATCGGCGGCCTGCCTGGCGGCATCGGCGGCGGGGATGCCGGACAGTTCCAGCACCTTGGCGACATGCCGCTGGTAGGCCTCGAGCTTCGGCTTCTTGTCCGCGTCGAAGTAGTAGCCCTTGTCCGGCAGGCCCAGCCCGCCCTGCGAGGCGTAGGCGATGTTCATGCTGGAATTCTTGAAGTCGGCTTCAGCGCCGAAGCCGAACAGCATGCCTTCGCCCTTCGCATAGGACTGGCGCAGGTATTCGGCGATCGAGGCGGTATCGGACAGCTTGTCGATTTCAGCCAGCCGCGATTCAATCGGCTTGATGCCCTGCGCGTCGACCTTGGCCTGGTCCATGCCGGTCGCGTACATGTCGCCGATGATCTTGTCGATGCCGGTCGCGTTCTTCATCCCGGCGGCCTGTTCGGCCAGCTGGTGCTGCACGGCGTTGGAGCGCTCGTCGAGCATCTCGAACGCGCCCCAGCTGGTGCGGTCGCCCGGGATCGGGTTGGCGGTCAGCCAGTTCTTGTTGATGTAGGCGCCGAAGTCGGTGCAGGCGTTGCCGTTGGCATCGATGTCGGCGGCCTTGAAGCTGTTCATCGGCGGCAGCTTGGACTCGTCCAGCGTGTAGCCGGCTTCGGCCGGCTTGCTCGCCGGGGCGGCAGCCGATGCGGACTCCTGCTTCTGCGGGCAGGCGGTGAGGGCGGTGGCGACGGCCAGGGCCAAGGCCAGGCGGGGGAGGGTGCTGGTTCGCATTGCGTTTCCACGGGGTCGGCCCGCGGCGCGGGCGCTCAACCCCCGGCACTCTACGCCGCTCCGGCGGCGGGGATGGGTGTCGGAAGTCATGCCGGGCCGTCTGGAGCTGCCGGCCGGCTCAGGGTGTGAAGCGCGGATCGGTCAGCTTCATCTCGGTCAGAGGCCCGTATGCCTTCATCGTGTCGCGGATCTTCGAGGCATCACCGATGGCCACGATCACCAGGTCCTGGGTATCCGGGAACACCGTGCGCGCCTCGGCGACCTGCGCGGGGGTGGCGGCGGCGATGCGGTCCAGGTAGCCGTCGACCGCGTCGCGCGAATCGCCGTACAGCGCCATCTCCACCAGTTTCGCGGCCAGCTGCGGCGCGGTTTCCAGGTCGGGCGCGAACTGGCCGGCGACGTAGTGCTTGGCCGAATCGATCGTCTTCGCATCCAGCCCGTCCTTGTGCAGGCGCTCGAGGGTGGCGATGGTCATGTCGATCGCCTGCTTGGTCGAATCGGTCTTGGTGAAGCTGCTGATGGTCGCGGCGCCGGGCTGGCGCGGGCGCTCGATGCGCGAGCCGGCGCCGTAGGTCAGGCCGGACTTTACCCGCAACTCGGTGTTGAGCATCGAGGTGAAGCGGCCGCCGAACGCGGTCTGCACCAGGTCCTGCGCGGCTTCGGCCGGGTCGCCGTGCCGGCTGCCGATGTTGCCCAGCGCGAAGTAGGTCTGGGTCGCGCCCGGCTTGTCCACCAGTAGCACGCGGCGGCCGGATTCGCGCGGCTTGGCCTCGACGCTCGGCAACGCGCCGCTCGCCTTGGCCCAGCCGCCGAACGCCTGCTGCACCTGCGCGGCCATCGACTTGGCGTCGAAGTCGCCGGCGATGGCGATGACCAGCCGATCGCCGCCCATTTGCCGGGTGAGGAACGCCTGCAGGTCGGCCAGCGAGATCGCGGCTAGGCTGGTTTCGTCGCCGCCGGTGGCGTGGCCGTACGGATGGCCGCGGAACAGCCAGCCGTCGGAATAGATGCCGATCAGCTGGCGCGGGTCGGAATCCTTGGCGTTGGCGATGCCGTCGATGGCGCGCTTGCGCAGCTTGTCGAATTCGGCCGGGTCCATCTTCGGCCGCAACAGCGCATCGGCCAGCAGCGACAACATCAGCCCGCCATCCTTGGCCAGGAACTGCGCGTTGGCGGTGATCGCCTCGCGCGAGCTGCCGAACCCGAGGCTGCCGCCGGCGCCATCGACCGCCTGCGCGAATTGCAACGCGTTGCGGCTGCCGGCCCCCTTCGAGAGCATCTCGCCGAGCAGGTCAGCGGTGCCTTCCTTGTCGGGGGCATCGGCCAGTGCGCCGCCGCGCACGGCAATGTTGGCGGCGACCAGCGGTACGTCCTTGCGCGGCATCAGCAGCAGGGTGGCACCGTTGTCGAGGGTGACGGTCTGGTACTCGGGCAGCTTGATGTTGCCGGCGTTCGCCGTGCCGATGGTGAACGTCGCGGCCAGCACCACGCAAACGATGCGGAAGAATTTCATTTCGCGACCTCCCCGGCGACGACCGGCTTCAACAGGCCAGTAGTGCGGTTCTGCACGCGCAGGATCTTTTTCGCAAGCGCCTGCACATCGGCCGCGGTGACGGCCTTGTAGGCGGCGGGCGCATCGAACAGCTTGCGGTAATCGCCGCTGAATACCTCGTAGGTGCCCAGCGCGCGCGCCTTGCCGTTGATCGTGGCCATGCCGCGCCAGAACGATGAGGCTTCCAGGTTGAGCGCCTTCTCGAGCTCGGCGGCGGTGATGCCGTCGCGCGCGACCTTCGCCAGCTCGTCGTCCAGCAGCGCTTCGACCTTCGCCATGTCGCCGCCCGGCGGCAGCATCGCGTACACCCACAGCAGGCCCGGGTCGAAGCCGGCTTCGGTGAACGCGCCGGCTTGCACCGCGGCCTGTTCCTGTTCGACGAGCCGCTGGTTGAGGCGCGAGGACTCGCCCTGCGACAGGATCGTGGTCAGCAGCTCGAGCGTCGGGAAGTCCTTGCTGCCCGCGCCGATCCCGCTATGGAAGGCGTAGGCGACTATCGGCGACTGTGCGTCCGCGCGTTCCACTACCAGTCGGCGCTCGCCCTGCTGTTCCGGCTCGATGGTGGTGATCGGGGTCGGCGCCGGCTGCTTCGGCAGCGGTGCCAGGTACTTGTCGGCCAGTGCGAACACCTGTGCGGGCTCGACGTCGCCCACCACCACCAGCACCGCGTTGTTCGGCGCGTAGTAGGTCTTGAAGAACTTCTTCAGGTCGGCCGCGGTCCAGTGCTCGATGTCGCTGGGCCAGCCGATGGTCGGGAACTGGTAGGGATGCGCTGTCCACGCGGTGGCCTGCATTTGCTCCATCAGCGTGCCGAAGTTGTCGTTGTCCACGCTGGAGCGGCGCTCGCTGTAGACCACGCCGCGCTCGCTTTCCACCACCTTCGGGTCGAACGAGAGGTTGGCCATGCGATCGCCTTCCAGTTCGAAGATGGTTTCCAGCGCGCTGGACGGGAACCAGTCGGTGTAGAGGGTCAGGTCGTTGCTGGTGCTGGCATTGTTGCTGCCGCCGGCGGCCTCCATGGTGCGGTCGAACTCGCCCTGCGCGCGCGTGGTCGTGCCGTTGAACATCATGTGCTCGAAGAAATGCGCAAGGCCGGTGATGCCCGGGTATTCGTTGCGGCTGCCGGCCTTGTAGAAGGTGTAGTAATTGGCGTTGGGAATGTCGTGATCGGGCCAGACCACAATCTTCAGGCCGTTCGCCAGCGTCTTGCTGACGATGGCCTCGCTGCCGGCCACCTGGGCCGCGGGTGCGGCCGGGGCCGCTGCGACGACGACGGGGATCAGGCCGAGCATGATCGCGCAGGCCAACGACAACAGGCGCATGGGAACTTCCCTCAGATAGGCACGGGACGAAACCACGCACCTTGCCCGAAGTGCCCGCCAGCGTCACCTGCCGGAAGTCTTGGCCGCGCTGCGCGGCGGCGTCATCGGCCCCGGAGCGCGTGCCGCAGCGGCGTGCGGATGCGCAGCGCGACCAGCGCCAAGCTGCCGATCAGCAACACGCTGTACTTCATACAGTTGCGGCCGGCGCCGACCACGAATCAGCTCTCCGGCGCATGCACCAGCGCGATGCCCATCGCATAGATGCCGATGAACGCCACCAGCCGTGGATGCCGATCAGCAGCGTGGCCAGCAGCCTGAAGCCGAGCAGGGCGCAATCGGTGTTGGTCGCGGCGCGCATGTCGTTCATGGCGGAGAGTCCTCGTTGGCGTTGGCATCGGGGCGTGGGTGCGACTTGCGCGCGGCATCGTTGGCGGCGACCACCAGTAGCATCGCCAGCAGGGCCACGCTGTATTCGCTGCCGCCGATGCCGTGCTCGCCGACGAACCAGCCGAAGTGGCGGTGGATGAGGTAGATCCCGACTGCCGCGATCACCGCCAGGCCGCTCGCGGCCCAGCGCACGCCCTTGTTCAACAGCAGCAGCGTGCCGGCACCCAGTTCGTAGAAGGTGATCGCCAGCACCCAGCGTTCGCCGTGCGGGAAGCCGTACAGGTGCTCCATCGCCCATGCGAATTGCGGGATGCTGCCGTAAACGAAGCGCATCGACGCGTGCGCCATGAACAGCAGTGCGGTGACGATGCGCAGCAGGCGCAGGGCATCGTCGAGCGGCCACCAGGGGTAGCCGCGCAGCCAGCGCGGCGGAAAAAGCGCGCCACGGGCCGGGTCCATCCGGCCGCGCGGCGCGAGGGGGGGGGTATTGGCGTTCATCATTGTTAGAAGCCTATTGATTATTAGAAGACGTATTGCAGCATCACGCGTAACGCGCGCGGGGCCTGGAAGCCGGTCGGGGTCTTGTACACGGTCCCGAACAGCGAACTGCCCCCGTTCGTTTCGGCGGTCTCCACCACACGAGTGACCGTACGCGCGTCGAACACGTTGAACACGTCCAGCTTCAGGGTCAGATGCCTGTCCGCAAACGCGGGCTTCCACGCCACGCTGAGGTCGAGCTGGCGTTGCCATGGCGTGCGTCCGGCACTGCCGCGCGTCACGATAGTGGTGCCGTTGTCGAGTACGCCGTCACCGTCGATATCGGTGCCGGCCGTATTGCTGCAGGAGAAGTACGACGCGCCGTATCCCAACGGGTCGCTGCCATACACGCCGAAGCAATTGATCGGCCTGCCTGACTGCACCAACAAATTGCCGCCGATCGACCATCGATCGTTGATTTCGTAATTGCCGAACACCTTCAGCGTGTGCTTGCGATCGTTCGGCAGCGGGCCATTCGCGCCCAGCATCAGCTCGCGGTAGTCGAAGTCCTGGGTGGTGCCGGTATCGGCCTGGCCGATGTCCGACTTCACGCCACCCTCGGTGTTGCCGGTGCTGCGTGCCCAGGTGTACGAGCCCTGCAGGAACAATTTGTCCCAGTGGCCCTCGAAGAAGAACTCGGCGGCGGTATAGGTGCGCCTGGCCCTGGGGCCCAAGGTGGCGGCATCGATGGTCACTTTCTCCAGCGTACCGTTGCCGTCGATGTCAATGTTGAACACCCCTTCGCTGCCTGGGTTGTACAGGTGGCAGAAGGTGAAGCCAGGGTTGATGAAGGCGATCTCCTTCGGCAGCGTGCTGTCTTCCGGCGCCTCGAACGGATCGCCATCGGGATCGACGAAGCCGTTGGCCAGCGCCCAGTCATAGATCGCGCGTTGGTCGCAGTTGTCATCGATGGCACGGCGGAGGTCGCGGTATACCGTGCGCAGGCCCAGTGACCAGTGCTCATTCATGCGCTTCTGCAGACCCAGGATGTATTCGTCCTGGTACATCGGGCGTAGATTTTCGGAGGCGATCGTGCGCGGGTCCTTGTTCGCGCCGAATTCGTTGTTGAGATAATTCACCGGGGTGAACGGGGTGAGGTTGACCGGCGCGCCGGTGGCCGGATCGACGCCGCCGTAGAAGAAAAATTGCCGACTGAAGATCGAGGCGCTGGCGCCGCGAATGGCGACGGTTCCGGTCAGCGGCAGCGCAAAACGACCGGCGTTGCCGAACAGTTTCAGCGTGGAATCGCCGTCGATGTCCCAGGCGAAGCCCAGGCGCGGCCCGAATTGGTTGTCGATCGAGATGTAGGCTTGGCCGTTGCCATTCTTGTTTTCAAAGCTGTCCCAGCGCAGACCGGCGTAGGCGATGAGGCTAGATGTGACCTGCCAGCTGTCCTCGATGTAGAACGCGCGCTGGTTCACATCCACTGTGGCGCCATTCTTGAACATCACGTTGATCACGAAATCCGTGTCGTCGCCATTGAGCGGAATACCATCGGGATCGTTGGTGGCATATGTCCAGATCTGGCCGCCTTCTAGCGCGCCGCCGGCGACTGAGGTGAAGCGGTCGGCATCGTAGCCGAAGCGCAGCTGGTGGTTACCGAGCTGCCATTCGGCATCGACGCGGAACTGCTCGCGGGTGTCGCCGGCGTCGGGCCGGCCCAAGATGCCGCCGATGAAATCGCAACCGTGGATCGCCGGTGTGGTGCCGAGCAGGGTGGAGTTGCGCGAGTCCACGATCACCGGGCATCCGCGGTCTGGCGCATGGAGGTCGCCCGACCATTCCTGGCGCATGCCGTTGGCGGCGATGCCGTAGATGCCGCGGTTGAACTCACCGCGGCCGAGCAGAGTGGATAGGGTGAACGTGTCGCTGAGGTAGCCGGTGTACTTCAGTGCATGACCGATGCCGCCCTGATTGGTGTAGACCGTGCCGAGCACGCCGGTGCGGTCGAGCACGCCCTCGTGGTTGAGGTACACAGTCTGGTTACTGCGCGCGGTGTCGGAGAAGCTGGTCAGTTCCAGCAGGTGATCCTGTGTGATGTTCCAGTCCAGTTTCAGCAGCCAAGTGGGCGAACGCGTACGCGTGAGTGTATTGATGCCGGCATTGACGTCGCCCCATGCATCCGTCTGGTTGCGGGCGAACTGGACCAGGCCGTAGGCGAACAAGCGGTCCTTGATCAGCGCTCCGCCGGCCCACAGCGCGATGCTGGCCTGTTCTGCCTCATCCTTGCTGTTGTCCTGTAGCAGGTCGCCGTTGTTGAGGCGGATGTCCGGCGTCTTGCCGGCCAATGCGGATGGGGTCCAGTAGAGCGCGCCACCGGCGCTGAAGTTGTTGGTGCCGCGCTTGGTGATGAGATTTATCACGCCGCCGGTTGAACGGCCGAACTCTGCGCCATAGCCGCCTGTCTTGATCTGCTGTTCGGCGATCGCGTCGAACGGGATCTGCGCGAAGGCGAGGTTGTTGAACGCGTTGGTGATGTTGAAGCCGTTAACGTAGTACGCGTTCTCCGCCACCGAAGAACCGCCGAACGAGGCGAGGTTTCCGAAGGTGGCGTCGCCGCGCACCGTACCAGGCGCCAACAGCGCGACACTGGTGGCGTCGCGCGCGACCGGGATCGACGCGAGCTGCTGTGCGCCGAGGATGGTGGCGGACTCCACCGACGACACGTCTATCGGATTGATGGCGCCGGCGCGCACTGTCACGGCACCCAACTCGACGGGATCGTCGGCGGAGAAATCGATCTGGGTGCCAGTGCCCACGCTCACCGCGACACGTTCGCGCACGCGGGTGCCGCCGTCGGCGCGGCGCAAGGTCACGGTGTAGCTGCCGGAGGGCGTTTGCGGCACGCGGAAGCTGCCGTCGGCGTCCACGACGATCTCGCGGCGGTAGCCGGTGGTCGGGTTCTCGATCGTCACGGTGTCGCCTGCGGCGGCACGCCCGTAGATCGCGCCGGCGGTATTGCTCTGCGCGGACGCGTATCCGGTCACCCCTAGGCCGATGGCCAGGGCCAGGGCGAGTGCGCGGGGGGGGCAGGTATGGATGCGCTGAAACGAATGCATGTGGATATCCCCAAGTGAGTCGGATCGCACCGATCACGACGTGCCGAAACTGGTCGTGCGCATCGGTACCGGCAAGCGCTCGGGGATGAAACGCACGCCTTGGGAGGCAAACGCCACCACGCGCGTTGCAGGTGGACATGCGCACGGGTAGCGTGATGGCATGGAACGCGCGGACACACCGACATGGGCATCAATGCCATCGCCACGCTGGTGGCGGCTGTGGTTGGCGCAGTTCGTTGGTTGGACGGCGTACGGACTGCTGTATGCCTACCAGGAAGCGGGGATGTACGCCGAAATGGGCAAAGCGTTTTCGTGGTCGCGCGTGCTGAGCAACAATCTGGTGGGGATGTGGGGCTGGGTGCCAATGGCAATGGGGCTGTTCTGGCTATCCGCGCGCCACACCATCCGTCGTGGCACTGTGCTGCACTCGGTATGCATCCTGATGTTGGCGGCGGTCGCAGTGGTGTTCCTGCGATCTTTGTTCATCTATTCGCTGGACCCGTGGGTCCACTGGTATGACGTGCAGCCGGATTTCTGGTGGGACGTGATGCCGACCAGCATCCAGAACAACCTCTTGATCAGTTGGATCATGATCGGGCTGGCGCATGCACTGCTGTACTTCGACCGCATGCATGCTCAGGAGCGTCACGCCGCCGAGTTGCAGGCGCAGCTGGCGCAGGCGCGGCTGGACGCGATTTCTGCCCGGCTCAATCCACATTTCCTGTTCAATGCGTTGAACTCGATCGCCGAACTGGTGCACCACGATCCGGTGCGCGCTGACCGCATGCTGGTGGGTCTGTCCGCATTGCTGCGGCGCAGCCTGGACACCTCGCGACGGCAGTACGTGCCCTTGCGTGAGGAGCTGGAATTGCTGGCCCGCTACCTGGAGATCGAGAAGGTGCGGTTGGGCGAGCGCATGCAGGTGCAGTGGCAAGTGGCCGATGAGTGCCTGGACGTTGCGGTGCCGCCACTACTGCTGCAGCCGTTGGTGGAGAACGCGGTGGTGCACGCCATCGCCCGGCGGACGCGTCCGGGTTGTGTGCGCATCGGTGCCGGCTTGGTCGGCGGCGCGCTATGGCTGGAGGTCGAGGACGACGGTGCCGACGGACTGTCCGAGGTGGAAGGCCACGGCATCGGGCTGACCGCGACCCGCGCGCGCCTGCAAGCGCTGTACGGCGCGGAGGCATCGCTGTCGATCGCACCCACCGGTGGCGGCACCATGGTCAGTCTCCGCCTGCCGCGCGTGGGCGGGGCGATCGCCGCCGGGTACGATGAAAGCGTGGAGCAGGCGCGCCGCTACGACTGGATGGGCGCGCGGTGAGTGCCCTGCGCGTAGTGATCGCCGACGATGAGCCGCTGGCACGCCTGCGCTTGCGCCGCCTGCTGGGCGCGATGCCCGGCTTCGATGTCGTGGCCGAATGCGCCAGCGGAATCGAGGTGATGCAGATGCTGCCGGACTGTCCCTGTGACGTGCTGTTCCTCGACATCCAGATGCCCGGCGCTGATGGCTTCCAGGCGCTGGAGCACGTGGTGGCGAAGCCGCGGGCGGTGGTGTTCGTCACCGCCTACGCGGAACACGCGGTGCGCGCGTTCGACGTGCAGGCGGTGGACTACCTGCTCAAGCCGATCTCGGCCGAACGCCTGCAGCAGGCGCTGGAGCGGGTGCGGCGCGCGTTGGCGAACGACGTCCCGGTGGCGCTGCCGGCCGCGCCGCCCCGGCGGCTGGCGCTGCCGATCGGCCGGCGCATGCAGATGGTGGAAATCGATGAGCTGGATTGCGCGCTGGCGCAGGCCAATTACGTCGAGCTCAAGGTCGGCGTGCGCAGCTTCGTCCTGCGCGAGACCATCAGCGGCTTCCACGCGCGGCTCGACCCGCAGCGATTCCTGCGTATCCACCGCTCGGCCATCGTGCGCATCGACGCCATTCGCGAGGTCGAGCTGCTGGCATCCGGCCGCTATCGGGTGAATCTGCACGGCGGGTTGCGCTTGGTCTCGGGCCGCAGTTATCGCGATGCCCTGCGCGAGGCGCTGGGGCTGACGGCAGAGCCGCCGCACGCCAGCAGCTGAGGCGCATCGCCGGCTTCACGCATCGCTGCGATAACCTGCACGCCGGCTCTATACGCGGATTACCGAAGGAGTGGACGCATGCAAGTGCAATTCCACGGCGCGGCCGGCATGGTCACAGGCTCGATGCACCTAGTCGAAGCCGCTGGCAGGCGGGTGATGCTGGACTGCGGGATGATCCAGGGCACGGCCGAGGCCGAGGCGCTGAACCAGGCCGATTTCCCCTGCGATCCCCCGGCGCTGGACGCCCTCGTGCTTTCGCACGCCCACATCGACCACGTCGGCCGGGTGCCGCTGCTGGTCGCGCGCGGCTTCCGCGGCCCGATCTGGACGCAGGAGGCGACTGCCGAGCTGTTGCCGATCATGCTGCTCGACTCCGCCTCGCTGCAGGAATCCGAGGCCGAGCGCTTCAACCGCAAGCGTCGTCCGCATGAGCCGGAAATGGCGCCGCTCTACACCCGCGAGGACGTGCAGGCCGCGCTCAGGCAGGTACGGGTCCTGCCCTACCACGCGCGTACCGAAATCGTGCCCGGCGTGGAGATCCATTTCCGCGATGCCGGCCACATCCTCGGCTCGTGCATCGTCGAGCTGTTCGCGGACGGACGGAAGCTGGTGTTCTCCGGTGACCTGGGGCCGAAGGGCACGCCGATCCTCCGCGATCCGGAATCCGTCGAACGCGCGGACTTGCTGCTGATGGAGTCAACCTATGGCGATCGCAACCATCGCGATCGCGCCGAGACCATCCGCGAGCTGGGCGGCATCCTCGACGATGCATGGCGCGACAAGGGCAACGTGCTCGTCCCCGCGTTCGCGGTCGGGCGCACGCAGGAGCTGCTCTACTGGTTTGCGCGGCATTGGGACGAGTGGCGGATGTCGCGCTGGCGCATCTTCCTCGACAGTCCGATGGCCGGGAAGGTGGTGAAGGTGTACGACCACCACCACGACCTGTTCGATGCCGACGCGCAGGATGTCTGGCGCGGCACGCCCAATCCGTTCCGCCTGCCCAACCTGCACGTCACCGAATCCACCGAGGAGTCGATGGCGATCAATCGCATCGAAAGCGGCGCCATCGTGATCGCGGGCAACGGCATGGCCAGCGGCGGGCGCATTCTCCACCACTTCAAGCACAACCTCGGCCGACGCCAGGCGCATGTGGTCTTCGTCGGTTACCAGGCGCAGGGCACGCTGGGCCGACGTTTGGTGGATGATGCGAAATGGGTGCGCATCCACGGCCGCGACTACCGCGTCAACGCGCAGCGGCACACGGTCGGCGGGTTGTCCGCGCACACTGATCAACAAGGATTGCTGGCCTGGTATGGCGGCTTCCAGCCTTCGCCGCCGGTGGTGCTGGTGCATGGTGAGGATACGGCGCGCGAGGCATTGGCCGGCGAGATCCACGAGCGCCATGGCACCCTGCCCGAGCTGGCGCGACCGGGCATGGTGCTGGATGTATGACGGAAGCCGGCGGATGAGCGAGCCCAGGACCCGGCCGATCGCGCAGTCGCTCGAGGACTTCATCGCCGGGCAGCCCGAAGCCCGGCGAGACGACTGCCGCGCACTGGATGCATTGATGCGCAGGGTCACCGGGGAAAACGCGGTGATGTGGGGAAACATCGTCGGTTATGGGCGCTATGCCTATACGCGCAGGGACGGCAAGATCTATGAGTGGCCGGTTACCGGCTTCTCGCCGCGCAAGCAGGCATTGACCGTGTACGTGATGCCCGGCTTCGACGGTTTTGAAGAGCAGATGACCAAGCTTGGCAAGCACGCCACCGGCAAGTCCTGCATTTACATCAAGCGGCTGTCGGACATCGACATGGAAATGCTCGAGCGCATCGTCGGGATCAGCGTGCAGGCGATGGAGCCGGTGCGCATCCGTGCTTGAGACAGGGCGGTGGATGGGGTGACTTCTGGCCCGGGTGCGGCGTGCATCGGCTCGGGTAGCGTGGCGACATTCTCCGGGGAACCGCCATGCTCAAACTGCAGAACCTGACCAAGACCTATGCCAACGGCGTACGTGCGCTTGATGGTGTCAGCCTCGAGATCCCGCGCGGCATGTTCGGCCTGTTGGGCCCGAATGGCGCAGGCAAGTCATCGCTGATGCGCACGCTGGCCACCTTGCAGGCCCCCGACAGCGGTACCGCGTCGATGGAGGATGGCAGTGGCGGCAACATCGACATGCTCCGCGACAAGGATGTGGTGCGTCGCCAGTTGGGTTACCTGCCGCAGGATTTCGGCGTCTACCCAAAGGTCAGTGCGCTGGACCTGCTGGATCATTTCGCTGTGCTCAAGGGGCTGACCGCGCGCGGCGAACGTCGCGAGATGGTGGAGTCTCTGCTGCAACAGGTGAATTTGTGGGATGCGCGCAAGCGCAAGCTCGGCACCTATTCAGGCGGCATGCGCCAGCGCTTCGGCATCGCCCAGGCGCTGTTGGGTGCGCCGCGACTGGTGATCGTCGATGAGCCGACCGCCGGCCTCGATCCGGAGGAGCGCAACCGCTTCCTCAACCTGCTCGCGGAGATTGGCGAGCGCGTGGCGGTGATCCTCTCCACGCACATCGTCGAGGACGTCACCGACCTGTGCCAGTCGATGGCGATCATGAACCGCGGCCAGGTGCTCCTGACCGGCAGCCCGGCCGATGCGATCACCGCGCTTGACCGGCACATCTGGAAGAAGCGCATCGACAAGACCCAGCTGGAATCGCATCGTGGGCGTTTCAACGTGCTGTCGACGCGCTTGGTCGCAGGCATGCCGGTGATCCACGTGTTCTCCGAGGATCGTCCGGACGAAGGTTTCGAACAGGTCGATCCGGGGTTGGAGGACGTGTACTTCCTCAAGCTGCGCCAGCAGCAACTGGCTGCCTGAGGCGCGCACGATGATCGCCGAGATCTTCCGCTTCGAGTTGCGCGAGCAGTTCCGTGCGCCCTTGTTCTGGGTGGTGGCGATATTGTTCGCGCTACTCGGCTTCGCGCTGATGTCGAGCGAAGCCGTCACGCTCGTCGGCGGGTTGGGCAACGTCAACAAGAACGCCCCCGTGTCGGTGGTGGCGGCGATGACGGTACTGACCCTGTTCGGCATCCTGGTCATCACCATGCTGATCAGCGCGGCGCTGCTGCGCGATTTCGACCAGAACACTGCAGAGCTGTATTTCGCCACGCCGATCAAGCCGCGCCAATACTTGGCTGGCCGGCTTGGTGCGGCCTTGGTGGCATCGTTTGCCATCTACGTGCTGCTGGCATTCGCGATGTATGTGGCGCAGTTCATGCCGTGGATCGACCCGGCGCAACTGGGCCCGAAATCGATCGGGCCTTATGCGTGGTCGTTGATGGTGATGGTGCTACCCAACCTGCTGTTCACCGGCATGTTGCTGGCGCTTCTCGCGGTCACCACGCGCTCCATCCTCTGGGTCTACATCGGCGTGCTGGGCTTCATCACCCTGTGGGCCGTGTCGCAGACGCTGGCTTCCAACCTGGACAACGTGTGGCTGGTATCGATGATGGAGCCGCTGGGCATCCGTGCCTTCGGTCGCACCATTCGCTACTGGTCGGCTGCAGAGCGCAATGTCCAACTGCCCGCGCTGACGGGTTACCTGTTGGGCAATCGCCTATTGTGGCTGGCGGTTTCCGCCTTGCTTGCGGGCGCGGTGTTCGCCCTGTTCCGCACCGAACGCACCGGCAGCAGGCGTGGCTGGCGCAAGCACAAGCGTGCGCACGTGCCGATGGTCGCATTGCCGGCCAAGCCTTTGCCACGCATCCAGCCTGTTTTCAGCGCATCCACGCACCTGCGGCAGTTGTGGAAGCAGTTCGGCTTCGATGTTTCAGGAGTCATGAAGGGCATTCCGCTCATCGTGATGTTGTTGTTTGGCCTGGTGAATTTCATCGGGTCCAGTACGGCCATGCAGTCGATGTACGGCACTCCGATCCACCCGGTGAGTTCGGAGATGGCGACCTTGCTGCAGGGTAGCTATAGCTTCTTGCTGGTAATCGTGGTGCTGTTTTACGCCGGCGAGCTGGTGTTCAAGGAACGTCAGGCCAAGATGCAAGACGTTACGGATGCGATGCCCGTATCCAACTGGATGCCGATGCTGTCCAAGTTGTTGGCGTTGGTGGGTGTGATCGTGTTATTCCAGGCCATCGGCATGTTGGCCGGCATGTTGGTGCAACTGGCCAAGGGTCATATGGCGCTCGAGCCGTTGACATGGCTCAAAATTCTCACGGCCGGTTGCGTGCCCTTCGTGCTGATGGGAGGTTTGGCCTTTGCGGTGCAGGTGATCACAAATAACAAGTTTGCCGGTTATGGCGTGATCGTACTGGTCTTGATCGCACAGGCAGCGTTCGGTGCGCTGGGCTTTGAGCACAAACTCTACAACTTCGGCAGCTGGCCGAACGCGCCGTGGTCGGACATGAACGGCTTTGGCCATTTCCTGCGCGGTCAGCTTGCCTTCCAAGGGTACTGGTTCGTGTTCATGGCGGCGATGCTGTTGCTCGCGGCCGCGTTCTGGGTGCGCGGCGTGGACGGCGGCTGGCGCCAGCGCGTGCGCGCGGCAGGCGGGCGTCTGCGCGGACCGTTGGGTATCGCCACGGTTTCGATGTTTGCGCTGTTCGCGGCGATCGGCGGCTGGTTGTACTGGAATACCAATGTCCTCAACCAATACCACTCATCTGACGACGTAGAAGATTTACGCGCCCGTTATGAGCGCGACTATCGTCAGTACGAAAACTTGCCACAGCCGAAGGTCTTGTCATCGAATGTCGATGTCGACCTGTGGCCCGAGAAGCAATCCATGACGGCCGAGGGCCGTTGGCGCATCGTCAATCCGCATGCCACACCGATCCAGGACATCCATGTGCAGATGGGGGACATGCGGAACCTGGTCTCCATCGATTTCGGCGGGCAGGTCTTGAAGCTCGATGACAAGCCGCTGGACTACCGCATCTATCGCCTAGACAAGCCGATGCAGCCGGGCGAGGAGCGCGATATGACGTTCCGCGTTGATTACCATCCGCGTGGTATCACCAACGCCACCGCGCAGACGCAGTTCGTCGAGAACGGCAGCTTCTTCAACAACCGTTTGTTTCCGCAGTTTGGTTATGATCCGAACGGCGAATTGCAGGATCGCAATGAGCGCCGCAAGCGTAAGCTGGGTGAGCCGCGTCGCATGGCCAAGCTGGAAGATACCTCGGCACGCCAACGCAATTACCTGACCGATGATGCCGACTGGATCGATTTCGCCACCACCATCTGCACGGCGCCCGACCAGGTCGCGTTGGCACCGGGCTATTTGAAGCGCGAGTTCAAGCGCGGTGGCCGGCGCTGCTTCAGCTACGCGATGGACCAGCCGATGCTGGACTTCTATGCCTACCTGTCCGCGCGCTGGCAAGTGAAGCGCGGCGCGTACAAGGGCATCCCGATCGAGGTGTATTTCGATCCGCGCCATGCCTACAACGTGGATCGGATGATCGAGTCGGTGCAGAAGTCGCTGGCCTATTACGAGGCCAACTTCGGGCCTTACCAGCATCGCCAGGTGCGAATCATCGAATTCCCCGGCTACGCGAGCTTCGCGCAGGCCTTCGCCAACACCATCCCGTATTCGGAGTCGGTCGGCTTCATCGCCGACATCCGCGATCGCGACAAGGTGGATTACGTCTTCTACATCACTGCCCACGAGATCGCGCACCAGTGGTGGGCGCACCAGGTGATCGGCGCCGACGTGCAGGGCGCGACGGTGTTGTCCGAATCGCTGGCGCAGTACTCGGCGTTGATGGTGATGGAAAAGGAATACGGGCGCGGCAACATGCGCCAGTTCCTGAAGTACGAATTGGACCGCTATCTGGCGGCGCGCGGCAGCGAACGCCTCGAGGAGCAGCCGCTCTATCGCGTCGAGAACCAGCAGTACATCCATTACCAGAAAGGCTCGCTGGTGTTCTACCGCCTGCGCGACGAACTGGGCGAGGAAAAACTGAACCGTGCGATCCGCCGTTTCCTCGATACGCACAAGTATCCGCGGCCACCGTACCCGACCACGCTCGACTTCCTCAGGGAGCTGCGCGCCGAAGCCGGTCCCGGCCAGCAGCAACTCATCACCGATCTGTTCGAGAAGATCAGCTTCTACGACAACCGCGTGGTGGACGCGACGGCGAAGAAACGCGCCGACGGCAAGTACGACGTTACCCTGGAACTGCACGCCGACAAGCGCTATGCCGACGGAAAGGGCAAGGAGACGCCGGGCAGGCTGGACGACTGGATCGAGGTGGGCGTGTTCGCCGACGGAGGGACGGGCAAGGAGCGCGACCAGCGCGTGCTGTACCTCAAGCGCCATCACGTCACCGCGGCCAATCCCGAAGTGACGGTGACGGTGGATGCGCTGCCGACCGAAGCCGGTTTCGACCCCTACAACAAACTGATCGACCGGGTGTCCTCGGACAACCGCAAGAAGGTGGTGCTGCGCTGAGCGCGCCGCTGCGGCGGGCGCTAGCGGCTAGGCTTGCGCGCTGGCGCGGTTGCGGCCGTCGTGCTTGGCCTGGTACAGCGCGGCATCCGTCCGTTGCAGCAGGCCGGCCTCGTTCTTGTCGCGCTGCGCATCGAAGCAGGCCACGCCTATGCTGAGCGAGGCATGGTCCGCTGCCTGCGAATGGGCATGCGGTATCCGCTGGGCGCGGACCGCGGCGACGATGGATTCGGCGATTTCCAGCGCCCCGGCCAGCGTACTGCCGGGCAGGATCAGGGCCATCTCGTCGCCGCCGTAGCGGGCGGCGAGGTCGCGCGGCCGGCGTGCGCGGGCCTGGATCGCATCGGCCACCTTGCGCAGCAATTCGTCGCCGGCCTGGTGGCCGTAGTTGTCGTTGTACTGCTTGAAATAGTCGATGTCGATCAGCAGCAGCGAGACGGGCTCGCTCGTGCGGCGTGCGGCTGCAGCCTCACGAGCGAGCGTCACGTCGAACAGGTGGCGGTTGCCCAGGCGGGTGAGTCCGTCGATATTGGCTTGGCGCTGAGATCTGCGCAGCCCGCGGAGCAGCAGGATGATCCCACCGATCCCGATCACCGCCAGCGCGGGCATGGGCGCGAACCAGAGGCGCCCGACATAGAGCAACAACACGCAGGCCACGAGCGTCGCAATGGCGGCCAGCGCCGGCGCCGCGATCGGATGCCACTCGCGTATGCGGGTACGCCGGAATGCGATCGGGAGGATCGCGAATGCGATTCCGAGGGCGAGTTGCCACGGCATCGGCAGCGGCGTGATGAAGCCGTCGCTCAGCAGGGCGTTGAGCAGGTGGGCGTGGTATTCGGTACCGGAGACGCGGTTGCTGCCGCCGCGTTCCGGCACCAGCACCTCGCGGCCGATACCGCTCGCGGTGACGCCCACCAGCACCCAGCGATCTCGGAAGCGGTCGGGCGGGACTTCGCCGCTCAACACGTCGGCATAGGACACCTGTTCGAACCGGTGCGTGCGCGCGTAGGGCACCATCACGCGGTGATCGCGCACCCACATGAAAGGCGAAAGCGGGTTGTCGGTGTCCGGGTTGCGCTGGCCGGGCACGGGCGAACTTCCGCGCAAGCGCGCATCAACATTGCGCAATGCCAGCGAAAGGGCCGGCCAGCGGGCCGAACCGAGACCGGCGTGCAGGTAGGCGTGGCGTGCGATCCCGTCGGGATCGGTGTCGATCTCGACATGACCCAGCGCGGCCGATGCGGCGACCAGTTCCGGCAGCGGCAGCACTTCGGTGGGTGGCAACCCCGGCTTCGCGGCTTCGGCCGCGAGCGGCGAAACCACGCGTCCGGAACGGCGCATGGCTTCGGCCAGCAGCGCGTCGCCGCCCGGGTCCTGCTGGTCGCGTTCCGAGAACAGCATGTCTAGCGCGATCCCGCGCGGCCTGGACGGTGCGATCCGGTCCAGCAGCCGCGCATGGAGCGTGCGGGACCATGGCCAGCGACCGAGCTCGGCCAGGCTCGGCTCGTCCACGACCACCAGCACGATGCTCGGGTCGGCCGGCGGGGCGATCATGGGCAGCAGCCGATCGTAGATCCCGATGTCGGACGACCAGGTCCAGGCACGCAGGGTGAGCAACGCGACCGCGCCGGCCGCCAAGATCGCCGCCACGGCGGCCCTGGCCGCACGGCGTCCGGGCGCGGCCATGGTCATCACAAGGCCAGGATCACCAATACGATGCCGACGCCGGCCAGCACGCGGCAGGGCATGCAGCCCGTCTTCAGGACCTGGGTCGGTCCATAGGGATGGACGAAGCCGTCATCGTCCACGGCAGCCACCCGCATGTACCAGGTGCCGATACCGAGGCCGGGCAAGGCGATGCTGTTGTCCTCGAGCGTGTTTTCCTGGGCAATCCGCCGGAACTGCGCGTCGCGCGAGAGCTGGAAGCGGTAGCGCTGGCCCTCCTGGCCCTTGGGCCAGCTGACCCGCACCTCGCCTTCCTGCAGCTTGGCGTCCACGCCCGGACCCTGTCCGGGGGGATGCAGGGTGAAGCGCATGGGATCGCTCCAGGCGCCTTCCTTGCCGTTGGCATCGGTCGCGCCGATCCGCCACTGGTAGGGGCCGGGCGGCAGGTCCTGGTCGATCCGTGCCTCGGTGCCGGACAGGTTCGACAAGGCGATGCGGGGCGTCGAGAAACTCCCGCTGCCGTCCACGAGCTGGATGCGGTAGCGAAGCGGCTGGTCCGATCCTGTCCAGCGCAGCCGTGGCCGTGGCGCAGCCGCATCGCCGCCATCCGCCGGCGAGATCGCAAAGGGCGGTGCCGGCTGCATCGCGACCTCAAGCGCCTTGACGGCATCGATGCCTTCAAGACCATGCCGGTCGATCGCGCGGACGCGCACGAACACCGGGCCTTCGGCATCGACCGCGAGGTCCGCGCTGGCCGACGCCACGCGGGCATCCTGCAGCAGCGTGCGGAAATCCTCGTGCTGGCTGACCTGCAGGCGGTAACCGGCGGCATCGGCGACCGCCGGCCAGGTCAGCGTGGCCGGCATGCGGGCGATGCCGGGCGGGAGCGCTGACAGGTCGGGGGCGGGCAGCAGTGGAACCGGCGGCATGGGTTTGCCGTTGGGTCCTGCCATGGTGCCGAGGCCGGCGAGGACAGCGACGCGCGTGCCGCCGCCGCTGGCATCCACATGACCTTCGGTCACTTCGGAGTAACTGCCTTGCGCGTCGCTGGCGGCACGGAACCGGGTGCCGCGGACGCTCGACATCATCCCGGGCGTGTCGATGATGTAACGCGATGCCGGCCCTACCTGCGGGCGCACGACGCTGGACACCCGGCCGCGCGCCAGCCGGATGCGGGTATCGCGCATGCCGGTATCGCCATAGGCATCCAGGCGACGCAGGTGCAGTTCGCTGTCGCCGAGGACATTCAGACGGGAGCCGTCCCCGAATTCCAGCATCATGCTGGCGGCGACCGCGGTGCGTACGGCAGCACCGGCGGCCAACTGCAAGCCGCTCCGGGGCGGCTCGGCATCATCGAAGTTGCCGCTGCGACTGACTTGCGCATCGCCCGAGAAGGCAACGACCTCAGCCTGCCCTGGCTGGTAGCGCAGCCATGTCACAGGGAACTCGATCACACTTCCGGGAATCAGGCGGAACGGATCGGAGATACGGTTGTAGGATTGAACGCGTCCGGGATCGATGTCGTTGCGGATGTACTTGCGGGCAAGGTCCCAAAGCGTGTCGCCGGCATGGACGCGATAACGCCATACCTCGGCGGAGGTGGCTGTCGAGGCTGACACGATGGCCAGCAAAACCAGTGCCGCCCATCGGGCCGGGTGCCGCCACCCAGCCACACGGCTGCCTGCACCCTTGCTCCACGCTGCGCGCTGCTTCGACGTTTTCATGCTGGCTTCCCCCTGCCGGACGGCATTCGCGATTCTATCGCGCCCGGCCGCGCCCGGCGCGATAGGAATCGCGCTACAATGGGATTCCGGTCGCCTCGCAAATGTGCGCCGGCATGGCGTCCCGCCGCGGACGCCGACCCTTCGACCCTCATGCCTGCCCGGGCGCCTCCCACCGCATGGTTGGACTGCGCTCCGAAACGGCAGCCGGACGATTTCCGATCCCCGGGCCGGCCCTTGCCGGTCCGCCGCCGTTACAGGAGTTCCACATGTCCTTCGAGACCCTCGGGCTTTCGCCCGCCGTGCTGCGTGCGCTGGCCGATGCCGGCTACAGCACTCCCACCCCGATCCAGCAGCAGGCCATCCCGCTTGTGCTGGCGGGCAATGACCTGCTGGGCGCCGCCCAGACCGGCACCGGCAAGACCGCCGCGTTCGGCCTGCCGATGCTGCAGCGCTTGTCCAAGCAAACCCCGCCCAAGGGTCCGCGCAAGCCGCGTGCCCTGGTGCTGGTGCCGACGCGCGAACTCGCCGTGCAGGTGACCGACAACCTCAAGACCTATGCGCGCCACTTGCGCCTGAACGTGACGATGCTGTTCGGCGGCGTTGGCATGCAGCCGCAGATCGATGCCCTGCATCGCGGCGTCGACGTGCTGGTGGCCTGTCCGGGCCGCTTGCTCGACCACATGGAGCGCGGCACGGCCAAGCTCGATGCGGTGGAAGTGCTGGTGATGGACGAAGCCGACCGCATGCTGGACATGGGCTTCCTGCCCGCGATGAAGCGCATCCTCAACCGCCTGCCGGCCAATCGTCAGTCGTTGATGTTCTCGGCCACGTTCGAACCGCGGATCAAGGCATTGGCACTGGATTATCTGCGTGACCCGCAGGAAGTACAGGTGGCGACGCAGAACGCCATCGCCGACACCATCGTGCATCGCGTGCATCCGGTCGACTCGAAGAAGAAGCGCGACCTCCTGGTCGACATCCTCGCCGAGCGCCACACCGACCGCGTGCTGATCTTCGGCAAGACCAAGCACGGCTGCAATCGCCTGGCCGAACAGCTGGAGGCCGCCGGCCTGCCGGCGCTCGCCATCCACGGCAACAAGAGCCAGGCGGCGCGGCAGAAGGCGCTGGATGCGTTCAAGTCCGGTCGTACCCGCATTCTGGTCGCGACCGACGTCGCCGCGCGCGGCCTCGACATCCCCGCGTTGCCGCTCGTCATCAACCATGACCTGCCGATGGTCGCGGAGGATTACGTCCACCGCATTGGCCGCACCGGCCGCAACGGCATGGACGGCGAGGCGCTGTCGCTGGTGTCGCACGAGGAAGGCCCGCTGCTGCGCCAGATCCAGAAGCTGTTGAAATCCGAGATCACCATCGAGACCGTGCGCGGTTACGAGCTTGATCGCCCCCTGCGCCTGGATGGGCCGATGCCGTCGAACGGCGGTCGCGGGCAGGGCAGGCCGCGCAATGGCGGCGGTGGGCAGAAGTCACCGCGCAAGCCGGACGGGGCCAAGCCCGCGCATCGCGCGCACGGCAGGCCGCAGGAGTCGGGCGCGAAGGCGCATGCCGGCCCCAAGCCGAACCGACGTCGGCGCAGCCGTTCGGCCGCTTCGGCCTGATGCGCGTGACTGCCGCGCAGCGCAACCCAAAACGCCGGCTTCCGCCGGCGTTTTCTTTGGGCAACCCCGGCTACGGTCAACCGCGGCCGGTGCCCGGCGAGAACGGGATCTCGTCGGGCGATACCGCGCCGCCGGAGATGATGAAGCTCATCGCCTCGTCCACCGTCCAGTCGGTCATCGTCAGTTTCTCGACCGGGACGATCTCCAGATAGCCCGAGGTCGGGTTGGGCGTGGTCGGCACGTACACGGCGGCCAGTTCGCGCCCGGTGCCGACCTCGCGCACCACCTTGGTGACGAAGCCCAGCGTCTTCATGTCCGCGTTCGGGAAGTCGATCAGCACCACGCGCTGGCTGCCGTCGGGCGAGGTCTGCAGGATGTCCAGCAGCTTGCGCGCACTGCCGTACACCTTGCTGGCCAGTGGAATGCGTGCGATCAGTGCTTCGAACCAGCGCAACAGCGTCTGCCCAACCACGCGCGTCGCCAGCATGCCCACCAGCAAGATGACGACGACGGTCCCGCACAGGGCGATGGCGAAGCGCGCCCAGGGGTCGTCGATCCAGCCCAGCGTCTGCGGCGATTGAGCGGCGATGCCCTCCAGCAGCGGCGATGCCCAGGGCTGGCTGATCTCCGAAAGCACCACGAACACGAAGCGCACCACCACCCAGGTCAGCCACAAGGGCAGCAAGGTGAGCAGGCCGGTCAGGAACCAGCGGGCGAATCGCGATTTGGGGGCGGGGGTGGCCATGCGCGCATTCTAGCGAGACGCGGGCTGCGGTTGCCTCCCTTGCAGGCATCGGCGAAGCTGATCGCGGGGAGCACGACGGATACGACTTGGAAAAGCTGCTGAAATTGTTTTTTGCCGCCAGCGGCATGGCATTGCTGCTGTTCGCTGCGGCATGGGGAGTCTCGAAATGGGTCGGTGCCAGCCGCGCGGAACGCGAGGCGCTGGCGGTGATGTCGGAGCCGGTCCGTTTCGTCGGCCACAACGCCTACCCGGCCATCTGGTTGGTGGACCATCCGGTGCCTGCGGCCCAGGTGGATGCGGTGATGGCGGAAGACGTGCGGCGCTTTGCCGCCACCCCGTTGCCGGACGGCACGGTTTCATCGTCCCCGGCCTTCACCACCTCGGCTGCGCAACGCTACCCCTCCGATGCCCCGATCCAATCCGTGCGGCGCTTGCTGTGCTACAGCGGTGAGGATTGCCTGACCAAGGTGCGCGGCGACTTGCCGCGTTACCGCGAACTGGTTGACGGGCATGCCGACTGGTTCGCCCGCACGGCTTCGGCCACCGCGGGCGACCATCTGCACAATCCGTTTCCGGTAAGGCTGGACATGCCGCTCCCGCGCTTCATCTCCGTCTACGCGCCCGCGACCGCGTTGGCCCTGCGTTTCGCGCAAGGCGAGCGCGAGGCGGCCATCGCCGGCACTTGCCGACGCATCGTGGAGTGGCGGCGGATGGCTTCTCGAAGCGATTTGCTGGTCGGTTGGGCGATCGCCGAAGCCAATGCAGGCATCGGCTACGGGCAGTTGTTGGCCCGGATGTTGTCCGAAGTACCGAATGGCCAGCCATTGCCCGAGTCATGCGACATGGCCATGGAGACGCCTGCACCCGCGGAAGTTTCGATGTGTGCGGCCATGCGCAGCGAATTCCAGTTCATCAGCGCCGGATCGGCATCGACGATGGATAAGCGACTGAAGGAGGGAGGCACGACGGGCAAGCCGTTCTACGACGCCGGGATGACTCGCGCAGCCCATGCCTTGCCGGAGGCGCGCTTCTGTACAGCGGAAACCGATGCCGCGTTCGCCGCCGACCGTCCGCAACCTCCCTACCGGTCTCCGGCCCGGTTGCGGCTGCAATGCGTTTCGAATGCGATCGGCTGCATCCTCGCCGACGTCGCCGGATCGGACCATGAAGGCTTCGCCGCACGCCACCGCGATTATCTGGCTGCCATCCGTGCCCTGGGCGCGCTGGCATGGTGGCGCAACCAGCCCGATGCCCTGCAGGACCCGGTCGCCGTGCTCAAGCGCCTGCCGGTGCGGTATCGCGCTACCGCGCACCCACTCAGCTACGACGCGAAGCGGGCCGTCCTGACGATGCCGATGCTGCAGGAGAAGCTGGACGTGTTGACGATGCCGCTGCCCGGCTCGCACGTGGAGCAGGTGGCGGCGCACTGATCGCTCAGCGATCCCGCTTGCGACGGATGTAGAGCTGTTTCCTGACCCTCGCGACCACCTCGCCCTCGGCATCGATCACGTCGGTGTCGAACCAGCGCAGCACTTTCTCGCCGTCCGCGGCCGCTGCGATGACCTCTTCGATCACCGCATCGTCCAGCCTGAAATCCGCATGCACGGTGCTGCGGCCCGGCTTGACGAACTCGATCTCGGCGGCCCTGTCCCAGACGATGTAGTCGCGCGGCAGGGCGTGCAGCATCAGCAGCATCCAGTACGGATCGGTCATGGCGAACAGGCTGCCGCCGAACTGGGTGCCGACGTAATTGCGGTTCCAGGGCCGCAGCCGCAACTCCACCCGCGCGCTGCGCCAGTCCTGGCCGATGTCGGTGACATGGATGCCGGTGAACAGGAACGGCGGCCACAGGTTCATGCCGATCCGCAGCAGGCGCGGGGTCATTTCCATGCGGGGCGGGCGCAGGGCGCCATCGGGGATGGGCCCTGAACAATACGCATGCGAATGGTTTGCAGCAAGCCCGGTCCGGCGGCGGTCAACTGAGCAGGATCGCCGACATCCGTCGGCGGTACTTCGATACCAGCTCCTCGTCGTCGAGGATGCGGAAGGCATCGATCAGCGCCTTGCGCGGCAGCCCGCCCTCGAACTGACGGTCGCGGCGCAGCATCTCCATGAACTGCTCCAGCCCGGCGGCGGCATCGCCGGCCACCAGCTCGTGCACGCCCAGCAGGTGGCGCGCGCGCAGGTCGGTGGGATCGGCCGCGATGGCGGCCTGCAGGGTCTCGCGCGGTGGCGCGTCCTTGAGCAGCGCCGAAAAGCCCAGGCGGGCGCGCGCCTTCACCGCGCGCTCGTCGGTGCTGAGGTTGGCGGGCAGGGCATCGAGCAGGTGTTCGGCCTCGCCGGCTGCACCGGTCGCGAGCAGGGCGAGGGCGAGGTCGAGCCTGTGCTCGGCGGTGTCGGGCTCGTCTTCGGCCAGCTTGCGCAGGCGCACGACTTCCTCGTGCGGGTCGGCGGGCGGGGCGGGCTCGGCATCGGCATCATCGGCGGTTCGTTGCAGCGGGTGGACATCGTGCGATGCGAGGAACTGGCGCAGCTCGCCCTCGGGCAGCGCGCCGGGGAAGCCATCGACCAATTGCCCGCCCTTGACCAGCATCACCGTCGGCACCGAGCGGATCTGGAAGGCGGCGGCGAGCTGCTGCTCCTGGTCGACATCCACCTTGGCCAGGCGGAACGCGCCGCCGTACTCACCGGCCAGCTTCTCCAGGATCGGGCCGAGCGTCTTGCACGGGCCGCACCAGGTCGCCCAGAAATCCACCAGCACCGGCGTCTCGAGCGATGCGCGGATGACATCGGCCTCGAAGTTGGCGGCGGTGGCATCGAACACGTGGGGCAGGGCGGCGGCGGAATCGGTCATCATGGCGTCCGGGCTGAATGTGGATGCAATGTCAGATGGTGGCCATGGCCGTGTTTTGCAACCGTGAGCGCGGGCGATGAAGCGATGGGCCGCGTATGCGCCGGTGTTGGCGGCCACGTGCATCGTCATGGCGGCCTGGTACTTCGGACGCGGAATCGAGCATTACGACCATGTCCGCCGGCCGCTCGCCGTGCTGGGTTCGAGCGGCGCGCCGGAATGGCGCATCGCGAATGCCTTGCTCTTCGTGCTGCCCGGCATGGCGATGATGTCGGTGGCGTGGGCCTTGCGGACCCGCCTGCACGGCGGCCATGCGTGGCTGCTGCGCATGGCACTGCAATTGGGAATGCTGGCGGCGCTGGGATACGCGCTGCAGGGCGTGTTCAACCTCGATCCGGCCTATCTGCCCGACGAAGACGCCAACCGCTGGCATGCCGTTGCCTGGATGTTGTGGTGGATGGCGTTCGCGCTTTCGGCGCTGCTGCTGGGGGCGGCGCGCGGGGTGCCGGCGGCACTGCGCATCGCCAGCGGCATTGCCGCGATGCTGGTTCCGCTCGCCATGCTGGGTTTGCTGCCGTGGCCGGTGGCGTTCGCCCATCGCGCGGGAATCGGCCTGTGGCTGGCCTGGTGGTTCGTGTTGGTGCTCGCGTTCAACCGTGGCGCAATTTCAGCGCAAGGATCGTTGCCGACAGGCCGAAAGTGATGATGTTGGCGACGATCATCGGCCACGAGTGCAGCACGATCCCGTAGCCGAACCAGCAGGCGATGCCGAGCGTGAACACCACGTACATCCCGAGCGAGATGCCGGAGGTGTCGCGGGTGCGGATGGTCTTGATCGCCTGCGGCACGAAAGCGACCGTGGTGAGCGTGGCGGCGGCGTAGCCAATCCACTCCATGCTCATCGCGCGGGCTTCCGGTACACCACGCCGTCCTTCATCACGAAGTCCACCTTCATCACGTTGCCGATGTCGGCCAGCGGATCGCCCGGCATCGCGATGATGTCGGCGCGTTTTCCGGCTTCGACCACGCCCTGGTCGTCCACGCCCAGCACCTCGGCGGCGCGGATGGTGGCCGCCTGTAGGGCGTACGCCGCGGGCATGCCGGCTTCGACCATGTAGATGAACTCGCGTGCGTTGTCGCCGTGCGGGCCCACGCCCATGTCGGTGCCGAAGGCGATCTTCACCCCGTTGCGGTAGGCCTTGGCGGCGGTGTCCTGGATCTGCGCGCCGATCCGCGCGGCCTTCGGCCGCACCACCTCGGGGAAATAGCCGTCGACCTTGGCCTTGTCGGCCACGAAGCGACCGGCATAGAGGGTGGGCACGTACCAGGTGCCCTTCTGCTTCATCAGCGCCATCACCCGGTCGCTCATGTAGGTGCCGTGCTCGATGCTGGTCACCCCACCTTCGACCGCGCGGTACATGCCTTCCTCGCCGTGGGCGTGCGCGGCCACCTTGTAGCCGTAGTCCTTGGCGGTATCGACCACGGCCTTGATTTCGTCCACGGTGAACTGCGGCGCGTCGCCGGACTTGGCGTAGCTGAGCACGCCGCCGGTGGCGGTGATCTTGATCACGTCGCTGCCGTCCTTGTAGCGCTGGCGCACGGCCTGGCGTGCATCGTCCACCGAGTTGATGACGCCCTCGGTGGGGCCGGGTGGGCCCAGCAGGTGCGAGAGTTCCGCGTTGTAGCCGTTGGTGGGGTCGCCGTGGCCGCCGGTGCTGGCAATGGCGGTGCCCGCCGCCCAGATCCGCGGCCCCTTCACCCGGCCCTGGTTGATGGCGTCGCGCAGGTGCAGGGTCACGGTGCCGCCCAGGTCGCGTACGCTGGTGAAGCCGGCCATCAGGGTTTTCTCCGCATAGCCCACGCTGCGGAAGGCGAAATCCACGTCGTCGAGGCGGAAGCCTTCGGAATAGCTCTGCGGGCTGGATTCGCCGCCTAGATGCACGTGCAGATCGGTCCAGCCGGCCATGCAGGTGCGGTCGCCAAGGTCGATGGCGGTCGCGGCGGCGGCGGGCTCGGCGCCACCGGGCAGCACCTCGGCGATCTTGCCGTCGCGGACCACCACGGTATGCGCGCCCAGCAGCTTGCCGCCGCGGCTGTCGAACAGCCTGCCGCAGTAGAGTGCGGTGTCGGCGGCGGAGGCGGCCGGGATGACGAAAACTAGACATGAGGCAAGCAAATAACGTTTGCTATGCATGGGCTTTCTGCTTCATGAAGACACCTGGGTTGCCAACCATACAATCAGCGCACTTATCCGGGGTAAATTGATGTGGCGACCAATTTTGACGGCGAACGTCGGGTCTGATGTCCTCTTGCTGGTAAGCACCGGGCAATCCTGACGTGGGGATTGACCCGGCGCTGCTGGATCGGTGTCCGTCAGAACTTCGCGTCCACAGACAGCTGGAAGCCGTGGTCGCTCGAGTCGTTACCGATCAGCGCGCGGTAATCCAGGCGCAGCCCCCAACCGTTTTTCCAGACGAGTTGCGTGCCGGCACCGAACAGCCACCGATTGCGCCGATAACCATCCAAGCTTGTGCGGTAAAAAGGCCGCTGCAATATGTCGCTGTATTGCATCGAAGCGATGCCGTTGCCGTTGAAGTCGTGTTGATATTCGGCTTTCAATTGCGGCGAGAAGACACCCCATGCGGTCAGCAACGTGTAATCGAGCCTGAGTCCTGCATTCCCTGTGGTGCTTTTCACATCCATCGCTTCGTAATGCAGCGAGTAGGGGCTGCTGGCGTGTTCGGTATAGCTGCCCAACTCTCCGCTGGCGGCATCCAGGCGCAGGTAGGGGGTAATTTGCCACGCGTGCAATGCGATGTCCGTGCCCACCGAGACCGAGCCGAACCACTGTGAGCCGTCGCGGGTTCCGCTGGCATTGCTGCTGTCCAGTGCGATACGGCGCAGCAGATCGAAATTCAGCGATTGGTAGCCGAACAACGTGTCGAAGAAGAAATGGTCGCCCGAACTGATGCTGGCATAGGCAGCCAAACTATAGGCCCTGGCATCGCTGCGGCTGCCGTTGTCGCCGACATGGGTGCGATCGCGACCGAAGCCTGCGCTAACGCCCAATGCCACGGCATCGTTGACCCGGTAATCGGCACCAACTGACAGGCCATCGGTCTCGAAAATCAGCTCAGCGGTGTCGACCCTGCTATCAAGGGTGCCGGAACGGAGGCTGCCCGAAACCCATACGCCAAATGCCGCGGAACCCCCGGACGCGTTGCTCGGCGTGACCGCAGGCTCACCGCCAAGATGGAACGCCTCGGCGTTGCCGAACGCGGGAGATTGTTGCGATTCGCAAGACATTCCGGTTGGCGAGCTTGCATCCGGGCGACAAGGCTGCCTGATGGCGAAAGACAGCATGTTGGTGAAACCGGTGGATCTGCCGTTGCCATGCAGCCTCTGCATGCGTTGCTGGATATTGTCGATCTGCGAAGTGGCAAAACGACGCGCAGCCTCTGTCTGTGCATTCAGCAATCCGCGGACTTCCGGGTCTCCAGACGGATCCGGGCGATCCGCCACGGTCATGGTATAGGCGCGTGTACCAGTGAAGCCCAGCGCATCGGTCGCGCGGATGGTGAATGCGTAGCTGCCGGCCATGCTTGGTGCGCCGCTCAAGTTGCCGTTGCTGGCGAGTGTCATGCCGCCGGGCAGCGCCCCCGCACTGATGGCAAAGGCATAGGGCGCGGTGCCTCCCACGGCCGAGATCATGTGCTTGTAAGGGACGAGCAACACGCTGTTCGGCAGGGTCGGCGGATCGACAGCGATCGTCGGTGCCGACAGCACCAGAGTATAGGCGTTCGTTGCCGTGGCCGCGGTCCCGCTGGTGCTGTCGGTCGCGCGGATGCTGAAGGTGAAGTTGCCTGCCACCGTCGTCGTGCCGCTGAGCGCACCGGTCGCGGTGTTCAGCGTCAGGCCCGCCGGCAGCGCACCGGCGCTTACCGCGTAGGTGTACGGCGCGATGCCGTTGCTCGCGGTGAATGTTTGCGAGTACGTCGTGCCGGCCATGCCGCCCGGCAGCGCACCCGTCGCAGGCGTCAGCATCAGCGTCGGCGCCGCGATGGTCAACGTGTAGTTGTTGGTGACGGTGGCCGCGATGCCGCCGGTGCTGTCGGTGGCGGTTACGTTGAGGTTGAACGTGCCCGACTGCGTCGGCGTGCCGCTGAAGGTGCGGGTGCCGGCGTTGAAGGTCAGGCCGGTCGGCAGCGTGCCGGTCAGCGTCGTTGTGTACGGCGCGATGCCGCCGCTGATCGTCAGCGTCTGGCTGTACGCCGTGCCGGCGATGCCAGCCAACAGCGTCGCCGGTGTGAGGGTCAGGGTTGGCACGGCCACCACGGCGGTGTAGGCGCGGCTGGCGGTCTGGCCGAACGCGTCGGTCGCGGTCACGGTGAAGTTGAAGGTGCCCGAGACCGTGGTCGTGCCCGACAGCGTGCCGGCCGACGTCAGCGTCGTGCCCGTCGGCAGGCTGCCGGCGGTGACGGCGAAGACGTACGGTGCCGCACCACCGGTCGCGGTCAGCGTCTGGCTATAGGCCAGGCCAGCCATGGTGTTCGGCAGCGTCGCCGGGGCGATCGCGATGACCGGCGCCGGGACATTCAGGGTGTAGTTCTGCGTGATCGAGAACGGAGCGTTCGCGCCCGTCAGCATCGTGTCGGTAGCGGTGACAGAGATGGCGTAGCTGCC
>DAIRVA010000022.1:0-31177 GCA_036803045.1 Lysobacter sp. | reverse complement strand
CCCCTACTCGTTCTTCTGCAGCTTCCCCGGGCACTCCACGTTCATGAAGGGCACAATCAACCTGCGTTGATTTGCGCCTCACTCTCATGAGCTTACTGCCGGCGGGGCGACTCGCCGGTTTTTTTGCGCCTGCGCTCCGCCTTCAGGCCTGTTCCAGCGCCTCGGACAGGCGCGAAACCGCGATCACTTCCATGCCCTTGATCGCGCCAGACTTCGGCGCGTTCGCCTTCGCCACGATGGCGCGCTTGAAACCGTGCGTCGCGGCTTCCTTCAAACGTTCCTCGCCGTTCGGCACGGGACGGATTTCGCCGGACAGACCGACCTCGCCGAAGGCGATGGTCTTGTCGGCCAACGGCTGGTCGCGCAGCGAAGACAGCACCGCCAGCAATACCGGCAGATCGGCGGCGGTTTCCTGCACGCGGATGCCGCCGACCACGTTCACGAACACGTCCTGGTCGCCGACCATGACGCCGCCATGCCGATGCAGCACGGCGAGCAGCATCGCCAGCCGATTGCCCTCAAGGCCGACCGCGACACGGCGTGGATTCGACAAAGGTGAAGCATCGACCAAAGCCTGCACTTCCACCAGCAGCGGTCGCGTGCCTTCGCGCGTCACCATCACGCAGCTGCCCGGCTGGTCGGCGCTGCCGCCGGAGAGGAAGATGGCCGAAGGATTGGGCACCTCGCGCAGGCCGCGTTCGCCCATCGCGAACACGCCCAGCTCGTTCACGGCGCCGAAGCGGTTCTTGAAGGCACGCAGCACGCGGAAACGGCTGCCGGAATCGCCCTCGAAATACAGCACTGCATCGACCATGTGCTCCAGCACGCGCGGACCGGCGATGCCGCCCTCCTTGGTGACGTGGCCGACCAGAAACACGGCGGTGCCGGTTTCCTTGGCATAACGCACCAGGCGCGCGGCGGATTCGCGCACCTGGCTCACCGAACCGGGGGCCGCGGTCAGCGTTTCCGTCCACAGGGTCTGGATGGAGTCGACGATGATGAAACGCGGCTTGGCAATGATGGCTTGTTCAAGGATGCGCTCCACGCAGGTCTCGGCCAATGCCTGCATCCCCGCAAGCGGCAGCCCGAGGCGCGAAGCCCGGCCCGCGACCTGGCCGAGCGATTCCTCGCCGGTGACATAGAGGCCCGGCAAGGTGCCCGACAGCGAGGCCAACGCCTGCGTCAACAGCGTGGACTTGCCGATGCCCGGATCCCCGCCGATCAGCACCACCGCGCCTTCCACCAGGCCGCCGCCCAGCACCCGATCGAACTCGCCGATGCCCGTGCCCACGCGTGCGGCCTCGCTCTGCGCGACATCCTTGAGCGGCGTGATCTTCGGCGCATCCATCTTGCCCGCCCAGCCGCTGCGACGACCCGCCGGAGATTTCGCCGCAGCCGCGCTTTCCAGCACGATCTCCGACAACGTGTCCCACGCGCCACAGGCGCCGCACTGGCCCTGCCATTTGGGGTAATCGGCGCCGCATTCGCTGCAGACGTAGGCGGTGCGGGTCTTGCCGGGGGATTTCGCCATGGCTTCAAGTACGAGTCCGGGCCTTCCACTGTAGACGCGCGGATTCGCAATGGGCGAGACGGCAAACAAAAAAAGCCCGCACGGGTGCGGGCCGGAAACAGGAAATGGTGCCGGAAATAGGAATCGAACCTACGACCTACGCATTACGAATGCGCCGCTCTACCAACTGAGCTATTCCGGCTGGAACGGGCGATTATAGGCGCGCCGCGCACGCCGCTCAATCGACCAGGTGGACGCGAAGCTCCTTGGGCAGGGCGAAGACCATGCTTTCAGGTTCGCCGTCCAGCTCCCGCCAGCCCGCATCGGCGCCCAGCGTGGCCAGCCGCGCCAGCACGCCTTGCACCAGCACGTCAGGCGCCGACGCCCCGGCGGTGACGCCGACCTGGCGCTTGCCCACCAGCCAGACCGGGTCGATCTCGTGCGCACCGTCGATCAAGTGCGCTTCGGCACCCTCGCGCTCGGCCAATTCCCGCAGGCGGTTGGAATTGGAGCTGTTGGGCGAACCGACCACCAGGATCAGGTCGCACCTCGCCGCCAATTCACGCACCGCATCCTGCCGGTTCTGGGTGGCGTAACAGATGTCGTCGTTCTTCGGGCCCTGCATCGCCGGGAAGCGCCCGCGCAGGGTCGCGACGATGTCGCGGGTATCGTCCACCGAAAGCGTGGTCTGCGTCGTGTAGGCGAGGTTCTCCGGCTGGGCGACGTCGATCGAGCGCGCCTGCTCGATATCCTCGACCAGGTGGATGTGGCCGGTCGCGCCTTCGCGCGCCCACTGTCCCATCGTGCCCTCGACTTCGGGATGCCCGGCATGGCCGATCAGGATCATGTCGCGGCCGTGGCGGCAATGCCTCGCCACTTCCAGGTGCACCTTCGTCACCAGCGGGCAGGTGGCGTCGAACACCTTGAGCCCGCGCCGGTCGGCCTCGTTGCGCACCGCCTGCGACACGCCGTGGGCGGAGAAGATCACCGTCGCGCCGTCCGGCACCTCGTCGAGCTCCTCGACGAAGATCGCGCCGCGCTGCTTGAGGTCGTCGACCACGAACTTGTTGTGCACGACTTCATGGCGAACGTAGATCGGTGCGCCCAGCGTCTCGATGGCGCGCTTGACGATCTCGATGGCGCGATCGACGCCGGCGCAGAAGCCACGCGGGTTGGCGAGCAGGATTTCCATGGATCGAGCTTACTTCCCTGCCGCTGAATCTTGCTTGCCGCCGCCGCCGATCAGACTGAACAGCACCAACCCGATCGCGCCACCGACAATCGCCGCATCGGCCAGGTTGAACGCGGGCCAGACATGGTCGCCGACATACCACTTGATAAAATCGATGACGTGGCCGTGGACGAGGCGGTCGATCACGTTGCCGAGCGCCCCGCCGATGATGAGCGCATACGGCAGCGCGGTCTTCCAGTCGCTGCGCGGCGTCTTGTACAGCCACCAGCCGAGCAGGCCGCTGATCGCAAAGGCGAGGAGGGTGAAGAACCAGACTTGCCAACCGCCGGCTGCGGCGAGGAAGCTGAAGGCCGCGCCGGTGTTGTAGGTGCGGAACCAGTTCCAGAAACCGGGAATCACCACGATGTCGGTGTATTCCGGCAGCGCGCGAAGCACCCAGGCCTTGCTGATTTGATCCAGCGCGATGACCAGCGCCGACAGGCCCAGCCACGACAGTGCATTCGGTTTGGGCGCCGCCATCAGAACCACCTCCGGTCTTCGCCCGGTCCTTCAATGTTGCCGATGCAGCGGCCGCACAGGCCCGGATGCTCAACATGCGTCCCGACATCCGCGCGGTGGTGCCAACAGCGCACGCACTTGGCCTTGGTCGTCGGCGTGGCCAGCACCGGCGGCGCAACGCCCGCCGATTGCACGGTCACGTCGCCGCTGATGAAGAAGAAACGCAGCTCTTCGGCCAAGGGCTGCAGCCATGCGAACGTGTCTTCTTCGACGGAAAGCGTGACCTCGGCTTCCAGCGCGGCGCCGATCTCACCGGCGGCGCGCATCGGCTCGAGCGTCTTCGCCACATCCTCGCGCAGGTCCAACAAGCGATCAAAGCGGGCGGCGGACAACGGCGCATCCGTTTCCAGTTCGGCAAGGCCCTCGTACCATGTCGCCAGCATCACGTTGTCGGCGCGCTCGCCCGGCAGGAAGCGCCATATCTCGTCGGCGGTGAACGACAGGATCGGCGCGATCCAGCGCGCGAAAGCCTCGACGATGCGATACATCGCCGACTGCGCACTGCGACGCCCGCGCGAATCCTCGCGCATCGTGTAGAGGCGGTCCTTGGTGACATCGAGGTAGAGCGACCCGAGGTCCACGCTGCAGAAATTCATCAACACCTGCACCACTTCGGCGAAGTCGTAACGCGCATAGGCCTCGACGATCTTCTTCTGCACGATGGCGGCGCGATGCACGATCCAGCGATCCAGCGCCACCATGTCGCCCAGAGCGCGCAGGTCGCGCGGCGGATCGAAGCCGTGCAGGTTGGCCAGCAGGAAGCGCGCGGTATTGCGGATGCGGCGATAGCCATCGGCGTTGCGCTTGAGGATCTCCTGCGACAGCGACATCTCCTGCGAGTAGTCGGCCGACGCCACCCACAGGCGCAGGATGTCGGCGCCATACTGCTTGATGATTTCCTGCGGCTCGATGCCGTTGCCGAGCGACTTGGAGAACTTGCGCCCCTGCGCGTCCACCACGAAGCCGTGGGTCAGGCATTCGCGGTACGGCGCGGCCTTGTCAATGGCGACCGCCGACAGCAAGGACGACTGGAACCAGCCGCGATGCTGGTCCGAGCCTTCCAGATACAGGTCGGCCGGCAACGCATAACCACGCGCCTTCAGCACGCATTGATGGGTGACACCCGAATCGAACCAGACGTCGAGGATGTCCTTCACCTTGTCGTACTGCGCGGCTTCATCACCCAGCAGTTCAGCCGCGTCCAGTGCGTACCAGGCGTCGATGCCGCCCTGTTCCACGCGCTGCGCGACTTGCCCCATCAATTCCACCGTGCGCGGATGCGGCTCGCCGGTTTCCCTGTGCACGAACAATGCAATCGGCACGCCCCAGGTGCGCTGGCGCGAGATCGTCCAGTCCGGTCGGCCTTCGATCATGCCGGCGATGCGCGCTTCGCCCCAGCCGGGATACCACTTCACGCCTGGGATCGTCGCCAACGCATCGCGCCGCAGGTGGGCCTGCGACATCGAGATGAACCACTGCGGCGTCGCACGGAACGCGATCGGCGTCTTGTGCCGCCAGCAATGCGGATAGCTGTGGCGGATGTCGCTATGCGCCAGCAGCGCGCCGGTTTCACGCAAGCCTTCGACGATCAGCGGGTTCGCCTTCCAGATGTGCACGCCAGCCAGCGCGGTGTCGCCGATTGGCGGCGTCGACGGCAGGTACACGCCGCGTCCATCGACCGGATTCAGCTGGCCGAGCGAGTACACGTCCATCAGGCCGGTGCCCTGCACCACCGCGTAGTCCTCCTGACCGTGGCCGGGGGCGGTATGCACGATACCGGTGCCATCTTCATCCGACACGTGGTCGCCCATCAGCACGGGAATGTCGCGCTCGGCATAGAACGGATGCGCGAAGATCGCGCCCGCAAGGGCATCACCCTTCACGTGCGCATGCGCGAGTGTTTCGCCGACGCCGTAACGGGCCAGCGCAGACGGCACCAGTGAGGATGCCAACACCAACCAGCGACGCTTGTCGTGATGCGGCGGCCCTTCGACCAGCGCGTATTCGATCTCCGCGCCCATCGACACCGCGAGCGATGCCGGCAACGTCCACGGTGTGGTCGTCCAGATGACGGTGGCGATCTCCACGCCCTCAGGCAACTCGATGCCGAAGCGTTGGGCGATGTCGGGCGAGTCGCGCGCGACGTAGGCGACGTCGATCGCCGGCGAAGTCTTGTCGGCGTATTCGATCTCGGCCTCGGCCAGCGCCGATCCACAATCGAAGCACCAGTGCACCGGCTTCACGCCGCGCGCCAGGTGACCGTTCTCGATGACCTTGGACAGCGCGCGCAACTCGTTCGCTTCGTAGGTGAAATCGAGCGTCTTGTACGGATTTTCCCAATCGCCCAGAACGCCGAGGCGCTTGAAGTCCTCGCGCTGGAGGTCGATCTGGCTGTTGGCGTAGTCGCGGCACTTCTGCCGGAATTCGGCGGCGTCGAGTTTCTCGCCGACCTTGCCGAACTTCTTCTCGATGGCGATCTCGATCGGCAGGCCGTGGCAATCCCAGCCGGGGATGTAGGGCGCATCGAAGCCGGACAGCGTCTTGGACTTGACGATGACGTCCTTCAGTACCTTGTTGACCGCGTGGCCGAGGTGGATCTGCCCGTTCGCGTATGGCGGGCCATCGTGCAGCAGGAAACGCGGGCGATCCTTCGACGCTTCGCGAATGCATGCGTACAGCTCGTCCTGTTCCCAGCGCGCCAAGGTTTCCGGCTCGCGCCTGGGCAGGTCGCCGCGCATCGGGAACTCGGTCGCCGGCAGCAGCAGGGTGGATTTGTAACGGTGGCTCTCGGCTTCGCTCATCGTGATGTCGGTTTGGGCGCCGGCGATGGCCGGGCGCGGGCATGGAGGAGATTGCGGGCGATATCGGCATCCTGCCGCATCTGCGCGCTCAGCGCCTCGAGGGATTCGAACTTTTCCTCATCCCGGATCTTGGCGACGAACTCGACTTCGATGTGTCGGCCGTAGAGATCGCCGTCGAAATCGAATATGTGCGCTTCCAACAGGGGTTCGATGCCATCCACGGTCGGCCGCGTGCCGAAGCTCGATACCGAATCCAGCGCCCCTGCAGCAATGCCGTGCACGCGAGTCGCATAGATGCCCTGCAGCGCCGGTTTGCGCGGAAAACGCAGGTTGGCGGTCGGAAAACCCAGCGTGCGCCCCAGCTGCTTGCCGCGCACCACCCGACCGCAGATCGAATAGGGGCGCCCCAGCAAGGCCGCGGCGCGGTCGAAATCGCCCGCGGACAGTGCAGTGCGGATCGAGGAGCTGGACACGCGCTCGCCATCCAGTGCGAACGGCGAGATGGCGTGGGCCGAGTACCCGAGGTGCGCGCCCTCGGCCTGCAGCATCGCCAGATCACCCTCGCGCTTGTGTCCAAAGCGGAAATCAGGTCCGACCCAGACCTCCCGCGCGCCAAGCCGGTCCAGCAGCACTTTCCCGATGAAGCCGGCGGCCGGCATCGCCGCCATGCGCGCGTTGAAGCGCAGCATGCCGAAACCCTGCATGCCGGCTTCGCGCATCCCGACCACCTTGCCGCGCGGCAGCATCAGGCGCGGCGGCGGATCATCGGGGGCGAAGAACTCGCGCGGCAGCGGCTCGAAGGCGAGCGCAATCGCCGGCAGGCCCAACGCGTGGGCGCGCGTGGTCGCGTGGCGCAGCAATGCCCGGTGGCCGAGGTGAAGGCCATCGAACGCACCGATGCAGACCACGCTGCCTTGCGGGCACAGGGACCCGCCTTCAGCGTCGCGGAACAGGAAATCCATGGAGGCCGCCAGTATAGCGGGCGAGCCTAGTGTTCACGGAGGTCGCGCAACCGGAAGCCCAGCGCCAGCATCGCCGCGCCGTACACTGCGGCACCGCCGGCGACCAGCGCCGCCAGCCAGCCAGCCCGCTCCCATTCGCCCATGTCCGGGAAGTCGGGCAGGTAGCGCAGGGCGACCCACAGCGCCACGCCCATCAGCAGGTTGGCGGCCCCGACCCGCGCCAGGAAGCCGCGCCAGCCCGGCTGCGGGTCGTATACATCGGCCTTGCGCAGCCAGCGGAACAGCAGCAGCAGGTTGAGATAGCCGGAAAGCGCGCTGGCGATGCCGAGCGCGAAATGCAGGCCGGGCGTTGTCGCGAGCGCGTGCATGACACCCTCCCCCTTGGCCGACGCCGGCACCCACAGGACATACAGCAACGCGATCAGGGCGACGTTGAAGACCATGTTGGCGACGAGAGCCGCCACCCCGGCACGCATCGGCGTCATCGTGTCCTGCCGCGCGTAGAACGCCGGCAACACGGTCTTCACCAGCGCCACCGCAGGCAACCCGAAACTCAGGCCGAAGACCGACAGCGCGGTCATCCGCGTCGCCGTCGCATCGAAATGGCCGGTCTGGAACAGGGTCGAGACCAGCGGCGTCGAAAGCAGCATCAACCCCACCATCGCCGGCACGATCAGCAGGAAGGTCGCGCGCAGCCCCCAATCGAGCGATCTGGAGAACCCGACGCGATCGGTGTTGACGTGGTGGCGCGAGAGCGTGGGCAGCACGACCGTGCCGAGCGCGATGGCGAACACGCCCATCGGCAGCTCCAGGAAGCGGTCGGCGGTGGTCAACCAGCTCTGCGAGCCCGGCGCCAGCTGGGAGGCGATGAAGGTGTCGAACAGCAGGTTGATCTGCGCGACGGAAGATCCGAGCAGTGTCGGCACCATCAGCTTCATCACCCGCCGCACGTCCGGATGGCCCCAGCCCCAGCGCGGCAGCACCAGCAGGTTGATGCGCGCCAATTGCGGGAGCTGGAACAGCAGCTGCAGGATGCCGCCAGCCAGCACCGCCCAGCCCAGGGCCATGATCGGCGGGTCCGCGAGCTCCGAGCCCCAGACCGCGCCGGCGATCATGCACAGATTCAGGATGATCGGGGTAAACGCCGGCAGCCCGAAGCGCTGGTAACTGTTCAACGCACCCGCAGCGAGCGCAGTCAGCGATACGCACAGCAGGAACGGGAAGGTCAGCCACAGCAGCTTGACGATCAGAGCCTGCTGCCCCGGCACCGGCCGTGCACTATTGGTGAAGGCGTCAGCCAGCCAGGGCGCCAGCAGCATCCCCAACGCCGTGACCACCAACAGCACGCCGCCCAGGGTGCCAGCGGTGCGCGCCATCAGCGCCTTCAGTTCCTCGGGGCTGCGCTTTTCCTTGATTTCGGTGAACACCGGCACGAAGGCGGTCGAGAACGAGCCCTCGGCGAACAGCCGTCGCATGAAGTTGGGGATCCGGAACGCCACCCAGAACGCATCGGTCATGGCGTTGGCGCCGAAGTAGTGCCCGATCAGCCGGTCGCGGACCAGCCCGAACACCCGGCTCAGCAGAGTCATCCCGCCGAAGGACAGGATGCCGCGGGTCATGCTACGCCCGCCGCCTGAGGAGGCTGCCCCCCCGCTCACCGGCAACCCGTCATGTTGACGCAAACCGTTGAATGGGACATACTTTTCTGTCTCGCGTCCCGCGACCTCATCTCACCAGTTTCCTCGAAAGGTTCCATCGTGGCCAATATCAAGTCCGCCAAGAAGCGCGCCAAGCAGACCATTGTGCGCAATGCGCGCAACAACAGCCAGCGTTCCATGCTGCGCACCTCGGTCAAGAAGGTGCTCAAGGCCCTCAACGCCAACGACGCCGAAGGCGCCGCCGCAGCCATGACCGCCGCCCAGCCGCTGCTGGACCGCTTCGCCGCACGTGGCCTGATCCACAAGAACAAGGCCGCACGCCACAAGAGCCGCCTGAACGCCCGCATCAAGGCGCTCAAGGCCGCCTGATTTCTTGCGTCGCCTTGGCGACGCGGAAGCAGCGCTGCAAAAAAGCCTCGCGATCCTGTCGCGAGGCTTTTTCGTGGGTGCATGCCGGGCGCGGCTCATCCATGCCTCGAGTGTGGGGCGACTTGGTGAAGCCAGGCAGAAGACGACCCGATCGCTAGGCGCCGGCAGGCTGCACGTGTTGCTCAGGCCTGCTCCGCGGCCTCCTGCTCCAGCCGCCGCTGATCGTCGAGGAAGGCCTGCACGCGCAGCATGACCTCACGCGTGCCCTCGTGGGCGAGGCCCGAAATGATGAACCACGGGCCGGTCCAGCCGAGTTCGGCGATGGTCATCTCAGCTTGCACCTGCGCATCCTCGGGTGTCAGCAGGTCGGCCTTGTTGAACAGCAGCCAGCGCGGCTTCTCCATCAGGCCGGCATCGAACTTGGCGAGCTCGTGCTCGATCGCGCGCACCTGGCTGGCCGCGCTGCTGCCGTCCAGCGGCTCGATCTCCACCAGGTGCAGCAACAGGCCGGTGCGCTGGATATGGCGCAGGAACAGCGCGCCGAGGCCGGCACCATCCGCCGCGCCTTCGATCAAACCGGGAATGTCGGCGATCACGAAGCTGCGATGCGGCTCCACGCTGACCACGCCAAGGTTCGGATAGAGCGTGGTGAACGGATAGTCGGCGACCTTCGGCGTCGCCGCGGACACCGCGCGGATCAGGGTGGATTTGCCGGCGTTGGGAAAGCCCAGGAGGCCGACATCGGCCAGCAGTTTCAGTTCCAGCCGCAGTTCGCGCTCTTCGCCCTCGGTGCCTGGCGTGGACTGGCGCGGCGAACGATTGGTCGAACTCTTGAAGTGCATGTTGCCGAGGCCGCCCTTGCCGCCCTGCGCTACAAGCAGACGGTCGCCATGTCGCGTGAGGTCGCCAATGACCTCGTCGGTGGCGATGTTGGTGACCTGGGTGCCGACCGGCACCACGATGCTCAGGTCCTCGCCCGCCTTGCCGTACATCTGCCGGCCCATGCCGTTCTCGCCGCGCTGGGCGCGGAACATCTTCTCGTGGCGGAAATCGACCAACGTGTTCAGGTTTTCGTCCGCCAACAGCCAGACGCTGCCGCCATTGCCGCCATCGCCGCCATCCGGGCCACCGAGCGGAATGAATTTCTCGCGGCGGAAACCCACGCAGCCATTGCCGCCCTTGCCGGCGGTGACGGTGATTTCGACTTCATCGACCAGTTTCATGGGAAGCGGGATCCTGCGGATATCGGGAGAGTGTAACGAGGCGGCGGATTGGTCCGGCCGGAAACGAAAAGCCCCGCGCTAGGCGGGGCTTTCACGCGACGTGGTGCCGGATTTTACTCGGCGACCACGCTCACCGTACGGCGCTTCTGCGGACCCTTGGTGGAGAACTCCACCTTGCCGTCCTGCAACGCGTACAGGGTGTGGTCGCGACCGAGGCCGACGCCCGGACCCGGATGGAACTGGGTGCCGCGCTGGCGAACGATGATGTTGCCCGCATCGATGGCCTGGCCGCCGTAGATCTTGACGCCCAGGTACTTCGGGTTGGAGTCGCGGCCGTTGCGCGAGGAACCTACGCCCTTTTTGTGTGCCATGACTGCTTCTCCTTGTTACTTCTTGCCACCGGCGATGCCGGTGATCTCGATTTCGGTGTAGTGCTGACGGTGGCCCATCTGCTTGCGATGGTGCTTGCGTCGACGGAACTTGACGATCATCACCTTGTCGGCGCGGCCGTGGCCGACCACTTTCGCGGAGACGGTAGCGCCCTTCAGCGCATCGCCCAGTTGCACGCCATCGCTGCCGCCCAGCATCAGGATGTCGTCGAACTTGATCTCGCTGCCGGCTTCGGCCTCGAGCTTCTCGACACGCAGGGTCTCGCCCTGCATGACGCGGTATTGCTTACCGCCGGTGACCAGTACTGCGTACATTGCCATCTTCCTTTGTAGTTATCGTGGCCAGCGCCTTGCGTGCGCTGAACCGCGAATTGTAGCGCCAAACCCGCCATCGGGGCAATCCCGGGGGGCATCCCCCAGCCGCGATCCGGCTTGCAATGCCGGCTCCCGCCACCACATTCCCCGTACCGGGGCGACTGGCCAGTTGCCCGGCCTCTCCAGCCCGCTTAGGCTGGCTGTTTGCCCGCCCCTTCCCCTCCGAGGAGCCCTTCGTGGCGCTGGACACCATCCGCATCCGCGGTGCGCGGACGCACAACCTCAAGGATTTCGATCTCGACCTGCCGCGCGACCGGCTGATCGTGATCACCGGGCTGTCCGGCTCGGGCAAGTCGTCGCTGGCCTTCGATACCATCTATGCCGAAGGCCAACGCCGTTATGTCGAATCGCTGTCGGCCTACGCGCGGCAGTTCCTGTCGGTGATGGAGAAGCCCGACGTCGACCACATCGAGGGCCTGTCGCCGGCGATCTCGATCGAGCAGAAATCGACCTCGCACAACCCGCGTTCGACCGTCGGCACCATCACCGAGGTCTACGACTACCTGCGCCTGCTCTATGCGCGCGTGGGCATCCCACGCTGCCCGGACCACCATTTCCCGCTCGAGGCACAGACCGTCAGCCAGATGGTCGACCAAATCATGGCACTGGCCAACGACCGCAAGGCCGCCGAGCAGCGCTGGATGCTGCTGGCGCCGGTGATCCGCGAACGCAAGGGCGAGCACGCGCAGGTCTTCGAGCAACTGCGTGCGCAGGGCTACGTGCGCGTGCGCGTGAATGGCGAACTGCACGAGATCGATGCGGTGCCGCCGCTGGCCCTGCGCCAGAAGCACACCATCGAGGCCGTCATCGACCGCTTCAAGGTGCGCGACGACATCCAGCAGCGGCTAGCCGAATCCTTCGAGACCGCGCTCAAGCTGGGCGAAGGCATGGCGATCGTGCAGTCGATCGACGACGACAAGGCCGCGCCGCTGCTGTTTTCCTCCAAGTATTCCTGCCCGGTCTGCGATTACTCGCTGCCGGAGCTGGAGCCGCGCCTGTTCTCCTTCAACTCCCCGGTCGGCGCCTGCGAGACTTGCGATGGCCTCGGCATGGCGCAGTTCTTCGACCCGGCGCGCGTGGTCGTGCATCCGGAACTGTCGCTGGCCTCGGGCGCGGTGCGCGGCTGGGATCGCCGCAACACCTACTACTTCCAGATGCTGCAGTCGCTGGCCCGGCACTACGGCTTCAAGGTGGACACGCCGTGGAACGCACTGCCCGCGCACGTCCAGGAGGCGGTGTTGCAGGGCAGCGGCAAGGAGGCGATCGGCTTCACCTACGTCAATGATTCGGGCAGCCGCACCACCCGCAAGCATCCCTTCGAAGGCATCATCCCCAACCTCGAACGCCGCTACCGCGACACCGAGTCGAGCGCGGTGCGCGAGGAACTGTCGAAGTACATCAGCGAGCGGCCCTGCCCGGATTGCGGCGGCGCGCGCCTGAACCGCGCGGCGCGCAATGTGTTCGTCGCCGACAAGCCGGTCTACGAACTGACTCAGCAGCCCATCGACGCGGCGCTGGACTTCTTCGCATCGCTCAAGCTGCCCGGCTGGCGCGGCGAGATCGCGACCAAGATCGTCAAGGAGATCGCCGAGCGGCTCGGGTTCCTGGTCGATGTCGGCCTCGATTACCTGACGCTGGAGCGCAAGGCGGATTCGCTCTCCGGCGGCGAGGCGCAGCGCATCCGCCTCGCCTCGCAGATCGGCGCGGGCCTGGTCGGCGTGATGTACGTGCTCGACGAGCCTTCGATCGGCCTGCACCAGCGCGACAACGAGCGCCTGCTCGGCACGCTGACGCGTCTGCGCGACCTCGGCAACACGGTGATCGTGGTCGAGCACGACGAGGACGCGATCCGCCTCGCCGACCACGTGGTGGACATCGGCCCCGGCGCCGGCGTGCATGGCGGCGAAGTGGTCGCGCAAGGCAGCGTGGACGACGTGATGGCGGCCAAGCGCTCGCTGACCGGCGATTACCTGTCCGGCCGCAAGGCCATCGAGATCCCGGCCAGGCGCCACGCGCCGAACCCGAAGTTCATGCTGAAGCTTGAGGGCGCAACCGGCAACAACTTGAAGAACGTCGACCTGGAGATCCCGGCCGGCCTGATGACCGCGATCACCGGAGTGTCGGGTTCGGGCAAGTCCACGCTGGTCAACGACACGCTCTACGCATTGGCAGCGAACGAGATCAACGGCGCCTCGCACACGCCGGCGCCGCACAAGGACATCCACGGCCTGGACCTGTTCGACAAGGTGGTGGACATCGACCAGTCGCCGATCGGCCGCACGCCGCGGTCCAACCCGGCCACCTATACCGGCCTGTTCACGCCGTTGCGCGAACTCTTCGCGCAAGTGCCCGAAGCGCGCGCCCGCGGCTATGCGCCGGGCCGCTTCAGCTTCAACGTGCGCGGCGGCCGCTGCGAAGCCTGCCAGGGCGACGGCTTGATCAAGGTCGAGATGCATTTCCTGCCGGACGTGTACGTGCCCTGCGACGTGTGCGGCGGCAAGCGCTACAACCGCGAGACGCTGGAGATCCGCTACAAGGGCCACAGCATCCACGACGTGCTGGAGATGACGGTCGAGGACGCCGCCCGGCTGTTCGAGAACGTGCCGGCGATCAGCCGCAAGCTGGAGACCCTGATCGACGTGGGTCTGTCCTACATCAAGCTTGGGCAATCGGCGACCACGCTCTCCGGCGGCGAGGCCCAACGCGTGAAGCTGTCGAAGGAGCTCTCGCGCCGCGATACCGGACGCACGCTCTACATCCTCGACGAGCCGACCACCGGCCTGCACTTCGCCGACATCGAGCACCTGCTCACGGTGCTGCACCGGCTGCGCGACGACGGCAACACCGTGGTCGTCATCGAGCACAACCTCGACGTCATCAAGACCGCGGACTGGGTCGTCGATCTCGGCCCCGAGGGCGGGCATCGCGGCGGCCAGATCGTCGCCGTGGGCACGCCCGAAGACGTGGCGGCGATGCCGCATTCGCATACCGGCCGGTTCCTGTCGCAGCTGCTGGAAGCGCAGGGCAAGCGCGCTTCGAATACTCCGAAGAAGAGCAAGAGGAAAAAGGCATGAGCACCGACGCGGCGCACGCATTCCGCTTCCGCATCTCGCCGCGCTGGGGCGACCTCGACGCGATCAACCACGTCAACAACGCGACCTATCTGCGCTACCTGGAGGAGGCGCGCATCCAGTGGCTGAATGCGCAGGAGGCCGAGTGGTTCGACGATGAGCGCGCGCCGGTGCTGGCCTCGGCCACGGTCAATTACCGCTTGCCGATCGGCTATCCCGGCCAGATCGACATCGAGTTGTTCGTCACCCGCATCGGCACCAGCAGCCTGACCATCGGCCACCGCATGGTCGATGCCGAAAGCGGCGCGCTGCACTGCGACGGGCACGTCGTCGTCGTGTGGATCGAACGCAAGACCGGCAAGCCCACCCCCCTGCCGGAGGCAATCCGCATCGCCGCCGGGCGCATCGCGATTCCCGGCTGAACAAGCAGCTTTCGGCCACCCCTGCTGATAATCACCTTGTCTCGCCGCCCTGCATGCGGCAGGCTTACGTTTTCCGCTGGGGGAGTGAGCGATGACGCATCGTCCGTTGTCATGGGCCGTTTTGCTGGCGTGCATGGCGCCGCTGGCGATGTCGGCCAAGCCGATCCAGACCGCACAAGCCGTCCCCGCACCCGCGCCTGCCGCAGCCCCCGACCCACGCTGCGCATCGATCCCCTTCGCCGATGCCGACGCCGGCGCGGTCGAGGTGCCCAGCACCCCCGACGCCTGGGGCGGAGCCCGCACCGGCAGCGAGCCCACGCTGTCCAATCGCGTGGTCGACTACCGCATCCAGGCCTCGCTGGACCCTGACAAGCACACCATCGACGGCAAGCAGCAGCTGACCTGGCGCAACCGCAGCGCCCAGCCGGTCTGCACCGTCTACCTGCACCTCTACCTCAACGCGTTCGAGTCGAGCGGCAGCACCTTCATGTCGGAGCAGCGCACGCGCGGCTTCCGCTTCCGCAGCGACGTCAAGACCAAGGACGGCGACTGGGGCTACACCCGCCTCAAGCGTGTCGAACAACAGGGTGGGCAAGCGGTGAAGTGGGCGTTCGTGCAGCCCGATGGCGGCCCGGCGACCGACAAGACCGTGGTCCGCCTGGACCTGCCGACGCCGGTCGCGGCGGGCGGCAGCACCACCTTCGACATCGATTTCTTCAACCAGCTGCCGCGCGTGGTCGCGCGCACCGGCTACTTCGGCAGCTTCCATCTGGTCGCGCAGTGGTTCCCGAAGATCGGCGTGCTGGAGTTGCCGGGCGAACGCGGCGCCACCGCACCTCGCTGGAACGTCCACGAGTTCCATCTGCACAGCGAGTTCTATGCCGACTTCGGCAACTACGACGTCAGCATTACCGTGCCCTCCGACTACACCGTCGGCGCAACCGGCGAGCTGACCGGCCAGCCGGTCAAGAAGGACGGCAAGACCACCTATCGCTACGTGCAGGGCGATGTCCACGATTTCGCCTGGACCGCGGACAACCGCAGCGCCAAACCGCTCGAGACGACCTGGACCCACCCCGGCGGCGAGCCGGTCAAGGTGCGCGTGCTGTTCCCGCCCGAATACGCCGACAACGCGCCGACCGTGCTCAAGGCGACGACCGATTCGCTGGCCTATTTCTCCGACACGCTCGGCCGCTACCCGTACCGCACCGTCACCGCCGTCATCCCGCCCTACAACGCGGGCGAAGCCGGCGGCATGGAGTACCCGACCTTCTTCACCGCCGACAGCGTGTCGAATTACAAGCCTGGGGGCATCGAGCAGTACATCCTCGACTTCGTGACCATCCACGAGTTCGGCCACGGCTATTTCTACGGCATCCTCGCCTCCAACGAGTTCGAGGAGCCGATGCTGGACGAAGGCGTCAACCAGTACTGGGACAGCCGCATGCTGGTCGACCGCAAGCAGCCGCTGGTGCCCCTGCCTGCACAGATGCTCAAGTACGGTTTCATCCCCAGCCTGGACGCGCTCGCCTTCGACCGGCTGGTGGCCGGGCTCGGCAATGCCGTCGATCCGCTCGGCAACAGCAGCTGGAACCGTCTCTCCAGCGGCAGCTACGGCAGCGTGTACGCACGCACTTCGGCCCTGCTCAACGGCATCGAGCGCCAGGTCGGCCGCGAGGCCATGGCGCGCGGCATGAAGCTGTATTACGAACGCTGGAAGTTCCGCCATCCCTCGCTCGCGGATTTCCGCGAGGCGCTGGCCGAAGGGACCGGACAACGCGAGGTGATCGAACGCAACTTCGCGCAATCGGTGTACGCCGCCGGCGTGGTCGACGACGCGATCGAAACCTTCACCAGTACCGAGGAGTTGCCCACGCTCGGCTATGCCGATGAAAGCGGCAAGCCGGTAAGCGGCGAAGCCCGCGGCAAGGTCATCGAAAAAGCACGCGCGGACTGGAAGAAGAAGCACCCGGACGCCAAGCCCGGCGCCGGCGGTCCGTATTCGTTCCGCACCACCGTGACGGTGAAGCGCGCCGGCGTGGACGTGCCGCAGACGCTCAAGGTCACCTTCGCCGACGGCCGCACCGAAACCGTGCGTTTCTCCGGCGACCGGAAATGGTTCCGCTGGAGCTGGGTCCGGCCATCGAAGGCGGTGAAGGTGGAGATCGATCCGGCCCGCTCCTATGCCATGGACCGCTCCTGGACGGACAACGTGCGCACGCTTGAATCCGACGGCGCCGCAGGCAAGCACTACGGCAGCCGCATGATGGCCTGGATGCAGGTCTTGCTGGCTTGGGTGATGGGAGCATGACCATGACGAACACGACTTCCGCACGCAAGCAACGCAATGGCGTCCTCTCCGCCCTGGGCAATGGCGTGATCGGCGGCCTGCGCCACTGGCGCCTGATCCTGCTGGCCTGGCTGGCCGGCCTGGCCACCGCAGCGCTCGCGGCCATGCCGGTCGTGATGCTGTTCAACCAGGCGCTCGGCCACTACCCGGATGCCGCGCGCGTCGTTGCCGGGCAGGATGCCGCCACGATCATCGAAAGCGTCATGACGCTCCCCGATGGCGGGGCGATGCGCGGCATCGCCAACATCGCCGAAGGCATGGCGACGGCCTTGTTGCTGGCGGCCCTGCTGATCCCGTGGCTGACCGGCATGCTCGTCGCCAGCCTGCGCGAGGGCCGAGCGCTCGGATTCGGCGAACTCTGGGCCGGCGGCTGGCGCGAATACGGCCGCCAGTTCCGCCTGCTGCTGGTCTCGCTGATTCCCTGGATCGTGGTGGGCATCGTCGCCGCCCTCGCCAGCGCCTGGGCGCGCCAAGGTGCAGACACCCGCATCCTGCAATCGGTCGGCGATCAGCGGCAGACGGTCATGTTGTGGATCGTGGGCATCGCGTCGCTGCTGGCCTGGATCAGCATCGAGTGCGCACGCGCGGCCTTCGCCGCCGACCCCGCCTTGCGTTCCGCCTTCCGCGCCTGGTTGCGCGGGCTCGGGCTGATGGCCAGGCGCCCGCTCGCGGTGTTGCTGGTGGTGCTGGCGACTGTCGCGATCGGGGGGGGCGTGGCGATGCTGATGCAGAAGACGACGATGCCGCCCTCCACTTCCAGCCTGGTGACCGTGCTGCTGGCACAGTCGTCGGTGTTCCTGCTGTGGTGGATGCGGATCGCGCGGCTCAGTGCGCTGACCGCGATCAGCCCCGACCCGGCGGCACGCCAACCGGCCGCACCGCCCATCGCTCATGAGTCACCGGAAACGGCCAGCGTGTAACCCGGGGATTGCACGACCATGGAAAGCCGCCCGATGCGCTCCGCGCTGATGCTGATCGTCCTGGCGCTCTCCTCTGCCGCTGCATTGGCCGGATGCGCCGGCATGCCCGAGGGGAATCCCGCGCCGCCCGCGCAGGCGCAGGTTGCCATGACGGCCGATGCGGCTTTTGCCGCCCTGTCGAAGGACTGGCTGGACGGGATGCCCGCGCTCTCGCCGGTTTCCGCCACTTCCATCGGCGACCATCGCTTTGATGCGGAGATCGACGACCTCTCGCCCGAAGGCCGCGCCCACAGCGTTGCCTTCGCACGCGACATGCTGGCGCGACTGGATGCGATCAGCGCATCCGGGTTGAACCGGCAGAACCAGGTCGATGCGCTGATCCTGCGCAACCAGCTGCAATCCGACATCTGGTCCACCCAGACGCTGCAGGCCTGGGCCTGGGATCCGCAGGTCTACAGCGGCCTGGCCGGCGGTGCGATCTACGGGCTGATGGCGCGCGAGTTCGCGCCGATGCCCGAGCGGCTGAAGTCCGCCATTTCGCGCATGGAAAAGCTGCCACGGCTGTATGCGCAGATGCGGGCCAATCTCGATCCGGCGCGCGTGCCGAAAATCCATGCGGAGACCGCCGCCAGGCAAAACGGCGGCGTGCTGGCGCTGGTCGACCAGTTCATCGTGCCCAATGCCGGCCAACTGCAAGGCGCGGATCGCGCGCGGCTGGATGCGGCAATCGCGGGCTTGCGCGCGGCGGTAGCCGGGAACCAGCAATGGCTGGACAGGACGCTGGTGCCGAATGCGCGCGGCGATTTCCGCCTCGGTGCCGCTCTGTACGACCGCAAGCTGGCGTTCTCGCTCAATTCCGCATTGTCGCGTGGCGAAATCAAGCGACGTGCCGAAGCCGAACTCGCGCGCACGCGCACCGAGATGTACGACATCGCCCGTCAGGTCATGCACGGCAAGCCCGGCGCTCCGGCCCTGCCGGCTAGGCCCACGGTGGCGCAGCAGCAGGCCGCGATCGAGGCCGCGCTGGAATTGGCCTACGCCGAGCGACCGGCGCGCGAGGACGTCGTGCCTTTCGCCAAGGCAACTCTGGCCGCCGCCACCGATTTCGTCCGCAAGCACGATCTGGTCGGCGTGCCCGACGATCCGGTCAAGATCATCCTGATGCCGGAGTTCCAGCGCGGCGTCGCCGTGGCGTATTGCGATTCGCCGGGACCGCTCGACAAGGGCCTGGATACCTACTTCGCCATCTCGCCGATCCCCGACGACTGGACCGCGCAGCAGGCCGAATCGTTCCTGCGCGAATACAACGACCGCATGATCCACCTGCTGTCGATCCACGAAGCGATGCCGGGCCACTACCTGGAGGGCGCGCACTCGGCCAACTTCGACTCCACCCTGCGCGCGGTGCTGCGCTCGGGCCTGTTCGCGGAAGGCTGGGCCGTCTACACCGAAAGGATGATGGCCGACGCGGGTTACCTCGACGGCGACCCGCTGTTCCGCCTCGTCCAGCTCAAGTTCTACCTGCGCAGCATCGGCAACGCGATCCTGGACCAAGGCGTACACGTGGATGGCTGGACGCGCGCGCAGGCGATGGACTTCATGACCCGGCAGACTTTCCAACAGGAGCGCGAAGCGGCCGGGAAGTGGGTACGCGCGCAATTGACTTCGGCGCAGTTGCCGACGTATTTCGTCGGCGCGCAGGAACATTTCGACACCCGTCGCGCGGTGGAAGCCAGGCGCGGCGGCGCCTTCGTCCTGAAGCGGTATCACGACCAGGTGCTGTCGTACGGCGCGCCACCCGTGCGCTTCGTCAGGCAGATGATGCTGGACGAACCAATCCGCTGACGCCGCGCCTGATCGGCGCGGCGCCGTCATCCGCGATCAACGGCCCTTGGCGGGCACCGGGGCCAGGCGCAGGTCCTGGAAATCGAAGCTGAAGTCGGTCAGCGGCGAGACCGGCTGCATCCGGACTTCGCTCACCTTGCCGTCATGATCAAGCGTGAAGTCCACGAAGGCATCGGCATTCATCGCACGATCGTTCCAACGCACGATGAAGGTGTCGTTCTGCCAATGCTCCAGGCGCCCGGCCAGCTCGCGCGTGCGCGCAAACTGCATCGACAAATCCTTCCCGGACCGTGCGATCACGACATCCCCGTACCAAGGGTCTCGATAGGTGCCGGCGTAACCGGCCAACGGAAGCGACGGCCGCGAGGATGCATCGCGGGCGGCGAGATGTTTCTTCCAGTCGACGTCGGCATCGGAGCCGGCTTTCGCCACGGCCTTGGCATAGGCATCGACCCAATCGTGCGGCGATGCGCCGAGCATCATGTCCAGCGCGGTATAGGTCACCGCGTTGAAGGCCGCACCCACCTCCTGGTTGGTCAGCACCACCACGCCGACGCCGCTTCCGGGCACCAGCGTGAGCCGCGACACCATGCCCGGCCAGCCGCCTGTATGCCAGACCAGCCGGTGCCCGCGGTAATCGGAAAGCATCCAGCCTTGACCATAGCCGAGGAAGTTCGGTGCCGCTGGCACAAGTTCGGGCACGGAAGGCTTCGACACCGGGATCGGCGTCATCATCGTCCACATCTCGCGCTGGCGCTTCTCGGGAAACAGGCGTGCATCGCTGTCCGGGATGGCTCCACCGGCCAGTTGCGCGCGCATCCACTTCGCCATGTCGTGCACGCTGCTGTACAAGCCGCCGGCGCCGGAGACGTTGCGCCACGTGAGCGTGCCGACGGGTTTGAGATCCTTGAAATCGAACTTGGCGTGGCCGGTCGCGGCGTTGTCGCCGGGCTTGAGGTCGTCGGCGTTGTAGCGGGTCTCGTCCATGCCCAGCGGCGCGAAGATCCGCGTCTGCAGGAACTGCTTGTAGCTCATGCCGCTCGCGGCCTCGACCACCAGTTGGGCCACGCCGAACAGGATGTTGTCGTAGGCGTACTGGCCGCGGAACTGCCCGGTGATCGGCACGTCCTTGAGGCGTTCGGCGACTTCGCGCGTGGTGTAGTCGGTGGTCGGCCAGTACAGCAGGTCGCCCGCGCCCAGCGACAGCCCGCTGCGATGCGCCAGCAGGTCGCGGATGCGCATGTCGTGGGTGATGTAGGGATCGGACATGCGGAACCACGGCAGGTGGTCGATGACGCGATCGTTCATGTCGAGCTTGCCGTCCTCGGCCAGCATCTGCAGCGCGGTGGCGGTGAAGGCCTTGGTGTTGCTGGCGATGGCGAACGTGGTGTGCTCGTCGACCGGGGCCGGCTTGCCCGTCTCGCGCAGGCCGTAGCCGCGCGCGAGCACCACCTGCCCGTCCTTGACGATGGCCACCGCGATGCCCGGGACATCAAACTGCCGGCGCACGGCCTCGACGCGGGCATCGAAGGCGGAAAGCGCTTGGGCATCGACAGTTGGCGTCGCCGGCGACGACGCGGACTGCGCACGGACGAAGGAGGCCGTTGGCAATCCGCAGGCCAACAGGGTCAGCGCGATCAACAGGCGGGCTTGCATGGGCGGCTCCCGTGGAAGGAACCGGCAATTTAGCAGCACAGGCCCGCGCCGGCACCCCATTGACCGTCCACAGCCGCGCTCAATCGAGCATCGGCAAGTTCAGCCCCTGCTCCCGCGCACAGTCCTTTGCGATCTCGTAACCGGCATCCGCATGCCGCATCACCCCAGTGCCGGGATCGTTCCACAGCACGCGGGCGATGCGCTTGTCGGCGGCTTCGCTGCCATCGCAGACGATCACCACGCCGCTGTGCTGCGAATAGCCCATGCCGACGCCGCCGCCGTGGTGCAGCGAAACCCAGGTCGCGCCACCGGCCACGTTCAACATCGCGTTGAGCAGCGGCCAGTCGCTGACCGCATCGCTGCCGTCCATCATCGCTTCGGTTTCGCGGTTGGGCGAGGCGACCGAACCGGAATCCAGGTGGTCGCGCCCGATCACCACTGGCGCCTTCAGCTCGCCGTTGCGGACCATCTCGTTGAAGGCCAGCCCCAGCTTGTGGCGCAGGCCCAGGCCCACCCAGCAGATGCGTGCCGGCAGGCCCTGGAAGCTGATGCGGTCGCGCGCCATGTCCAGCCAGTTGTGCAGGTGGGCATCGTCCGGGATCAGTTCCTTGACCTTGGCGTCGGTCTTGTAGATGTCCTCCGGATCGCCGCTCAGCGCCACCCAGCGGAACGGGCCGACGCCGCGACAGAACAGCGGCCGCACATAGGCGGGCACGAAGCCGGGGAAGTCGAAGGCATTCGCGCAGCCTTCGTCCTTCGCCATCTGCCGGATGTTGTTGCCGTAGTCGACGGTGGGGATGCCGGCGGCGTGGAAGGCCAGCATGGCTTCGACGTGCACGCGCATCGACTTCTTGGCGGCATCGCGCACCTTTTCGGGGTTCGCCTTCTGCTCGTCCAGCCATTGCTCTACGGTCCAGCCGATCGGCAGGTAGCCGTGCACCGGATCGTGCGCGCTGGTCTGGTCGGTCACGCAGTCCGGGCGCACGCCGCGACGCACGAGTTCGGGAAGGATGTCGGCGGCGTTGCCGAGCAAGGCGATCGACTTCGCTTCGCCGGCGGCGGTGTACTTGGCGATGCGGGCCAGCGCGTCGTCGATATCGGTGGCCTGCTCGTCCACATAGCGGGTGCGCAGGCGGAAATCGATGCTGCTCTGGCGGCATTCGATGTTGAGGCTGCTCATGCCGGCCAGGCTCGCGGCCAGCGGCTGCGCGCCGCCCATGCCACCCAGCCCCGCAGTCAACAGCCATCGCCCTTTCAGCGAGCCGCCGTAGTGCTGGCGACCCATCTCCACGAAGGTCTCGTAGGTGCCCTGCACGATGCCCTGCGAGCCGATGTAGATCCAGCTGCCGGCGGTCATCTGGCCGTACATCATCAGGCCCTTTTTATCGAGCTCGTTGAAGTGTTCCCAGGTGGCCCAATGCGGCACCAGGTTGGAATTGGCGATCAGCACGCGCGGCGCATCGGCATGGCTGGGGAACACGCCGACCGGCTTGCCGGACTGCACCAGCAGGGTTTCGTCGTCGCCCAGCGTCTTCAGCGTCTCCAGGATCTTGTCGTAGCAGTCCCAGTCGCGCGCGGCGCGGCCGATGCCGCCGTACACCACCAGCGAAGCCGGGTCCTCGGCCACTTCCGCGTCCAGGTTGTTCTGCAACATCCGGTACGGCGCTTCGGTCAGCCACGAACGGCAATTGAGCTGGTCGCCGCGCGGCGCGCGGATGGTGCGGGACGGATCAAAGCGGCTGGACATCGGAAAAGGCTCCTGCAAGCGAAGCCGCGATTATCGCATCCGTGCCCAACCCGATCCGGCAGCATGGTCGGAGACGGCCGTCACCCTTGGGTATCATCGACCGATGCCTATCTTTCGCGCCTTGCTCGCCTGCCTGCTGCTGGCCGTCGCCGGCTGTGCCAGTCGCCCCCCTGCCCCTTCCCCGCGCACGGTGGTACTGGTCTCGGTGGACGGGCTGCGCCCCGCCGATATCGACGCCGAAGCCATGCCGAGACTGCATGCGTTGGGCGAAGCCGGCGTACGCGCGGAAGGCATGCGACCTTCGTATCCATCGCTGACCTTTCCCAATCACTACACGCTGGTCACCGGCCTGCGCCCGGACCGTCACGGCATCGTCCACAACTCGATGGCGGATGCCGCCTTGGGCCTGTTCCGCACCGCGTTGCCCGAGGCGGTGAAGACCGGGCGATGGTGGAGCGATGCAACGCCGATCTGGGTCAGCGTCGAACGCGCCGGACTGCACAGTGCGGTCATGTTCTGGCCGGGCAGCGAGGCCGAGATCCACGGCCGGCGTCCATGGCAATGGCGAACGTATCGCGACGGCACGCGTGCGGCCGACAGCGCGATGCAAGTCGAACGATGGCTGTCCCTGCCGGCATCGCAGCGCCCGCGATTGGTCATGATGTACCTGGATCAGGTGGACGAAGCCAGCCACGACTCCGGTCCCGATTCGCCGCAGGCGCAGGCCGCGCGGGGCGAGGTCGACGCTGCCATCGGCGGGCTGCTCGACTACCTGCGTGGGCACGCGCTGGAACGCTCGGTCGACATCCTGGTGGTCTCCGACCACGGCTTCGCCACCGTTCCGCCCGGCCACGCCATCGCCACCGATGCGATGGCAGCGCCGGAGGTGGCGGATGCGATCAGCGACGGCCAGGTGATCGGCTTCGCACCCAAGCCCGGCCAGGATGCCCGCGCCCGGCAACTGCTGCTGGGCCGCCACGACCACTACGAATGCTGGCGGAAGGAAGCGCTGCCGGCGCGCTGGCGCTACGGTACGCACCCGCGGATACCGGCCATCGTCTGCCAGATGGACCCGGGCTGGGATGCGCTCTGGCCGAAGAAGTACGAATACCGCCTGCAGAAGCAGGCCGGCCAGACCCGCGGGTCACACGGCTACGATCCCGACCTGCCGCAGATGCGCGCCACCTTCATCGCCGGCGGCCCATCGTTCCGTCCCGGTGCCCGGCTGCCGGTATTCGACAACGTCGACGTGTATCCGTTGCTGATGCGGCTGCTGGGCCTGCCGCCACAGCCCAACGATGGCGATGCGCGCACGTTCGACCCGGTGCTCGCACGCCGCTGATCCGCCGGGCAGCGATGTCCGGAAATGGCGAGTATCGTGCCCGTGAGCGTCGCAGACTGGCCTCATCCCGGACCGGAGGACCGACATGTTCCGCATCCACGCCCTGCTCGCCAGCCTCTTTGTGCCCCTGATATCGCTGGACGCCGCCGGACTGGGCGAGCATCGCGCCCTGCGCATCAAGGCAGACGCGTCGCCCGGATTCCCTTGCCGCGTCAGCCTGGTGGATGCGGAACCCGGGGAATCCCTGCTGTTGGTCCACTTCACCCATCACGACGTGGCGTCGCCCTATCGCGCCAGCGGACCGATCTTCGTGCGCGAGGCTGCCGCCACTGCGCAACCTGCCATCGGCGAAGTGCCGCTGCAACTGCGCAGGCGCCTGCTTTCCCTGCGGGGCTACGACGCCGAGGGCGCGCGCATGCGCCATGCCGATGTCGTGGACGGCGAAAGCCTGGCCGATGCGCTGGCGACGATGTTCGATGACGATGGCATCGCCTGCATCCACATTCACAATGCGCGTCCGGGCTGCTATGCCACCCGCGCAACCCGTGCGTGACGCGATCATGCTGCCCAGCCGCGCCGTCTGTGAACAAGCCCGCCTCTCGCGCGATGCGCGTTTCGATGGGCGCTTCTTCACCGCCGTGCGCACCACCGGCATCTACTGCCGGCCGGTCTGCCCGGCACCGACGCCCAAGCGCGACAACATCGATTACTACCCCAGTGCCGCCAGCGCAGAAGCGGCGGGTTTCAGGCCCTGCCTGCGCTGCCGTCCCGAGCTTTCGCCCGCCGACGGCCTGTGGCGACGCGGCGATGGCCTGGTCGCGCGCGCGACGCGGCTGATCGAGGACGGCGCACTGGATGAGGCCCCGGTATCCGCGTTGGCCGAGCGCCTGCACGTGGGCGACCGTCATCTGCGCCGACTTTTCGTCGATGCGCTCGGCGTCACCCCGCTGCAGTTGCAATCCACTCGGCGGTTGCTGTTTGCCAAGCAGTTGCTGACCGAGACCACGCTGCCGGTCACCGACATCGCGCTCGCGGCCGGCTTCCGCAGCCTGCGCCGCTTCAACGACGCCTTCCTCGATGCCTACGGCATGCCGCCCACCCGCCTGCGCAAGGCGCTGGACGATGCCGCCGCACCCGGCCCGCTGCAGCTCAAGCTCGCCTATCGGCCGCCGTTCGACTTCGCCGCCACCCTCGCCTTCCTGCGCCCGCGCGCGCTGCCGGGCATCGAGTCGGTGGACGAAGCCGCCTATCGCCGCGTGATCGATGCGGACGGCGGCTGGCTTGAACTGCGCGAATGGGGGCGCGATGAAAGCGCGTTGCGACTGTCCCTGCATGGCGTCGGCGCGGCTGCGTTGCCGGCCATCGTGCGACGCGTGCGGCGGATGTTCGACCTGGACGCCGAACCGCAGGCCATCCGCGACCACCTGCGCCACGATGCGCGGCTGAAACCACTGCTGCGCGTGAACCCCGGCCTGCGCCTGCCCGGCGGCTGGGACGGCTTCGAGGTCGCGGTGCGCGCAGTGCTCGGCCAGCAGGTCAGCGTCGCTGCCGCCACGACGCTGGCCACACGGCTGGTGGCACGCTTCGGCCATGCGATGGCGCATCCCGTCGGCGACAGCCTGCACACGCTGTTCCCGAGCGCGGAGATGCTGACCGAGGCGGACGTGGGCAGCATCGGCCTGACCCGGCAGCGCGCGGAAACCTTGCGCACCGTCGCCCGGGCCGTGGCCGATGGCCGCGTCGGCTTCCAGCCCGGTCAGACGCTGGAGGATTTCGTCGCCAGCTGGCGCGCCCTGCCCGGCATCGGCGACTGGACCGCGCACTACCTTGCGCTGCGCGCGCTCGGCCATCCCGATGCCTTCCCCGCCGGCGACCTGGTGCTGCGCAAGCAGGCCAGTGGCGACGCCACGCTCGGCGAGAAGGCCCTCCTCGCGCAGGCCGAAGCCTGGCGGCCGTGGCGCGCCTATGCCGCCATCCACCTCTGGGCCGCCGCCGCGCGGTCCGTCCCGCCACGAACGCGGAGGACCGCATGAGCACCGTCTTCACCCATGTCGACAGCCCGATCGGCCGCTTGATGCTGGCCGCCAGCGACGACGGCCTGCGCGCCGTCGAGTTCCCCGAGAACCGCCACCCGGTGAAGCGCGAGGGCGAATGGCGCGAAGGCCGCCATCCGCTGCTGGATGAGGCCAGCCGACAGCTGCAGGAGTATTTCGCCGGCACCCGGCAGGACTTCGACCTGCCGCTGGCGCCGCGCGGCACCGAGTTCCAGCTGCGCGTCTGGCAAGCGCTGCGCGCGATCCCATTCGGTATGACTTGGAACTACGCGCAATTGGCCAACGAAATCGGGCAACCTTCGGCGATGCGCGCAGTCGGTGGTGCCAACGGACGCAATCCGATCCCGATCGTCGTGCCCTGCCATCGCGTGATCGGCACGGATGGCTCGCTGACCGGTTTCGGCGGCGGACTGCCGACCAAGACGTTTCTGCTGCGGCTTGAAGGCGCATTGCCGGACGATTTGCTCGAGTCCTGAAAACATCAGCAGCCGTCCCATGACGCCGTTGCACGAGGCATTGCCTGCGGTCGACCACCGTGCGGATGCAAAGACTGGGTGCCGGCCGCTCGTGTCGATCAACGGATCGCGACTAACGCGCCGGCTCTCGACGCTGGACGGCACCCGTGCGCGGCCCGGCTTTCACGGTGCCCGGATCGGCCTGCTCCAGCCCGGCCAGGATCGGGCAGTCGGGGCGATCGTCGCCGGCGCAGGAATCCACCAGCACCTGCAGGGTGTCGATCATCTGCTGCAATTCGTGCATGCGCCCCTGCAGCGCGCTGATATGGCCCTTGGCGACGCGCTTGACGTCGCTGCTGTGCCGGGCGCGGTCGTTCCACAGCTCCAGCAGGTCGGCGATCTCGCTCACCTGGAAGCCGAGGTCGCGCGCGCGGCGCACGAAGCGGAGCTTGTGCACGTCCGCCTGTGAATAGGCGCGATAGCCCGACCCGGTGCGCATCGCCGGCGGCAGCAGACCCACCTGTTCGTAGTAGCGGATCATCTTGGCCGACACGCCGGATGCCTTCGATGCCTCCCCGATGTTCATGCGCGAGCCCCCTTGTGTTCGATGGCGTCCGCCATCGGCGGCTGGAAGCGCCGCAGGCGCAGCGCGTTGGCCAGCACGAACACACTCGACATCGCCATCGCGCCGGCGGCGAAGATCGGCGACAGCAGGATGCCGAACGCCGGATACAGCACGCCGGCGGCGACCGGGATCAGCGCCACGTTGTAGGCGAACGCCCAGAACAGGTTCTGGCGGATGTTGCCGATGGTCGCCTTCGACAGCGCGATCGCGGTGGGCACGCCCTGCAGGTTGCCGGACACCAGCACCACATCCGCCGACTCCATCGCAACGTCGGTGCCGGTGCCGATCGCCAGCCCGACGTCGGCCTCGGCCAGCGCGGGCGCATCGTTGATGCCGTCGCCGACGAAGGCGACCTTGCCGTGCGCGGCGCGCAGGCGCTTGACCGCCTCCACCTTGCCGGCCGGCAGCACTTCGGCCACCACCTCGTCGATGCCGAGCTGGGCGGCGATCGCCTGCGCGGTGCGCTGGTTGTCACCGGTCACCATCGCCACCTTAAGGCCCAACTGCTGCAGCGCCTTGATCGCCGCCTGGCTGCCTGGCTTGACCGGATCCGACACCGCGACCATCGCCGCCAGGTGGCCGTCGATGGCGGCGTACAGCGGCGACTTGCCTTCATCGCCCAGCTGCCGCGCCTTGCCCGCGAACGTTTCGATGTCGATGCCGAGGCTGCGCATGTAGCGGTCCGCGCCGATCTCCACGCGCGCCCCGTCCACCACGGAGCGCACGCCCATGCCGGTCACCGATTCGAACGCCGCGACCTGCGGCAACGCCAGACCCTGTTCTTCGGCGGCCTGCACGATGGCGCGGGCGATGGGATGCTCCGAGCGCGCTTCCACCGCCGCCACCGATGCGAGTACCCGATCGCGCTGGAAGCCTTCGGCCACATCGAAATCCGTCATCGCCGGGCGGCCTTCGGTCAGCGTGCCGGTCTTGTCCACCACCACCACGCCGGCGTCCTTGAGCGCCTGCAGGGCTTCGCCCTTGCGGAACAGCACGCCCAGCTCGGCGCCGCGCCCGGTGCCGACCATGATCGAGGTCGGCGTGGCCAGCCCCATCGCGCAGGGGCAGGCGATGATCAAGACGGCCACGGCATTGACCAGCGCGAAGCTCAGCGCCGGCTCCGGGCCGAAGAACAGCCATACGAGGAAGGTCAGCAACGCCGCCGCCATCACCGCCGGCACGAACCACAGGGTGACCTTGTCCACCATCGCCTGGATCGGCAGCTTGGCGCCCTGCGCCTGTTCCACCAGGCGGATGATCTGCGCCAGCAGGGTCTGGCCGCCAACGGCGGTGGCGCGCAGGGTGAACGCGCCGGTCTGGTTGACGGTGCCGCCGACGACTTCGCTGCCCGTGGATTTCTGCACCGGGATCGGCTCGCCGGTGATCATCGATTCGTCGACATAGCTGCCGCCTTCGACGACCTGCCCGTCCACCGGGACGCGCTCGCCCGGCCGCACTTCCACGATGTCGCCCACCATCACCGCATCCAGCGGCACGTCGACGAAGTGGCCCTCGCGCGAGACGTGCGCGACCTTGGCCTGCAGGCCGACCAGCCGCTTGATCGCCTCCGACGTGCGGCCCTTGGCGCGGGCCTCGAGGTAGCGCCCCAGCAGCACCAGCACCACGATGACCGCAGCGGCCTCGTAATACACGTTGACCGTGCCGGCGGGCAGCAGCTGCGGAAAGAAGGTGGCGACCACCGAATAGAGGTAGGCGGCGGACGTACCGACCGCCACCAGCGAGTTCATGTCCGGCGCCCGCCGGAACAGCGCCGGGAAGCCCTTGGAATAGAAGCGGCGCCCCGGGACCGCCAGCACCAGCGTGGTCAGCGCGAACTGCAGGTACCAGCTCCACTGCTGGCCGATGCTGCGCATGATGAGGTCATGGAATGCAGGCAGCAGGTGCGCGCCCATCTCCAGCACGAACACCGGCAGCGCAAGCGCGGCGGCGAGCCGGACGTCGCGGCGCAGCGCGAGGCGCTCGGCTTCCTTGCGAGCCGAGGCTTCGTCATCGGCGCGCGGGATTTCATCGACCCGCGTGGCGGCGTACCCGGCCTTGCCGATGGCCGCGATGATGGCGCCTGCATCGGCGGTCCCGCGCACGCTGGCGCGCTCGGTGGCCAGGTTGACGCTGGCCTCGCTCACGCCGGGCAGCGCCAGCAATGCGCGCTCGACGCGGCCCACGCAGCTGGCGCAGGTCATGCCTTCCACCGAGAACTGCATGGCCTGCGCGGGCACGTCGTAGCCGGCGTCCTCCACGGCCTTCACCAACGCGGCACGATCCACCCCCCCGGACGCGCGGATATCGGCCTTCTCGGTGGCGAGGTTGACCGAGACTGCATCCACACCCGGCACCTTCGCCAGCGCCTTCTCGACCCGGCCCACGCAGCTCGCGCAGCTCATGCCCTCGATCGGCAGGCTGATCGAGGCGCCACTTGCGCCTGTTTTCGCGGGGGTTTGCTGATGTGATGCACTCATGTCCGTTACACCGTCCAATCGGAAGTCCACAGGATGGACCTTGCCATCGTGTCAAGGTCAAGCGCTGTCTTCAAACGGGCCCCTCGATGGCTACACGCCGCCGTACCTTCCGGGACAAGTGCGACGTATCGGCGGGACATCGGGGTATGGCGAATTCGCCAGTAGACGGGCGCCAGAGCGCTTTGGCATGGGGGACGGACCCGCCGAAGGATATTCCGGCGCTGCGCAAAACGGGCGCGAAGCCTATCCAGGTGAAGCGCGAGGTCAGTCCGGGGTCAGTCGACCCGCAAATGAAAACGGCGCAACCCATGGAAGTTGCGCCGAATCAACCACATTAAAGTGGTGGGCGGTACAGGGTTCGAACCTGTGACCCCTACCATGTCAAGGTAGTGCTCTACCGCTGAGCTAACCGCCCGGAAAGAAGCCCCGCCGTCGGGCGGGGCGTGAATTGTAGCGGCAAGCGGACCCGGACCACAATCCGGGCGGGGCTCAGGCCTCGGCGGGGATGCGCAGGACCTGCCCGGGGTAGATCTTGTCCGGATCCTTCAGCATGGGCTTGTTGGCCTCGAAGATCGCCGGATATTTGCCGGCATCGCCATACATTTCCTTGGCGATCCTGGACAGGGTGTCGCCCTTTTCCACGGTATAGGTGCGCGATGTCCACTCGCTCGCCTGCTCGCCCGCGGCCACGGTCGATGACCCGGTGGTGACGCCGCTGAAATCCGGGCCGTTGTCGCGCACGGTGAGGCGATCGTCCACGCGGGAAATGCCCTCGATGTTGCCTGCGACCAGCACGGCCTTCTCGCGCGTCGCCGCATCCTTGGCCTGTCCTTCGATGACAGCGGTGCTGCCATCAACCTCGATTTTCAGCCCGGCGATGTCGAGGCCGTAGCTGCCGATATGCCGCGCTATCGCCTCTTCGGCCCTGGCTTCGCCCGGCTTGAAGATCTTCTCGCCGGCGTTTTTCATGAAATCGAAAAAACTCATGAGTCGACTCCTTGGTTGGAGCTGCAGCATCTCAGGAACCAGGTGACGGGACGATCAAGGCCGCGTTCAGAGGCTGGCTTCACGCAGGCGCTGCAATTGGTCGCGGACACGCGCGGCCTCCTCGAACTCCAGATCGCGCGCGTGCTGGTACATGCGGTCCTCGAGCGCCTGGATGCGCTCGGCGGCCTG
>DAIRVA010000021.1:0-31752 GCA_036803045.1 Lysobacter sp. | reverse complement strand
CCCAGCGCAGGCCGTCATTGTCGCCGACCCGGGCGGCAGGCGCGACGCCATCGAACAGCAAGGGCCGGATGCGCAAGCGGAAATGGGTGAAAACGTGCTCGATGCCGGGCAGCTCGCGCATCGCTGTCGCATCAGCCCACTTGGCGTGCTGGCGGGCGATGGACAGGGCGGCATCGATGTCGTCCGCTTCCGGCAGCGACCACAGCGCGGCCCAGATGCCGTTCGCGGGACGTCGCTGCAAGAGCGTTCGCCCATCGACATCACGCAACCAGAGCATGCGGGTCTGGCGCTGCGGGATGGCCTTTTTCGGCCGCGGGGTGGGCAGTTGCGTGATGCGGTCTTCCCGCTTCGCAACGCAGCCTTTGGCAAGCGGACATGCATCGCAGCGCGGGCGGCCGCGCGTGCAGATGGTCGCGCCCAGATCCATCTGCGCCTGCGTGTAATCCGCCATGCGCGCGCACGCCGGCAGCGCGGCAGGCAACGAAGCCTCGGCGATCGCCCATAGCCGCCTCTCGACCGCAGGCAACCCTGGCCAGCCTTCGACGCCATGCAATCGGGCCAGCACGCGCTTGACGTTGCCATCGAGGATCGGCGCCGTATCGTCCCAGGCTTGCGCGAGGATCGCGTTCGCGGTGCTGCGGCCGATACCGGGCAGGGCGTGCAGGGCGTCGAAGTCGCGCGGCAGTTTGCCGCCATGTTCACCCATGCAGATGCGCGCGGCCGCGTGCAAGTTGCGTGCACGGCTGTAGTAACCGAGCCCTGACCACAGGCCGAGCACCTGGTCGAGCGGTGCGGATGCAAGCGACTGCAGGTTGGGCAGCGCATCGACGAAGCGATGGAAGTAGGGGATGACGGTCGCGACCTGGGTCTGCTGCAGCATGATTTCCGACAGCCACACGCGGTAGGGCGTGCGCTGCATGGTCCACGGCAGGTCGTGGCGACCATTCACATCGAACCATGCCAGCAGGGATGCGGCGTAGTTTCCGGTGATGGAGGGATCGATGCCGGCTTCCACATCGCCCGCGTCGAGCGGCTTGCGCGTGGCCGTCACGGTCTCGTTTCCTTAGGGGCTAGCGTCGGCTCATCGAAGTCCACCTCGACGCCTTCAAGCTGCGCGTCGGCGATGTCGAGCCGGGGCGTGGCGAGACGCCCGTCGATCGGCGGCAGCGGCGATCCCGTGGAAGCCGCATCGCGCCAGGCCAGCACGTCGCGCACCTTCAGCCGTGCGTCGAAACGCGTGGCATCGCGATGCACGCCAAGCGCGACGACATCGCTGAAATCGAGCGCGCCGGTGTAGTCCAGCGTAAACGCCAGCGGCGAGCGGGAATCCGACAGCGGCGCAGGCAAGGCAGGCCACGCCTCGGGCCAGGCATGAATCTGTCCGGCCAGTGCCAGCTGCAGGCGCTTGTCGGCCTGCAGCTCACCGGTCGCGTCGAGGTCGGGTACCACGCCTTCGGCGCGCAAGGCCAGCGCGAGCGCGGGCCAGTCGAGTCCATCGCCGGAGACTCGGGCAGGCCCGTAGGCGCCCAGCGCGAAGGGGATCGGCTCGCCATCGCCGCCTTGGTAGCGGACGGTCGCACCCAGCTTGGCGGGCGCGAGTCGCAGCCCGCCATCGGCCCAGTGCATAGGCGCGGACAGGCGGAGCCGCATCGGCATCTTCCAGTCGCCGGCGGTGGGCGTGATGTTGCCCGCCAGCCCCAACGCGGCGTCGGCAGCGGGTTCGGACAGCGCCAGGTGCAGATCGAAGGGCAGCTGCAGTGTGTCGGTTATGTAGCGGCCATCCACATGCGCGGCCAGCGGGCGCTTAGGCGCGAAATGGATGAGGTCGATGTCGATGTCGTCGATGCGCCAGCCATCGCCGAGCACTTGCCCGCGGGCGACATGCAGCCCTCGGCTCAGTGTCGGCAGGCGCTGTTCGGCGCTCGGCGGTCGCGACGCCTGCCATTCGGCCAGCACGGCGAGGTCGAGCACCGGCGCATCCAGTTCGACGCGCTCGATGTCGAGCAATTGCCCGCGGCTCCTCAGCGTGGACCACGGCAGCGAGAGCAGGATGCGATCGGCGCGCAACAGTTCGCGTTGGCTGCCCGGCAGTCGCGCGCTGACGCCGTGCACGACCCAACGCGGCGTGCCGCGCAGTTGCAGCTCCGGTTCGCCATCGGCGCTGATCTCGAGCCCGAGCATCCGGCCGGCCTCGCGCAGGATCAGCCGGGTGGCGAAGCGCGGCTGCAGCGCCTGCTGGATCGCCAGCGCCAACAGCAGCAGGATGGCGAGGGCGATCACCGCCGCACGCATCCACCTACGCTTGCGCGGAGGCGGCGATGCATGCGCGGCGTCGGTGTTCACTGTCCGAGCGATGCAGGCAGCAGCGCGTCGACGAAGGCCTCGGGATCGAACACGCGCAGGTCTTCCGGGCGCTCGCCGATGCCGGCGTAGCGGATCGGGATGCCGAACTCGCGCGCCAGCGCGAACACCACGCCGCCCTTGGCGGTGCCGTCCAGCTTGGTCACGACCAGCCCGGACACCGGCACCTTGGCGCTGAACATGCGCACCTGCGAGATCGCGTTCTGGCCGGTGGTGCCGTCGATGACCATCAGGATCTCATGCGGGATGCCGGCGCCATGCTTGCCCAGCACGCGCACGATCTTGCCCAGCTCGTCCATCAGCCCGGCCTGCGTGTGCAGGCGGCCGGCGGTGTCTGCGATCAGCACGTTGGTGCCGCGCGATTTCGCCGAGGCATACGCGTCGAAGGCGACGGCCGCGGCATCGGCGTCCTGCCCCTGCGCGATGACCTGCACGCCGTTGCGATCGCCCCAGGCTTGCAACTGCGCGACGGCAGCGGCGCGGAAGGTGTCGCCCGCGGCCAGCATCAGGCTGTGGCCGTCGTCGCGGAACTTGCGCGCGAGCTTGCCGATGGTAGTGGTCTTGCCGACGCCATTGACGCCGATGGTGATGATGACGAAGGGCTTGGCGCCGCCGTCGATCAGCAAGGGCCGCGCGACCGGCCGCAGCAGGTCGATGAGGTCCTGGCGCAGCGCGACGAGCAACGCGGTGGCATCGCCGAACTCGCGCCGACCCATGCGTGCGCGCAGGTCATCCACGAGCGCAGCGGTCGCCTTCACGCCGACGTCGGCGGTGAGCAGCGCGGTCTCGATCTCGTCCAGCAGATCGTCGTCGAGCTTGGGGTTGCGCGAGAACAGCCCGCCGAACGAACGGGCGAAGCCGCTGCCCTTCAGGCGTTCGCGCCAGCCCATGGAACCAGGCATCGCGGCCGGCGCGGCACCTGCATAGTCGTCCCCGGTGGAAGTCGCGAGCGTGGATGGGACAGGCGACGGCGGGTTGTCGGCAACGGTCGCATCAGGCACCGGCTGGGCGTGAATTTCAGTGGCGGTTTCGCCATCGGCGGGCTTCTTGCGCCAGAACCAGTTAACCATGCGTGGGGGGATATAAGAGAATGCGGAAATGGTAGCACCGGGGTCCCACATCCCATGATGAAAGGCAAGGGCCATGCGAGCACGGTACGGATCGTCGGCGGGCATTGGCGTGGCACGCGTCTGCCGGTGGCGGACATGGACGGATTGCGGCCCAGTTCCGACCGCGTGCGCGAAACCCTGTTCAACTGGCTGATGCCGGTGCTGCCCGGAGCGCGAGCGCTGGATCTGTTCGCCGGCAGCGGTGCGTTGGGGCTGGAAGCGCTCTCGCGCGGAGCCGCATCCGCGACGCTGGTGGAGCGCGATGCCGCGCTGGCCCGGAGCCTTCGCGATGTCGTGGCCCGTTTGTCCGGCGGCGACAGGGCGCAGATCGTGCAAGCCGACGCCTTGGCATGGTTGCCGCGCGCTGCGGGCGAAGGCCGGCATTACGACATCGCTTTCCTCGACCCGCCGTTTGCAGGCGACCTGTGGCAGCAGGCGCTCGTCGGCGTGCCACCGTTGATGGCCGAGGATGCCTGGCTGTATGTCGAAGCCCCTTTGCAGGCCGATATCGCCATGCCGGCCGATTGGCGCCTGCATCGGGAAGGCGCCACCCGGGAGGTGGCCTACAGGCTGTGGCGGCGGAGAGCTTGAACCCCGCGGTGGCGGCCCGCTGCTACACTCGCGGGAATGATCGTTTTCCCGACCGAATGAGCATGCCCCGCCAGCGGATCGCCATCTATCCCGGCACCTTCGACCCGATCACCTCGGGACATGTCGACCTGGTGCATCGTGCGGCCCCGTTGTTCGAGCGGCTGGTGGTCGGCATTGCCAGCAGTTCCGGCAAGGGGCCCGCCATGTCGCTGGAGCGCCGCGTGGCGCTCGCTGGCGAGTCGCTGGCGGACGTGCCCAACGTGGAAGTGCGCGGTTTCGACACCCTGCTCGCGCATTTCGTGCGCGAGATAGGCGCCGGCGTGCTGATTCGCGGGCTGCGCGCGGTGTCCGACTTCGAGTACGAATTCCAGATGGCGAGCATGAACCGCCACCTGATTCCCGAAGTGGAGACGCTGTTCCTGACGCCGGCCGAGGAATTCGGCTTCATTTCATCTTCGCTGGTGCGCGAAATCTCCCGCCTGGGCGGGGATGTCTCGGCTTTCGTGCCACCGGCAGTGGCCGCCGCGCTGCAGGCCGAAAAGCAGCGCCATGATTGATGACCAAACGGGGAATACCATGAAAACCACCTACCGCCTGTTGCTGGCCGCCGGCCTCGCCTCCCTCGCGCTCACCGCCTGCAACAAGCAGGAGGAAGCCAAGCCCGCGGAGGAAGCGGCGCCCGCCGTCGTCGCAGCGCCGACCAGCGACGACAAGGCCGCCTGGCAGGATTACCTGAAATCCGTGGCGCTGCGGAACATGGAAGGCGTGAACAACGCGCCTTACGCCTACTTCCTGCCCGGCGAATCCAGCGCCGACTTCGCCGGCGAGTACGACCGCTTGCTCGAGCGCGTCCAGGGCGACCTGTCGCGCGGCATCGTCGGCGGCAACATGCTGATGTTCGGCTCGCCGGCATCGGCGAAGATGGGCGATCTGATTGTCGCCGGTTTCCAGGAAGTCAAGCCGGGCACCCTGAAGAACGTGAAAGTGCTCTATGTCGGCGATACGGCCGACAAGGATCGCGTCCAGGCGGCCGTCGTGCCCGCCGGTGTGGACTACGTTTTCGTGCCCGCCAAGTAACCTACCCTTGCCGAACGCGCCCGCCTGGTGGCGGGCGCGTTCGTTTTCCGAATGTCACTGAAGATCCTCGACACCTGCATCAACTGCGACGTCTGCGAGCCGGTCTGCCCGAACAAGGCGATCTCGCAGGGCGAGGTGGTGTACGTGATCGATCCGTCGCTGTGCACCGAATGCGTCGGCCATTACGACGAACCGCAATGCGTGGTGGTCTGCCCGGTGGAATGCATCGAAAACGACCCGGCGCACGTCGAGACCGAGGTTGACCTGCTGGCGAAACTGCGCCGGCTCGAGGAGGCTGCATGAACATGAACAGGTCGATGAAGCTGTTGCATGGCGCGTGGCTCGCCTTCGCCTTGTTGTTGTCGGTGGGTGCGCAGGCGCGCGAAGCACCGCGGCACGCCGGGCCCGGTGGCGCCGCGATCGCCTCCGCGCATGCATTGGCGACCGATGCCGGCTTCGAGATCCTCGCCAAGGGCGGCAACGCCTTCGATGCCGCGGTGGCGGTGTCATCGACGCTGTCGGTGGTTGAGCCGATCAGTTCGGGGCTCGGCGGCGGCGGCTTCTTCCTGCTGCATGAGGCGAGGACCGGCAAGGACGTCTTCGTGGATGCGCGCGAGACCGCGCCCGCGAGCGCCACGCCAGAGGCCTACCTCGACGACAAGGGCGGTCTGGATCGCGACCGCGCGACCAATGGCCCGTGGGCCGCCGGCATTCCCGGCCTGCCCGCCGCGCTCGTGCACGTGGCCGAAAAATACGGCCGCTTGCCGCTGAGGGATTCGCTCGCGCCGGCCATCCGCATCGCCCGCGACGGCTTCCCGATGTACGGGCGGCTGGTGCGCGGCTATGGCGAGCGCCACGAAGTGATGGAACGCTATCCGGGCACGCGCGCGGTGTTCCTGAAGGATGGCAAGCCGCTGGCCGAAGGCGACATCCTGCGCCAGCCCGAGCTGGCCCTCACCCTGCAGCTGCTGGCCGACCATGGCTTCGACGGTTTCTATCGCGGCCAGACCGCGCAAAGGTTGATCGATGGCGTGAATGCCGAGGGCGGAAAGTGGACCGCCGATGAGCTGGCCGGCTATCGCGTGAAGGAACGCGAGCCGATCCGCTTCAAGTACCACGACTGGGACATCGTGACCGCGCCGCCCACTTCGTCCGGCGGCATCGCTCTGGCCGAAATGCTGCAGGTGCTGGAACCGTGGAACCTGCAGAAAATGGACGAGGCGCAACGCGTGCACCTGGTCGTCGAATCGATGCGCCGCGCCTTCCACGACCGCACCTTCTACCTGGGTGACCCGGACTTCACCAAGGTCCCACAGGCGACGCTGCTATCGCCGTACTACGCGGCTGGCCTGCGCAGCACGATCAGCCTGCAGAAGGCAACGCCGAGCGACCTGCTGCCCGGTGATCCGACGCCCTTCGAGGAGCACCCGGAAACGACGCATTTCTCGATCATCGATGCCGAAGGCAATCGTGCCGCGGTCACCCAGACCGTGAACCTGCTGTTCGGCTCGGGCCTGATCCCGCCCGGTACCGGCGTGCTGTTGAACAACGAAATGGATGATTTCGCCCTCAAGCCGGGCACGCCGAATGCGTTCGGGGTGATGGGTTACGCGGCCAACGCGCCCGAACCGGGCAAGCGCATGCTGAGCTCGATGACGCCGACTTTCATGACGTCACCGGATCGCGTGGCCGTGCTCGGCACACCCGGTGGCACGCGCATCATCACCATGGTGCTGCTCGGCATTCTCGGTTTCGATGCGGGGCTGGATGCGCAGCAGGTGGTCGCAATGCCGCGTTACCACCACCAGTGGCTGCCCGATGCGATCGGCATCGAGAAGGATGCGCTCTCGCCCGAGGCCATCGCCAAGTTGCGCGCGATGGGGCATGTGGTGATCGTGCCCGGAGAAGTGCGCGGCCAGCGCTCCTCCGACGCCTGGGGCAACCTGCAAGCGGTGGAGTGGGATATCGCCACCGGGCAGTTGCGCGCGGGCAGCGATCCGCGCAACCCGGTCGGCAAGGGCGAAGTGCGAGAACGGGCCGAAGCCCGGCGCTGATCCGGCATCAGGATGCCTGGACGGAAAACGGCCGGAATTCCGGCCGTTGTCGCTTGCGGGGCACGCGGCGTCAGGCGGTGTAGGCGTTGGCCTGCATCCAGCTCAGGACGTTCTGCGGATGGCTTTCGGTGTATGGATCCTGGTCGCTGCCGTCGTCGTTGATGCCGGGCTCGACGAACATCGCCCGCACCACGCCGTCGTCGATCACCGCCGCATAACGCCAGCTGCGCTGGCCGAAGCCGAGATGGTCCTTGTCGATCAGCATTCCCATGCGGCGGGTGAATTTTCCCGAGCCGTCAGGCAACAGCTTCACGTTCCTGAGGCCCAGGTGCTTGCCCCACTGGTACATCACGAAGGCGTCATTGACCGACAAGCAGTGCACCTCGGTGGCACCGGCCGCCTTGAGCGCTTCGTACTCGCGTTCGAACGCCGGGCACTGCTCGTTGGAGCAGGTCGGGGTGAACGCGCCGGGCAGGGCGAACAGCACGTGGCGGCCGTTGCCGAAGATCTCCCCGGTCGACCGGTCCTGCCAGCGGAACGGATTGTCGCCGCCTATCGATTCGTCGCGGATGCGGGTTTTCAGCACGACATCGGGGACGGGGTGGTCGATCATGCATGGCCTCCTGGAAAAGCGCGAGCGTAAGCCGTGTCCGCGGGTGCGGCGCAGCGGCGTGGATGGAAAGGAAACGAGCGGTCAGGGTCGTTCCGGTGCGGCCTTCTTTTTCTCGTCGACCTTCAGTGGACCGGTGATGACGCGTCCATTATGGCCCTTGCGCGGACGCAGGATGGCTTCTTCGGCAGCTTCGTCCATGCGGCCCAGCAGGCGCGACGCGCTGCCCGAGGGGCCCGCCATCGGCTCACCGGGATCGCTTCCACTGCCAATGCCGCTGCCGATGATCGGAGGAGCCAGCCCCGCGATCCAGGCCGACATCGAAGGATCGCGTCGCACTTCACTGCGAATGCTTCGGGTTTCCCGCTCGTAGCGGTTCTGGGAGCGCGCCAGTGCGATCCGATCCGCATACTTGAGCTTCATGCTGTTCCAGTGGACATCCGCCTGTGCCCGGATTTCCGGCGAGACGGACTTCATGGCACCGACCAGCACCTCGCGCTCCATCTGGTTCTCTTCGCGCTCGGCGGCAAGCGCCAGCCAAGCGATGCCCAGTGGCTGATCGACGGGCACGCCCATGCCGCGGAAATGGATCAACCCCATGTTGAACATCGCACGCTTGTCGCCCCAGGATGCCGCCGTTTCGTAGAACTCGAGCGCCTTGCGGGTTTTGCCGTCCTGAAGGGCCTGGTTGCCGGAACAAAAATAGTAGTCGCCGGGCAGGTAACGTTCGGTTGCCGCAACGCAGTAAATCCGGTCGTGTCCCGGAAACGGATCGTTCGGCTGTGCCGTGCCTGCCGGCAGGCCGGACTGGACGAGTGCCCAAAGAAGCCATGGCGTAAGGAGATGCATGTCGATACTCCGGTGCGAGCCACGCCTCGATATTTATCCCCGATGCCAAGGGATTGCAAGGTGCGCCCATTCAGGCCGGCCACTCGACCCATGTCGACTCGCGCGCGGGGACGGCAGGCTAGACTGGACGGATGAAACTCTGGTCCATTTCCGGCAATTCGCAGAAGCTCGATGGCGGCGCGATGTTCGGCAACGCGCCGCGGGCGGTGTGGCAGAAATGGGCGCCGCCGGACGAACTCAACCGCATCGACCTCGCTTGCCGCGCATTGCTGGCCTCGCCGCTGAATGGGAAGACCGTCCTGTTCGAAACCGGCATCGGCAGTTTCTTCGAGCCGAAGCTGCGCGAGCGCTACGGCGTGCAGGAAGATCGCCACGTGTTGCTGGATTCATTGGCCGATGCGGGCTTCAGCCATGAGGACATCGATGTCGTGGTGCTCTCGCACCTGCATTTCGACCATGCCGGTGGCTTGCTGGCGCCGTGGGCCGAGGGTGAATCGCCGCGACTGCTGTTTCCCAACGCCACTTATGTCGTAGGCAAGGCGCATTGGGAGCGGGCGCGTCATCCGCATCCGCGCGATCGCGCCAGCTTCATCCCCGAATTGCCCGGCCTGCTCGAGGCCAGCGGACGGCTGGAGATCGTCGATGGGCCACACAGCCCGGCCTTGGGCGATGCGGTGCGCTTCCACATCAGCGACGGCCACACGCCGGGATTGATGCTGGCCGAAATCGTCGGGCCCGAGCACGAGGACGGGCAGACACATGGCGGCGTGGTGTTCTGCGCCGACCTGATTCCCGGCCGCCCGTGGGTGCATGTGCCGATCACCATGGGCTACGACCGCAATGCCGAACTGCTGATCGACGAGAAGCGCGCGTTGCTGGAGGACATGCTCGCCCGCAACGTGCACCTGTTCTTCACCCACGATCCGGGCTGTGCGCTGGCGCAAGTGACCCGCGACGAGAAGGGGCGCTTCGGCACGACGCATGAGGTCGCCGAGCTGAAGGCGCGCGCGTTTGCGGCCTGACGGCGTGCAGGCGTTTCAGTCGACTGGGGTACCGAACAGGCGGTCGCCGGCATCGCCCAGCCCGGGCAGGATGTAGGCGTTCTCGTCCAGCTTGTCGTCGATGGCGGCGACGTAGGCCTCGATGTCCGGATGGCGTTCCTCCAGCAGGCGCAGGCCTTCCGGCGCCGCAACCAGGAACAGTGCCTTGATCCGCCTGCAGCCTGCGGCCTTGAGCATGTCGATGGCCGCCGCGGCGCTGCCGCCGGTCGCCAGCATCGGATCGATCAGCAATGCGGTGCGCTGGTCCATGCGGTCGGCCAGTCGTTCGTAATAGCCTTCGGGCTGATGCGTGGTTTCGTTGCGGCGCAGCCCGATCACGCTGACCGGTGCGGCCGGCAGCAGCGACTGCACGCCGGGCAGGAAACCCAGACCCGCACGCAGGATCGGTACCAGCGTCAGGGTTTCGCCGCGCACGTGCTCGACTTCCAGCGGCCCGGCCCAGGTCTGGACTGTGTGCGGGTCCGTCTGTAGGTCGCGGGTGGCTTCGTAGGCGAGCAGGGCGGCGACTTCCCCGGCCAGTTGCCGGAACAGCACGGGGCCCGTGCCGGCATCGCGCAGCTTGCCGAGCTTGTGGCGGATCAGCGGATGGCGGACTTCGACGATCTTCATGCAGTCACTCCCGGTGTCTGCCGGGAGTGTGCAGCAAATGCGCCGGACAAGGAGCGGAACGGGATGTCAGGCGGGGATCGATCGCCCGGCCATCGGCGCGATTCAGGCCGCCTTGTCGACGCGCGGGCCTTCCAGCACGGCGCGCTTGATCATCGACACCATGAGGTCGAGTTCGGCTTCGTCGAAGGCGAAGTGCGGGGTGAAACGCAGCGAGTTTTCCCCGCCATGGATCACGCCGATGCCGCGCTCGCGCATCCATTCTTCCGAACTGTTGGTGCCGTAGCCCTTGAAGCCGGGCGCCAGTTCGCAGGAGAACAGCAGGCCCGTGCCCTGCACCTTGGTGATCAGGCCGCCGAGTTCCGCCTTCAACGCCTCGAGCTTCTGCACGGCCTGTGCGCCGCGGTCGCGGATGTTCGCGCGCAGGGCCGGCGTGAGCTGGCCGAGCACCGCGCAGGCGACATCCAATGCCCGCGGGTTGGCGGTCATGGTGTTGCCGTACAGGCCTCGCTTGTAGATGCCGGCGGCGCGCTCGCCGACGGCGAGGACCGAGAGCGGATACTGGCCCGCGTTGAGCGCCTTGGAGTAGGTCTCCATGTCCGGTGCGATGGCACCTTCGAAACCGGGATAGTCGACGATCGACAAATAGCCCGTCGCGCGCAGGCCCGCCTGGATCGAATCGACCAACAGCAGGGCGCCGTGCGCGGTGGTGAGATCGCGGGCTGCGTCGTAGAAATCACGCGGCACGCTGCGTCCGGGATCGCCTTCGCCCATCACCGGTTCCATGAACATCGCCTCGATGAACCAGCCGTTCGCATCGGCATCGGCGAACACCTTGCGCAGCGCGTCGATGTCGTAGGGCGCGACGGTGATGACGGTGTTCTCGCCGCGATAGCTGGCCAGGTGCTGCATGTAGGTCTTGCGGCTGGAATCCGAGTACAGCGCCGGCTTGTCGGTGCGGCCGTGGAACGCACCCTTCACGACCACGCGCTTGATGCTGCGGCCGGCGTGACGTGCGCCTTGATCGGTCTGGGTCTTGGCATTGGCATCGACGATGCGCGAGGCCAGCGACACCGACTCCGAGCCCGAGTTGAGGCACATGAAGTGGGTGTACGGGCAACCGCCGATCGTCTGGCCGATTTCCTCGCGCATCGCGCGGTCGAATTTCAGCTGCGCGATGTTCGGCGTCATGATGTTGGCCATCACCTGCGGCTTGGCCATCGCGTCGAGTACCGCCTGCGGCGCGTGGCCGAGGCCGAGCATGCCGTAGCCGCCGGAGTCGTGCAGGACCGCGCCCTTGAGCGTGACGATCCACGGGCCGCGCGCGGCGATGGCGACGTACGGGTTCACCGTGTCGGCCGAGTAGAAATTGACGAAGCCGGCCTGGATGCGCTCGGCCTGGGTGTTCTCATCGAGGTCGAGCAGCTCGGGGAACTCGGCCTTGATCGCGGCGTATTCGGCGGCGGCGGCCTGCACGGCTTCGCCCAACTGCGGATGCGTGGCGGCGAAGCGGGCGACGGTGGCATCGTCGAGGCCGGTGGTGCGGGCCTGGCCGTGGGCGCGCAGCGGCGCGAGGGTGTCGAGCAGGTTCATCGAGGGCTCCCGAATCGAGTCAATTCTCCATTATCGGCAAACCTTTCGTCGGATGGCAGCCGATGATCGGACGAAATAATTGATAATATCGTCGATTAGACGAAATTGAGGCCTTGCCATGCGCATCACCGCCGCCGACCAGCAATTGCTCAGCTTGTTGCGCGAGAACGCCCGGGCATCGACGGCCGAGATCGCGCGCCGACTCAAGCTTTCGCGCACCACGGTGCAAAGCCGCATCGACCGGCTGGAGCGCGAGGGGGTGATCGCGGGCTATTCGGTGCGGGTGGCCGACGCGGCGGAGCTGGGCCACATCCGCGCTTATATATCGGTGACGGTGATGCCGCGGCAGATGCCCGCCGTGGCCGAGGCCCTGCGCGCGATGCCTGAGGTGCGTGCGCTGCACTCGGTCAGTGGCCCGTCCGACCTGATGGCGGTGGGCATGGTGCCGACGGTCGAGGTGATGGACGAGCTGACCGATCGCATCGGCATGGTCGAGGGCGTCGAGCGCACGACCTCGTCGATCGTCCTGTCGACCAAATTCGACCGCTGAGGCTGGAGTGGGGCTTGCCTGCGTAAAATGCGCGCCTGCCATCGTGCAAGCCCGTCTTGAAGAAATCCGACTTCCATTTCGACCTGCCGCCCGAGCTGATCGCCCAAGCGCCGCTGCCCGAGCGCTCGGCCAGCCGTCTGCTGGTGGTGCCGTCGGGCGATGCAGCGTTTGAGGATCGCGGCATCCGCGAGCTGCCCGCGCTGCTGCGCGAAGGCGATCTGCTGGTCTTCAACGACACTCGCGTGATCCCTGCACGCCTGTTCGGGCAGAAGGCGACCGGTGGCCGCGTGGAAATCCTGATCGAGCGTCTGCTGCCGGACAACGAGGCGCGCGCGCAGCTCGGTGCCAGCAAGACGCCGAAGCCCGGCAGTCGCATCGCGCTGGATGCCGGCGGCGAGGCCGAGGTGATGGGCCGCGATGGCGCCTTCCATCAACTGTGTTTCCATGTGGATGCACCGCTGGAGAAATGGCTGGTCGATGCGGGGCGCCTGCCGCTGCCGCCGTACATCGAACGCGCACCGGATGCGGCCGATGCCGAGCGCTACCAGACCGTGTTCGCCCGCCATGCCGGCGCCGTCGCCGCCCCGACCGCGGGCCTGCATTTCGACGAGGCCTTGCTGGACGCGCTGCGCGCGAAGGGCATCGAGTTCGGCCACGTCACCCTGCATGTGGGCGCCGGCACCTTCCAGCCGATGCGCGTGGACAGCGTGCACGAGCACGTGATGCACAGCGAGTGGCTGAACGTGGGTGCCGGGCTGGTGCAGCAGATTCGCCGCACGCGCGAGCGGGGTGGCCGCATCGTCGCCGTCGGCACGACGGTGGTGCGCGCGCTTGAAAGCGCGATGCACGAGGGCGAATTGCAGCCCTTCGCCGGCGAGACGCAGATATTCATTTTTCCCGGCTATCGCATCCGCAGCGTGGATGCGATGGTCACCAACTTCCACCTGCCCGAGAGCACATTGCTGATGCTGGTGTCGGCCTTCGTCGGACGCGAGCGTATCCTGGCCGCGTACCGGCATGCGGTCGCGCAGCGCTACCGCTTCTTCAGCTATGGCGATGCGATGCTGTTGTGGGCGCGGGAGGGCCAGGCATGAGCCGGATGTCGTTCGAACTGCTCGGCACCGATGGCGCCGCCCGCCGCGGCCGCCTGACTTTCCCGCGCGGCACGGTGGAAACGCCGGCGTTCATGCCGGTCGGCACCTATGGTTCGGTCAAGGGCGTGTTCCCCGCGCAGGTCCGTGAGCTTGGCGCCGAGATCATCCTCGGCAACACCTTCCACCTGTATCTGCGGCCTGGCCTGGAGGTGATCGAGGCGCACGGCGGCCTGCATGGCTTCGGCAAGTGGGACGGGCCGATTCTCACGGACTCCGGCGGCTTCCAGGTGTTCTCGCTCGCCCACCGTCGCAAGATCACCGAGGCCGGCGTGACCTTCGCCGCGCCGACCGACGGCAGCAAGGTCTTCCTCGGCCCCGAGGAATCCATGCACATCCAGAAGGTGCTGGGCAGCGACATCGTCATGATCTTCGACGAGTGCCCGCCGGTGCATGTCGATGGCAAGCCGGTGGATGCGGGCGTGATCAAGCGCTCGATGGAGCTCAGCCTGCGTTGGGCCGAGCGCAGCAAGCGCGCGCACGAGGGCAACGACGCGGCGCTGTTCGGCATCGTGCAGGGCGGGGTGCACCGGGACCTGCGCACGCTGTCGACCGAAGGCCTGAAGGCGATCGGGTTCGATGGCTATGCGATCGGCGGATTGGCCGTCGGCGAGACCGAGGCCGAGCGCAACGCGATGCTCGACCACACCGCGCCGCAACTACCCGGAGACCGCCCGCGCTACCTGATGGGCGTGGGCCGGCCGGAGGATCTGGTGGAAGCCGTCGCCCGCGGCGTCGACATGTTCGACTGCGTGATGCCGACCCGCAACGCGCGCAACGGCCATTTCTTCACCGTCGATGGCACGGTGCGCATCCGCAACGCCAAGTACGAGCACGACCTCGGCGTGATCGAGGAAGGCTGCGACTGCTACGCCTGCGCCAACGGATTCAGCCGCGCCTACCTCCGCCACCTCGACCGCTGCAACGAGATGCTGGCGCCGATGCTGGGCACCCTGCACAACCTGCGCCATTACCAGCGCCTGATGGCCGGGATGCGCGAAGCCATCGGCAGCGGGCGGTTCACAGACTTCCGTGCGGCCTTCTACGCGGCCCGCGGGATGAAGCCGCCGGATTGAGGGCCATGGGGGGTTGGAATCCGGGCCAGTCGGCCACATGGCATAATTCCCCGTTGATTTTCTGATCGGATCGAACGATGAACCCTCTGGATTTCCTGATTTCCGCCGCCCATGCCCAGACGGCGGGTGCCCCGGCCGCCGGTGGCAACCCGATGTTCGGGCTGCTGATGCCGCTGATCCTGATCGCGGTGATGTACTTCCTGATGATCCGCCCGCAGATGAAGCGCGCCAAGGAGCACCGCTCCATGCTGGCCGCATTGAACCGCGGCGACGAGGTCATCACCAATGGCGGCCTGGCCGGTGTGGTCATGGATATCGGCGACAACTTCGTCACTCTGGAAATCGCCGACAACGTGCGCGTGCGCGTGCAGAAGTCCGCCGTCGGCAACGTGCTGCCGAAAGGCTCGCTGAAGGCTTCCTGATCCTTTCCACTTTGATCGCGCGGCCCGTCCCGGGCTGCGCGGGTGATCGCCATGCTTGAGTTCCCGCGCTGGAAATACGTCGTCATCGTGCTGGTGTTGCTGGCCAGCACGCTCTATTCGCTGCCCAACCTGTATCCGAAGGATCCTTCCGTCCAGGTGACTGCGACCCGCAGCGCCGCCACGGGCGATGCCCTGAAGACGCAGGTCAAGGCGGGGGTGGACAAGTCGGGCCTCAAGCCCAAGGCCATCGAAATGCCCAAGGACGACACCGTGATGGTGCGGCTGTCCTCGCCCGACCAGCAGACCCAGCTCCAGGACGCGCTGCGCGGCTCCCTCGGGCAGGATTACGCGGTCGCGCTCAACCTGTTGCCGACGGTGCCGAAGTGGCTGGAGCGCATTGGCGCGAAACCGATGTCGCTGGGCCTCGATTTGCAGGGCGGCATCCACTTCCTGATGCAGGTGGACCAGCAGGCGGCTATCCAGAAGCGCATGGACGCCTATGCAGAGAACATGCGCGGCATCCTGCGCGATGCCCGCATCCAGTACCGCTCGGTTGATGTGCGCCCGGACCACAGCGTGTCTGTCGTGCTGCAACCCGGCGTCGATCCCGACGCCGCGCAGGCCGCCCTGATCAAGGGGCTGGGCAGCCCGGCGGCCGGCGGTCCCGGATTCACCTGGTCGACCGGGAGCGGCAGCCTGACGGCACGCCTGTCGGACGCCGACATCAACAAGATCGCGGTCGACGCGGTCGACCAGAACCGCACGGTCATCGCCGAACGCATCAATGCGCTCGGCGTGGCCGAACCGGTGTTGCAGCGCCAGGGCGCGGATCGCCTGGTGATCCAGTTGCCGGGCCTGCAGGACACTGCGGAAGCCAAGCGCCAGATCGGCGCGACCGCCACGCTCGAGTTCCGCGCGGTGACCGGCGACGAGGCGGCCGCACAGGCGGCCATCGCCAGCGGGCAGGTCCCGCCGGACTCCAAGATCTACCAGCAGCAGAACGGCATGCCGATCCTGCTCTCCAAGCGCATCCTGGTCTCCGGCGACCAGCTGCTCGCGGCGGTTCCGGGGGTGGACCAGCAATCGGGCTCGCCCGATGTCAGCATCACGCTCAATGCCGCCGGCGGCAAGCGCATGCTGGACCACACGCTGGAGAACGTCGGCAAGCGCCTGGGCATCGTCTACATCGAGCGCATCCCGACCGTGACGATGGTCGACGGCAAGGAAGTGCAGAGCTCGCGCGTCGAGGAACGCGTGATCAGCGCGGCCACCATCCAGAGTCCGTTCGGCAACCAGTTCCACACCACCGGCCTGTCGCAGGAAGAAGCGCAGGGCCTGGCCAAACAGCTCAAGTCAGGCGCGCTGGCCGCGCCGATGTTCTTCGCCGACCAGCGCACCATCGGCCCGAGCCTGGGCAAGGAGAACGTCGAGCGCGGCACCAAGGCGGTGCTCTTCGCCTTCCTGTTCACGCTGGCGTTCTTCCTGGTCTATTACCGGATGTTCGGCCTGGTCACCTGCCTCGCGCTGCTGATGAACCTGTTGATGGTGGTCGCGGTGCTGTCGCTCTTTGGCGCCACCATGACCTTGCCCGGCTTCGCGGGCCTGGCGCTGTCGGTGGCGATGTCGGTGGACGCCAACGTGCTGATCAACGAACGCATACGAGAAGAATTGCGGGCGGGCATGCCGCCGAAGGCGGCGATCGCGACCGGTTATGACAAGGCCTCCGGCACGATCTTCGACGCCAACATGACCTCGCTGCTAGCCGGCATCGCGCTGTACGCCTTCGGCACCGGCCCGCTGAAGGGCTTCGCGGTGACGATGGTGATCGGCATCCTGACCTCGCTGTTCACCGCGGTCACCGTGTCGCGCGCGCTGGCCACGCTGATCTATGGCCGCCGCAAGAAGCTGAAGTCGATCGCGATCTGAGGACGCACACCCATGAAGATTTTCCCGCTGCACCTGATCCCGAACGACACCAACATCGACTTCATGCGCCTGCGCGGCATTTCGCTGCTGGTGGCGCTGGTGCTGGCGTTGGGCGCCGTCGGCGCGATCGCCGTGAAGGGTTTCAACTATGCGCTCGACTTCACCGGCGGCGTCGGCGTCGAACTGCATTTCGACCAACCGCCGGGCGTGGATGCCGTGCGCGAAAGGCTGGCCGCGGCCGGCTTCGAGAACGCGCAGGTCCAGACCTACGGCACCGGCAGCGACCTGCTGGTGCGCCTGCAGGACGACGGCAAGCATGCCGCGCAGACCGGGGAGGTCGGTGCCCAGTCCGGCGATTCGGCCACCACGACCATCGCGCAACAGATCGCCAAGGCGGCTTCGGCATCAGGCAACCCGGCCGAGGTGCGCAGCAGCTCGGTGATCAGCGCGCAGGTGGGCCGCGACCTCGCGAAGAACGCCATCATGGCCCTGGCCTTCGTGGTGATCGGCTTCATGGCCTACATCGCGTTCCGGTTCGAATGGAAATTCGCCGTGGCCGCGATCTTCTGCACCCTGCACGACGTGCTGGTGGTGGCCGGCTTCTTCGCCTTCACCCAGCGGGAGTTCGACCTGACGCTGCTGGCCGGCCTCTTGACGGTGATGGGCTTCTCGATCAACGACACCATCGTGGTCTTCGACCGCGTGCGCGAGAACTTCCGCACGATGCGCGCCGATCCGCTGACGGTGCTGAACGCGTCGGTCAACCAGACGCTGTCACGCACCATCATCACCTCGTTCGTCGCGTTCCTCACCGGCCTGGCGCTGTATATCTATGGCGGTGGCTCGCTGGAAGGCATGGCGGTGTCGCAGATGATGGGCATCGTGATCGGTACCGTTTCCTCGATCTTCGTGGCCTGCAACCTGCTGACCTTCGGCCCGCTCAGGGTGACCAAGCAGGACCTGATGCCCAAGGCCAAGGACGAGGCGGCATTGGCGCGCCGTCCGTAACCGGATTTGCCAAGCGTTGCACGAAAGGGCCCGCATCTGCGGGCCCTTTCGCATGACGGCCGGTCAATCCCCGGCCTCCGGCGCATGCCAGCGCCAGTGCCAGGGTTCGTGCACGATGCCGTGAGGGTTGTCGCGGGGATAACTCAGGCGAAAGCCGTGGCTGGCGGCCCGGTCCGACAGCCAGCCGAATGCAGCCGTGCCTTCGAAGCTTTCCTCGGCCGGCGGTTCGCCATCCGTGCCGATGTCGAGTGCCAGGCCGGAATGGTGTTCGGAAAAGCCGGGCGCGGCGTTGACCTGCAGGATGTCCGCGACCTCCAGCCCGCGCGCGCGTTTGCGCTCGAAGATGCCGAGCTGGTAGGCATGGCTGCGGTAACCGGAGATCGCGTCCAGCGCGACGCCGTCGGCCCGTGCAGCCGCCTCCATCCGCGACCAGGCGCGGGCGGCATCGGCGCGCAGCCAGAGCGGCCGGCGCCAGCGGTCGAAGCCGGCCAGCGCGAGCCAGTCCGGCTCCGCGATGAGCGTCAGCCCGGTGCGTTCGGCATAGCTGCCTGCATCCAGCCCCAGAGCGGCGAGCCGCGCCTCCAGCGCACGCATCGGCAGCTCGACGGCGGGGTGGCCAGCGCGCGCTCGCCGGAAGCTGCGACGCGGACGCCAGCGCAGGGCGTCCTCCAGTCCGGGTTCGTGGATCAGACGCGGCACCATCGGCACCAGCGTGCCGGCGGCATCCATCGCGGCGAGGTAGCGGCCATCCGATTTGCGCCGCAATGCCCAGCGCGCACGCGCGAGGCGCCGGGCATCGGCATTGCTGCGCGCGACCAGCAGCCAGGCGGGCCAGATTTCGATGTCGGCGCTGTTGAGCAGCAGGTGGGGCTGTGGCGTGGGCATGCCGCGAGGGTAACCGATGCAGCTTTGCCCAATGTGGATCGTCTCAAGCGCCCCCGGGGTTCCGGCATGGCCTGTAAAACCATAGGCGCGAAGGCCGAAGGCAGATATTGCTAGGGTATCAAGCCTGCTAACTGTCGAAGCGTTATCCACAGTGGAATCCCAGTGCGTATTCCAGGGTGCGACGGCATGCTCGTTGCTTGGTTCGCCGGAACGACAGGGCAAGGAAATGTCACGAAAAATCAGCAAGTTATATTGCTTCTCGAATGACCGCCATAGACTCGCGGCCGCAATATCGAGGGATATTCGCCTCGCGCTTATCGCGGCTTGCTTCGGTACGTGCCTGCTTCAGTGGATGCCGAGCGAGCAGGATGAGTCATCGCCGACTTTCACCGTGTCCTTGTGCCTGATGCAGCGCATCCAACAGCGCCTGCGGCTTGTCCAGGCTGAGCATCAACAGGCGGCTGTCGCGCTCGGGCAGGACCAGCACGCGATGCTTGTCGGTGACCAGGGCGAAGACCTTGCGGCCGCGCACCTGCCGGAAATGCCCGGCGTGGTATCCGGGCATCGAAGTGCCGAAGCTCTTGATGCCGAGGCGATATTCGGCGTTCGTGGCGAGATCGACCACGCGCGCCTCCCCGGGCGAGAGCATGCCGGCCGCCACGCGCGTCTGGTTCAAACCGGCGACGATGTACAGGGTGTGGCCGTCGAACGTCACCTTTCGGCGGAACAGTGCGGCCAGGACCAGGGCAGGCGCGATGATCGTCGCGGCCAGGCCGGCCCACAACGCATGGCGGCCCTGCATTTCATGCCAGCCGAACGCCAGCGCGCTTGCGCAGGCCAGCAGCACGGCCACGAGGATCAAGCCGGGTAGTCGGAGATCCGGCGGCGTGACCGCGAATTCGCGCGGCGCGCTCATGGCCGTGACTTGATCCAGTGCGCGATGTCGTCGATCAGGCCGGCGTCGACATGACCGGGAGTCTGGTAGCTCTCCAGCCCCGCGTTGGCCGGGCTGTCGATGGCGAGGTGGTTCAGGGTCGGGTAGCGTTTCATCGTCACCTTCGCATCGTCGCCGAATGCGGCTTTCCACGCCTGCCAGTCGGCATCGACAACCTGAATGTCGTGGCCGCCCTGCAGCACCAGCATCGGTTCGCCGGCCTTGCGCGCCTCGGCGATCGGATCCACCGCATCGATGCTGCGCCAGTAATCGACCGGCAAGTTCATCGGTGCGCCGATCGCGGCATCGCCCTTGCCGCGGACGTTGGCGATCTGCGCCTTGAGCTTGTCGAGATGGGCGATGCCCTGCGGCGTGTCCTGGGTGCCCTGCATGCCGAGCAGGCGCACGTTCTGCTCCGCCAGGATGTCGAGCATATTGCGTCCGGGGCCAGCCAGCAGCACGATCCCGGCGGTATGGCCGTCGCGCATGGCGATGCGCGGCGCCATCATCGCGCCCTGGCTGTGGCCGAGCACGAACATGCGTTTCGGGTCGATGCCCGGCATCGCCCGCAGGCTCGCAAGCGCGGCGACCGCGTCGTCCGTGGTCTCGCTGTCGATGTCGATGCGGTTGCCGGCATAGTCCTGCGGGCGCGCATTGGTGCGCTTGTCGTAGCGCAGAACCGCGATGCCCTGCGCCGCCAGCCCGCGCGCGATGTCCAGGAAGGGCCGGTTGGGTCCGATGGTCTCGTCGCGGTCGTGTGCGCCTGATCCATGTACCAGCACCACGGCCGGGAACGGACCTTTGCCCTTGGGCAGGGAGAGGGTGGCGGGCAGGGCGCGTTCGCCATCGCCCACCTTCGTGTCGGTTTCGACGAAGGCGGCGTCGGCGGCGGGTGGCGGGGCGGCTTCGGGCGCGCTGGGGCGGACCAGCAGGCCGGACACTCGGCCTTCGCCATCCACCGCGATGCTCGCGTCAAGCCGGGCTCCGCCACGCGTCAACGGCACGATCAGGACCTGCGTGGCGCCATCGGTGCGAAGACGGGCTTCGCCGCGGCTGCCGGTGGCAGGCAGTGATTTCCACACCTGTTCCAGGCGGGCGGCCGGCACCAGCTGCTTCATCCGGGTATCGAGCATCGCTTCGGCCTGCGTGTATTCGCCGCGATCCAGGTGGTCGAGCAGGCGGGTCGCGGTGGCGCGGGCGGCGTCGGGCGCGACCTGGGACAGGGCGGGCGATGTGGCCAGCGTGAGTATCGATGCGATCAGGAGGCGCTTCATGTCAGCTTCCCTTGTGCTTGAACACGGCCATCGGCGTGTCGGTGAGGGCATTGGCGTTGAAACCGACCAGTTCCCAGCCCAGACGGCCGAGATTGTTCATCGATTCGGTGAGTTTCCTCTCGTCCGTGCGGCCCCAGATGTCGGAACCCAGGGTGATGATGTGGTATTCCCAACGGTCGCTCATGTGATGTTCTCCTTGTGGGTCAGCTCTTGCGGCGCTTGAGGTAGAGGCGCGTAGGCTCCATCAGGCTGCAGCGCAGCGCGGAGACCAGCTCCCAGCCTTCCTCGCCCATCCGGTTGAGGGTTTCCTCGACCTTCTGTCCGGGCGAGCCGGTGATCTGCGGAATGATGTCGATGACCTTGTATTCCCAGCTTGCATTCATCGGTTTGCGTCCTCGTCTTCGTTCTCGGTGCCGGCGGGCTTGAGTCGTCCCGTGCGCCGCAGCGCCTCGCGCAGGACGTATTCGATCTGGGCGTTCACGCTGCGCAGCTCGTCGTCCGCCCAGCGCTGCACTTCCGCCAGGATGGCGGCATTGATGCGCAGGGGATAGGCTTTCTTTTCCGCCACGGGCTCAGTACAGCGTGCCGGCGTTCACGATGGGTTGCGTGGCGCGCTCGCCGCACAGCACGACCAGCAGGTTGCTGACCATCGCGGCCTTGCGCTCCTCGTCCAGTTGCACGACGCCGTTCTTCTGCAGCTCGGCCAGGGCCATCTCGACCATGCCGACGGCGCCGGCGACGATGCGCGTGCGGGCGGCGATGATCGCGTTGGCCTGCTGGCGCTGCAGCATCGCCTGGGCGATTTCCGGCGCGTAGGCGAGGTGGCTGATGCGGGCGTCGATGACGGCGACACCGGCATCGTTCAGGCGATCCGCCAACTCTTTCTGCAAGTGCTCGCTGATCTCCGCGGCATGGCTGCGCAGGGCGATCTGGCCTTCCTCGTGCTGGTCGTAGGGATAGCTGGTGGCCATGGTGCGCAGGGCGGATTCGGCCTGGATGTGCACGAAGCTTTCGTAGTCGTCCACGTTGTAGACGGCCTCGGAAGCATCGATCACCTGCCAGACGATGACGGCGGCGATCTCGATGGGCGAGCCGTCCAGCTCGTTGACCTTCAGCTTGCCGCTCTCGAAGTTGCGCACGCGCATCGACACCTTGCGCTTGGAGAAGAAGATGTTGTTCCAGCGCAGGCCGTTGTCCTTGACCGTGCCGACGTACTTGCCGAACAGGTTGAGCACCGCGGCCTGGTTGGGCTCGACCATGTACAGGCCGCACAGCATCACCAGCGATGCCAGCAGGCCCAGTGCGCCAATGGCGATGCCGGCCGGGTTGCCGCCGACCAGGCCGTTGAAGCCGAACCAGGCGCTGATCAGTGCAACGGGCAGCAGGATCAGCAGCATCGGCACGCCGGGCAGGGAGCGGATGTTTTTCTCTTTCATGGGATTCTCCGGTAGACAATAAATATGATATCAAAAACATATCACATTGCAAGCCTGGGTTCCGGCTTGACTGGCCTTCCTCAGTCCGGTCTTGGATAGGTCACGTAGAAGACCGGGGCGGGATTGAACTCCCCGCTGGCATAAATGCCTTCGCCATCGCGCGACCAGGTGGCCGCCTCGCCCTGCGGCAACAGCGGCATCGGGACGACCCAGCGCGGCGGATGGGCCAGTGCCCGTGGCCACGCCTGCCCCGGCGGGCGGGTGTAGATCAGCAGGTTGTCGTAGGTGAGCACGGCGATGGCGTCGCGCCCCGGTGCGATGTCGGCGGCGGTGACCTGGCTGCGCAGACGCGCCACGGCCGGCCGCTCGGCGCGCTCCCGGGCGCTGGCCTGCGGTACCCCGGCCAGCGTGCCCGCCAGCCGGGCGGTCAATATGCGGCCCGGCTTGCCGTTGCCCGGACGCAAGGGGAGCAGGAACAGCTGCGGCGGCTGCCGTTTCTTGCTGATCAGCAGGATTTCTCCGCGTTCGGCATCGATGGCGACCGCCTCGCAATCGCGCGCGCCGTCCGGCCAGCGGAAGCGGATTGACCAGGCCGGCGACACGTGGCCATCGTGGTCGGCATCGGCGGGTTCCGGGAACACGTGAAGCGAAAGGACCTTGCGGATGCCGCCGTTGTCGCCGGTATCGGCCACCAGCAGGTAGGGCTTGCCGTCCAGTCGGAACGCGGCGATGTCTTCCCAATCGGTCTTGGCGATGCCGTCCACCGCATAGCTTGCACGCAGTTGTCCGCGCCGCGTCAGTGCATACAGGCGGGCCGGATTGCCGCTGTCGTCGATCGCCCACAGCAGGTTGGATTGAACCGGCGAGGCGGCCAGCCCGCTGATCTCGCCGAGGCGTCCGTCCGTCACCAGCCCGGCGATGAGGGCTTCCGGTGCGGGCTCGCGGCCGCATCCGCACAGGATGAGCGCCAGGATGCAGGCATGCGCGATGGCGGTCGGAGAGGGTAGTCGCAGGGACATGCGGCGAGGATGACAGATGCGCGAACGCGCATAAACTGGTTGCCGACTTCCTAGCGATACTCCGCCCATGATCGTGATCGGCACGCCGCTTTCCCCCCATGCCACCCGCGTCCTGCTGCTGGGTTCGGGCGAATTGGGCAAGGAGGTGGCGATCGAATTGCAGCGCTTCGGCGTGGAGGTGATCGCCGCCGACCGCTATGCCGATGCACCGGCGATGCAGGTCGCGCATCGCAGCCACGTGATCGACATGCTCGATGGCGCGGCGTTGCGGGCGTTGATCGATGCCGAGAAGCCGCATCTGGTGGTGCCGGAGATCGAGGCGATCCACACGCCGACCCTGGTGGCGCTGGAGCGCGATACCGGCCTCAAGGTGATCCCGACCGCGCGCGCGGCGTGGCTGACGATGGACCGCGAGGGCATCCGCCGGCTGGCGGCGGAGGCGCTCGGCGCGCCGACCTCGCCGTATCGCTTCGTCGACACCCACGAGGAATACCTCGCCGCCATCGAGGCGATCGGCCTGCCATGCGTGGTGAAGCCGGTGATGTCCTCCTCCGGCAAGGGCCAATCGACCGTCAAGACCGAAGCCGACATCGGCCACGCCTGGGATTACGCGCAGACCGGCGGACGTACCGGGGCGGGGCGCTGCATCGTCGAGGGTTTCGTCGATTTCGAGTACGAGATCACCCTGCTCACCGTGCGCCACGCCGGCGGCACCGCCTTCTGCGCGCCGATCGGCCACCTGCAGCGCGATGGCGATTACCGCGAGAGCTGGCAGCCGCAGCCGATGTCGCCGCTCGCGCTGGAACGCGCACGCGACATCGCCGGCAAGGTGTCGGCGGACCTGGGGGGATGGGGCGTGTTCGGCATGGAGTTCTTCGTCAAGGGCGACGAGGTCTGGTTCTCCGAAGTCAGCCCGCGCCCGCACGACACCGGGCTGGTCACGCTGGCCTCGCAGGACCTGTCCGAATTCGCGCTGCATGCGCGCGCGATCCTCGGCCTGCCGGTCGGCGCGGATGCCGATGGCAACATCGTCAATCTTGCGCCCTCGGCCTCATGCGCCGTGCTGGCGGAAGGCCATGGGGTGCCGGTGTTCTCGGGCGTGGACGCGGCCTTGGCCGATCCTGCGGTGGCGCTCAGGCTGTTCGGCAAGCCGCGCGTGGCGGGGCAGCGTCGCGTCGCGGTCACGCTGGCGCGGGCAGGATCGGCGGATGAGGCGCGCGGGCTGGCCCGCGATGCCGCCGCGAGACTGGTGGTGCGGCTGGCCTGAGTCCGCTCGCGCGACCGATTCGTGCATTGGAGGATCAATGAAGGAAAACAAGGAAACCGCGCCCGCCGGCGCATGGACCGGCAAGCCGGCCGCGGGAGCCGAAGTCCAGGCCCGCCTGGAGCCGCCGGCGCCGCCCGTGCCCGCCGAGGCGAAATCCCCGAAGCCGGTCGAGGCGCCCCTGCCTCCACCTCCGGCAGAAGGTTATGCCGTTTACCTTTTTCCGGCCGCAGTCGAGGCGCTGGGCGAGATCATCGCCCCCTATCTCAGCGGCGAAGGGCATCGCCATCTGTTGTGCACCGAGGTGGATACCGGCGGCGCATTGATCGAGATGCAGCTGATGGGCGCCGTTGCGCCCGAGCACGCCGGCGTGGAGCTGATGCTGCCGGTCAACATGGTGCGGATGATCGTGTCTGGTCGCAGCGAGGGGGCGTTCGGCTTCAGCCGCAAGCCGGCCCAATCCTGATCCGGAATGGATCAGGGGCTGGCGACGAGGTCCGCCCAGACCAGGTGATGGTCGCTGCCATCGGCGAACCGGGCTTCAGCCGATGCCGAGTCGGGCCAGAACACGGCGCTGTCGCGCACCTGCAGTCGCTGCGAGGGCAGCACATAGTCGATCCGCAACGTGCCGCTGCGCGGCCCGAAATCGCCGGTGTGGGTGGCGATCGCGCCATGTCGCGGAATGCCGTAGGCGCGGGCGCGTTCGGGCGCGCCGGCACTGGCGGGGACGGGTTGCGTGCGGATCGCGGGATGCGAGAGCAACTGGCGGATCGATCCGGGCAGGGAATCGCCGTCGTCCGGATCGGCGTTGAGATCGCCGACGATCACGAACGGGGCCGTCGCCGGCAGCCCCCCACAGCGGCCACGGTCGTCGCACAGCCAGGGAGCATCGCGGCCGGACACGTATTCGGCCCATAGCCGGATCTCGTCGGCGTTGCGCAGGCCGTTGCGGTCCTCTGCGCCGTCGAAAGTCGGTGGCGTGGGATGGCTGGCCAGCAGGTGGATGATGCCCTGCGGCGTCGCCAGCGGGATGTCCCAGTGCGATTTCGACGACAACGGCATCTCGCGCCATGTCGTCTCGGGATACCAGGGCACGCCTGAGCCGGGCACGCGCGGGACGCGGGCATCCGGCATTGCCGACCATTTGAGCCTGCGGAAGGTGCGCACGCGGGACAGGTCGATGGGGTAGCGCGACAGCACCAGCATGCCGTACTGGCCGGGATGCAGGCCGTAACCCCAAGCATCGTTGCCGCGCGCGCGTCCCTGGCCGCCGACATGGCCGTCGCGATCGAGGTCGTGGCCGCTCTGCACGCCGGTATTGACTGGCGCGAGGTAACGGTACGGATAGACAATGGGAGCGCTGCCGGATTGGCCGACGCCCAGGTAATCGCGCTGGAACAGATCGGCCGCGGTTCCGGAGGGGGCGTAATCGAATTCGTTGAGCAGCACGACGTCGGGCCGGACGCGCTGCAGTACGGCGGCGATCTTGCGCGCTGCTGCGTCGCCGGCCTGCAGGCGTTTCACCAGCCCGCCGTCCTCGTCGCTGTACAGCGAGGTGTTGTAGGTGGCGAAGCGCACCGGCGGCAGCGCTTCCCGCACGACCCGCGCCATCTGCCCGGGCAGGCGATCCAGCGAACTCGGGTCCGGCGTGCCGTGGACGTTGATCTGCACGCACGCTGCCAGTGCCAGTGCCAGCACGGACAGCAGGCCGCGGGCCGGCAAAGCGGCCCTCCGTGGGTATCGGACGCGTAACGGGAAGGTCATCGGCAGGGCTCCATCAGCGGGTCCATCCGGGTCCAGCGTTCTCCATCGTAGCCCTCAAGCGGCCGATAGCGTCGCTTGTAATCCATCTTCGGATGTCCATCGATCCAGTAGCCCAGATAGAGGTGGCTGCGGCCGTCGCGCATCGCCCATTGCAACTGCTGGAGGATGGCGAAAGTGCCCAAGCCGAGCGGTGCCGCCTCCGGGTCGTAGAAGGTGTAAACGGCCGAGAGCGCCTCGGGCAGCAGGTCGGTGACCGCGACGGCAAGCAGCGGGCCGGTCTCGCCCTCCACCTTGCGGCGTATCTCGAGGAAGCGCGTATCCGACCAGCTGCCGGCGAGGAACTGGTCGAACTGCACGGCGCCGTGGTCGTCCATGCCGCCGCCACGATGGCGGCGGCCGAGATAGCGCTGGTAGAGCGAGAGCTGCTCGTCGGTGCGTTCGGCCGGCAGCACGCGTGCCACGAGGTCGGCGTTGCGCCTGAGGTTGCGGCGCTGGCTGCGGTCCGGACGAAAGTCGCAGACCGGGATCCGCACCGCGACGCACAGCCGGCAGCCGTGGCAGTTGGGGCGATAGACCAGGTCGCCGGAGCGGCGGAAGCCCAGTTCCAGCGCCCGCGGATACAGGCGCGGCAGGCGCGGATCGCCGGGTTCCACCACCAGGTCGCGGGCGGGGCGGTCGTGCCAGTAACCGCAGGCGTGTTCGCCGGTCTGGAAGATGCGGACATCGGGGGAAGGAGCGGCATCGGCACGCATGCGGAAAGGATAGCGGCACTGCGGGATCCGGGCAGGCAAGGGCATCCTGAATGGCTCGTCCGCAGCGTCAACCGGCGTGCAGGCAGGGCGTTGATGGCGTGACATTCCCGATCACGCCTGGAGTCCCGCAATGAAAACCAAAACACCCCGATTCTTCTTCCTGCTGCTGGCCGCCAGTGCGGTCATTCCGGTCCTGGTCGCCGCGGCGCCGCAGTCCGCGCCCGCGGCACCGCCGGCCCGGATGAAGCTCGATGCCAATGGCGATGGCGCGGTCGATCGCGCCGAAGCCGCCAAGTTCCCGCGGCTGGCCGAGCGCTTCGACCAGCTCGACCGCAACAAGGACGGCCGCATCACCGCCGACGAGCGTCCGGCTCGGGCCGATGGCGAGCAGCGCCGCGTCCGCAAGATCGTCATCAAGCGCGATGGCATGGGCGGGATGGGCATGCGGCGGCTGGATGCCGACAAGGACGGCCGCATCAGTCGTGCCGAGGCCGACAAGGCACCGAGGATGGCCGAACGCTTCGCCCGGATGGATGCGAACAAGGACGGATTCCTGGATCGTGCCGACCGCGAGGCGAAGATGAGCGAGCGTCGCGACCAGTGGTTCGCGCAGGTCGACGGCAACCGCGACGGGCAGATTTCGCGCGCCGAGTTCGATGCGGCCCACGCCAAGCGCATGGCCGAGCGCCAGAAGCGCATGGAAGCGCGCCGCGCCGCCAAGCCCTGACCGACCATCGAGGTTCGCTGCAACCTTGCAGCGATGGGCAAGAGGAACGCCGGCGCAAGCCGGCGTTCCTGCATTCACCTCCGGCTGCTGCCGGTCACGCGCCAATCGTGGCCATCGCGCTCCACCTCGAAGCGCTGGTCCACCTGTACCGATCCCTGTTGAACGCGCATCCGTACCGTACCGATGCCGGAGCCGTCGGTCCGGTAATCGTCGATGCGGATGCGCGGCAATCGGCTGCCTTCGCCGCATTGAGGCGCATCGGCCGGGACGGGTGCGCCGCCGGTGCCGGCGAGCAATTCGACGACGCGCGGCAAGGGTGCGGCATCGTCCACTTCCAGGCAGGTTTCCGTGATGCCGCGCTCGCCCGCGGCTCGAACAACGAGCAGGGTGGCCAATGCGGACGGCACGTCGACGCGCTGCACCACCGGATTGGCGTTGCGTGCGGTGAGCACGTCGGGCGCCGCCGGCATCCCGCGAGTGGCGCCGTCGGCCGCGGTCGCCGTCGCGGCCTGCCGCGACGCGCCCGGATAGCGCTGCCAGACGGCCACCAGCGCCATCACCAGCGCGATGGCGATCAGCAGCGCCACTTTCAGGCGGCCCGGACTCAGCCAACGGGCCGCCGCGACGTCTTGCGGACCGCCGACGCGCAGGTGCTCGGGCAGGAAGCTGTCGCGCTGCTGGTCCGGGCGCGTGCTGTCCAGCAAACCGGCCTCGCGCAGCATCTCGCGGGCGCGCGGCTGGTCTTCGGAACGCATGACCCACACCGCAGCATGGGTTTCATTGCCGGTATCGCGATAACTCACGCCGCGATCGAACTTGCCGCGGTACGAGCGGCCGTTGCTGATCTTGGTGGCGATGCCGGCGTCTTCCAGCAGCTTCGCCACCGCCTCGACATTGGCCAGGCGCGGGCTGGTGAAGACCTGCCGCATCAGTCGGTGTCCTTGAGTACGCGCACCATGCCTTCCTGCGCGGTGCTGGCGACCAGGCGCCCCTGCGCATCGAAAATCTGCCCGCGCGCGAGGCCGCGTGCGTCCTGCGCGCTGGGGCTGTCGATGGAATACAGCAGCCATTCGTCCGCGCGGAACGGACGGTGGAACCACAGCGCGTGGTCGAGCGAGGCCATCTGCACGCCCGGCTGGTAGTAGCTGATGCCATGCGGGAAGTTGGCGGTGCCGAGCAGGTGGAAATCGCTCGCATACGCCAACATCGCGCGATGCAGCTCCGGCGCGTCGCCGATGCGCTCGGCCAGCCGGAACCAGACCTGCTGGTAGGGCGGACGCTTGGGCGGGTTCAACTCGTCGCGCGGGTATACGTGGCGGAACTCGAACGGCCCGGCGCGATCCAGCCAGCGCTGCACCTTGGTCGGCAGCGTTTCCAGCACGCCCTCGGGTACCGCTTCGGCGGCGGGCAAGTCGTCCGGGCGCGGGACTTCCGGCATCGACAACTGGTGGGTGACGCCCTCTTCCTGTTTGTGGAAGGACGCGGCGGCGAAGAAGATCACCTGCCCGTGCTGGATCGCGGTGACGCGGCGCACCGAGAAGCTGCCGCCGTCGCGGGTGCGGTCCACCTGGTAGACGATCGGCGCGTCGATGTCGCCCGCGCGCAGGAAGTAGGCGTGCAGCGAATGCGCATCACGCGGGTGCTTGGCGTCGATGGTGGCCTGCGATGCCGACAGTGCCTGCCCCAACACCTGGCCGCCGAACACGTATTTGGTGCCGATGTCGCGGCTTTGCCCGCGGAACAGGTTGTCCTCGAGGCGTTCGAGGGCGAGCAGGTCGACGAGTTCGGTGACGGGAGAGATCATCGGCGGCGATCATGGAAATGGCCGACCATTGTAGGCGGGCGCGGTTTCAGGCCGTGATCCGTTGCAGCCGATTGCCCGCCAGCACGCGCGCCCAGGGGAACATCGGCCCCGGGTCGCGTTTGCGCAGCACGCGGCGGCCCGGATCGTCGCTGGCTTCGATCTCGTCGGTGTCCAGATCCTCATGGCCGGCGATCTGCGTGATCGAGGGCATGCGCGCCTGCAAATCAGCCAGCAATGCGAGGAGCGCTTCGATCTGCGCCGGCGGGTAGGCCTCGTCCATCGCCTGGCGGGTGCTGTCCAGCCAGTGCGGGTAGCGGCCGGTGTTCACCAGCTCGATGCCGATGCTGCGGGCGTTGCGCCCGCGCACGTGGTGGGCGATGCGGTCCTCGGGCACCCAGCGCGAGACGCGGCCGTCGCGGTCGATGTAGAAATGCCCGCTGTTGCCGGTGCCGGACTGCGGATAGTGGATGCGCTCGCCGTATTCGCGCGCGCTGGCGAGGTCGGGCAGCTCCGTGCAGTGGATGACGACCAGCTCGATGTCGGACGTGGCGCGCGCGTCGAGCAGGTCCACGTAGGGCAGGGGGGCGTCGATGATGTCGAGGTCGGGTTCGCGCATGCCGGGGATGCTAGCAGGCCGCTGGCGTGGACCGGCACCGGGTAAAATGCGCCGATGAAAGGCCACTGCATCCTCTCCCACGGCTTCGAAAGCGGTCCCGACGCTACCAAGGTCACCGCGCTGGCCGAAGCCGCCGATGCGCTCGGCTGGACCCACGAACGACCCGATTACACCGATCTGGACGCCCAGCGTGACATCAGTGAACTCGGTGACGTGCCGGCGCGCCTCGAGCGCTTGCTGGGCCTGGCACAGGCCGCGGCGCGACGCGGGCCGGTGGTGCTGGCCGGTTCCAGCCTCGGTGCGTACATCTCCGGCCTGGTGTCGTTGCAGGTGCCGGTCGCGGGCCTGTTCCTGATGGCGCCGCCGATCCGCATGGGCAAGGCGAACCCGCTCGATGCCGCCGCGGTGCCGACTTCGATCATCCACGGCTGGCGCGATGAATTGATCGCCGCCGATGAAGTGGTGATGTGGGCGCAGGCGCGTCGTGATCGATTGCTGATGGTCGATGACTCGCATCGTCTCACCGAGCATGTGGAATCGTCCAAGCTCGCCTTCGCTGCCTTGCTGGCCGGGCTCTGAGCGCGATGAAGTTCTTCGCCAGCTGCGGCAAGGGCCTGGAATACCTGCTCGCCGACGAGCTGCTCGCGCTCGGCTGCGCCAAGGCGACCGCGACCACGGCCGGCGTGAATGTCGAAGGCTCCAGCATCGACGCGCAGCGCGCGGTGCTGTGGTCGCGCCTCGCCAGCCGCGTGTTGTGGCCGATCAGCGAATTCGATTGCCCGGATGAAGCCGCGCTTTACGCTGGTGCACGCCTCATCGACTGGACGCAGCATCTCGGCGCCGACATGACGCTTGCCGTCGACGCGCACGTCTCGGGCGAAGGCATCACCCATGCGCGATTCGCCGCGCAACGCGTCAAGGACGCGGTGGTCGACGTGATGCGCGAGGCGACAGGCGAGCGCCCTTCGGTCGATGCCGAATCGCCCGACCTGCGCCTGAACCTGGTGGTGCGCAAAGGCAAGGCGATCATCTCGATCGATCTGTCCGGCGGCCCGATGCATCGCCGCGGCTGGCGCAGCCTGCAGGGCGAGGCGCCGCTGAAGGAGAACGTCGCAGCGGCGGTGTTGCTGCGCGGCGGCTGGCCGAAGCGGTATCAAGATGGCGGCGCCTTGCTCGATCCGATGTGCGGCAGCGGCACGCTGCTGATCGAAGGCGCGCTGATGGCGGCGGACG
>DAIRVA010000020.1:8033-32352 GCA_036803045.1 Lysobacter sp. | reverse complement strand
CGCCTGAATTAAGCCGCGCCGCGAAGCGGCGTCGGCTTGAATGAATTGTTAGGGCGCAACCCGCCCGAAGGAGATCAAAATGTTCAAGGTCGGAGACACGGTTGAGTGGACGAGCCAAGCGCAGGGAAGCACCACCACGAAGCGTGGAGTTGTTGCCGAAGTGGTGAGGGCTGGGGGTCGGCCCGACAGGACGTTGTTCCCGACGCTTTACAAGCACAGCGGCTGCGGCTGGGGGCGGGATCACGAGTCCTACGTTGTCATGGTGGGGAAGAAGCCGTACTGGCCGCGCGCGGCAGCATTGCGGAACACGGCTGCTTGTCCGCATTGCCGTGGAACTGGAATTGCGCCCTAACGCTTGAATTAAGCCGCTGCGCGCGGCAGGACACACATACGAAGCCAAGCCGAGGCGCAGTCGGCTTGAATGAATTGTTAGACCGCGAAACTCACTTGGAGTAACCCATGAAAAAGCGATACATCCTGACAAGCGGCATGGATACCAGCATCACGCTGGAGATTGACACCACGAAGATGACAGCCGAGTACGCCGCCGAGGTGAACGGCTTTTGGTCCGGCGCTGCGGACGTTCTGGATGCTTCCGACGATGACGTATTTCAGGCCGTTGCGAGACGTGCAGCGGTCCAGTTGCTGGGCTACTTGATGGACGGCTACTCCGAAGGCGGAGCTGTTGAGGTCTTGAGCGAGCAAGAAGGCTGGCCGGACAAAGACAGCATCGGAATCAAGATCATCGACCACAAAATTCCGGACCTCGACGCGACGCTGTTTGATGTCGAAGAACTGGCGGTCTAACGCCTGAATTAAGCCGCTGCGCGCGGCAGAACACAAACCCCGACGCGGCTACGAAGCGCAGTCGGCTTGAATGAACTGTTAGGCCTTACGGCCAACGGAGGAAACGTGGAAAACAACGATTTTGTGACGGTACCAATCCTGCGCAAGTTTCGCAGTGAACAGGTTATCGGCGAACTGAAGATTCGGGCTGACGCACTTCCAAGCGCGCCCAACTTCCTATTTGCGATCGGCTTTAAGCCGCTTGAACCGCATGGGTTTTCTCCTGGTGAGTTTCCAGGCTTCGAGTACAGCGGGCGCTATGAGTTGGTCGCCGTGTCGCTTACAGACGACGAGGCGTACTTGGACTACCTGAAGCAGATTGGTAAGGCCTAACGCCCGAGATAACCCGCCGACCGCTTGCGGGCGGTCGGGTTGATTGAGATGTTAGCGGTCTTTGACATGGAGAAACGATGAATGAGTTGGCACTTTTCGCAGGCGCTGGTGGAGGCATTCTCGGAGGAAAACTCCTTGGGTGGAGAACAGTCTGCGCCGTGGAGATTGTGCCCTTTTGCGCCAGACGACTCATGCAGCGACAAAATGAAGGGCACCTTCCACCGTTCCCCGTTTGGGACGATGTACGCACCTTCGACGGACGACCGTGGCGCGGAATTGTTGATGTGGTTTCGGGCGGCTTCCCATGCACAGACATCAGCCCAGCAGGAAAGAAAGCCGGCATCGACGGAGAGGCAAGCGGACTATGGGTGGAGATGGCGAGAATCATTCGCGAAGTACGACCACAGTTCGTCTTCGTGGAGAACTCGGCAATGCTCACTCATCGAGGGCTTGGACGAGTTCTCGGAGACCTGGCCGCGATGGGGTTTGATGCTCGATGGGGAGTGCTTGGATCTGACGACGTGGGCGCCGACCACTGCCGCAAAAGGTGTTGGATCGTGGCCGACGCCGTGCCACGGTTCGAGCCGATGGGGCGGTACGTTCCAGGAGGTTGGCGGCAGCCAAAACAAGTTGCGTGGAACGCCCACCGGCAAGCTGTATGTAAACCCGGATTTTTGGGAAAGCCTGATGGGATGGGTGATCGGATGGACAGGAACCGCGCCATTGGGAACGGACAAGACCCGCGAGTGGCTGCGGCTGCATGGCGGATTTTGACTGCTAACGCCTGAATTAAGCCGCGCCGCGAAGCGGCGTCGGCTTGAATGAATTGTTAGCACTCAGAGGTGCCGGATGTACAGCAAGCAGATCAAGAACGACCACCCATTTTTTGACCGTGCGCCACGGATGAGTGGACTGCAAGAGCGTGTTGCTCGTAACGGGACGTGCCCAAAGTGTCATACGCAATCACTGAAAACGATACATGCGAGCGGCGGGATGGAGTTCATGGCCTGCAATAGATGCAATGGAATGTATGTTTTGAGTGCTAACAAGTATTCGATCCCGGATTAGCCGCATAGCGCAGCGATTCCCGCGGGAAATCCGGTTGTTATGCGACGCGGTGCGGGTGTAACAGGCAATCAGGGCGTTATGCGACACAGGAGAGATGAGGATGGATGAGAAAGAGACGGCGATGCGGAACCTTGGCGATAGCGAGGCCAATTTCATCGCTGATGCAGAACGCCTGAACTGCCCAGCATGTGGCGGCTCTGGCCACGTCGATGACGCCACGGCACTCGCCCACGAAAACGCCGCCCTACTCGCTAGGCTGGAAGTGGCGGAGAGAGATGCGCGGCGGTATCGATGGGTTCGCGAGTGTGATGCAGATGGAGAGGATCAAATCATGATCCGTGCATCCACATACGATCACGACGAGCTTTTCACTGGCGTTGAACTTGACCAGGCCATCGACGCCGCCATCGCAGCCAAGGAAGGCCGGAGCGCGGGCGATGAGTGAGCGGTTTTACTTCCGTGAGCCTGGCCTCGCTATCGCGATTCGGGTAGGACAGAAGTTCAAAGCATGGGCCGGCTTTCTCAAGAAAAATGCCGTGCGGGGGTTTTTCGGGTGAACCTGTCCCCGGCAATGCTGCACTTGATCAACGTGCTGGCGGAAGCCGAGGTGCGCGATTATCTGCGGTCTTCGACCATGCCAGGCAACGATGACAGCCCACTTGATTCAAATCCCCCTGCTACCGAACAGGATTCGGAGGCGGCATAGTCCACGCCATGCGCGCCGTCCCAGCGACTTACTCCCGCTACAGCAGTGACCGACAGCGGGCGGCCAGCATCGCCGATCAGCAGCGCGAGCAGGATGATCTGATCTCTCGCGAGCGCTGGCCGGCACCACTTCGTTATCAGGATTCCGAGATCAGTGGCGAGCGGCGCGACCGGCCCGACTTCGTCCGCTTGATGGGCGATGCCAGACAAGGAAAGTTCAATGTCCTGGTGTTGTGGGACTTGAAGCGGCTGTCCCGCGGGACCGATCTACCGCAGATCCTCGAGCGCTTGGTCTACTACGGCGTCCGGGTGATCACGGTGAACGGCTACGATTCGAGCATCGAGGGCGCGGACATTCGCGGCTGGGTTGACGGAATGTTCGGGCACCGCGATTTGCGAGAGCTGGCCCGAAGCACTCATCGCGGGCTCAAGGGACGCGCGCTGGAAGGGGCTTCGGCAGGCGGTCTGCCCTATGGTTATCGCGTGACGCAGACTGGCGAGCGAGAGATCGTGCGGGAGGAAGCGGCGATCGTGAGGCGCATCTATGCTGATTACATCTCGGGCATGAGCGTCAGGCGGATCACGAAGGCACTGAACGACGAAGGCATCCCGACTGCACGCGGCACGACCTGGGCTGTGAGTGCAATACATCCCGACCATCGTCGCGGCATCGGCATTCTTGCAAACCCGATCTATCGCGGGCGCCAGATATGGAACCGCAGTCACTGGGTCAAGCACCCCGATACCGGGAAGCGCCAGCCTCGCGAGAATCCGGAATCAGAATGGATCGTCAATGAGAAACCCGAGCTTGCGATCGTTGACCCGTCGACGTGGGAGGCCGCCAGAGCAGCTTGCGAGCGTCGGAGCGTGGCCCAGACGAAACGTAGGGGCAGTAGACCCAAGCACCTGCTGACGGGCTTGCTCCGGTGTTGCGAGTGCGGGGGGCCGTTTGTTGTGGTGGATGCCCGCTGCTATGGCTGCGCTACGGCCAAGGATCGTGGCACATGTTCAAACCGGATCAGGGTCAACCGCATGAAAGCGGAAGCGGCGATGCTTGCTGGCGCGCGCGAAATCCTTCTGTCCGATGAGGCCATGAGCGCCTGGCAAAAAGCCGTGGCGCGTCAGATGCGCGAGGCGGCCGGGAGGCAGGACGCTATCGCTGGTCGACTCACCCAGGCACGCCGGGAGCGCGACAACGTCGTTGCGGCCATTCGCGAGGGGATTCGCTTGCCTTCGACCAAGGCGGAGCTGGAACGTCTCGAGGCCTTGTGCACTGCACTGGAGCGTGAAGCCAACCGGCCGGCTTATCTGATGCCTGATGTGCGTGGTCGCCTGCAGAAGCTGGCGCAGACTCTTGCCGAACAGTCATCTGCATCAACCGCAGTGCGTGAAGCCCTACGCGCTGTCGTCGGCGAAGCCGTCGTTGAGACCCGAAACGGCATGACCGGAGCAGTGGTCACGCCGCAGATTGGGATGGTAGCGGGGGCATGATTTGAACCTGCGGCCTGCCACTCCGCCCAGCGGTCATCGCGGGTACGGAACGCCTCGATCAGTACTGGCAGATCGTCGGCCTCGATCGGCTGGTCATGGTTGGCGTCCAGCTTGTAGCCGTCATTGTCCGCGTGCAGGAACAACACCCGGTCCGTGCTGCCGCCCTTACGGAAGAACAGCGCCGAGGTCTTCACCCCCGCATACGGCTGGAACACGCCGCCTGGGAAAGACAGCACCGCCTCCACGGTGTTGTTTTCCACCAGCAGACGACGGATTTCCTTGTGTGCGCCTGTCGAACCAAACAGCACGCCCTCGGGCACGATCACACCGCAGCGGCCATTCGGCTTCAACGAGTCCAGCATGTATTTCAAAAACAGGATTTCAGTGGCGCCGGTATTCCCTACCCGCACGTCCTCGACGATCCGGTCGCGATCCACACGCCCGGAAAATGGAGGGTTGGCCAGCACCACGTCGTAGGCGTCCGGCAACCCCAGGTCGGCGCGCTGTTGCACGTCCAATGCGCTGGTCAGCGCATTGCGGCGCAGGATCCGCACGTTCGGCAGGCCACGCAGGGTCAGGTTCATCGTCGCCAGGCGCACCATCTTCGGGTCGACGTCATTGCCGTAGAAGGTGCGGTTGGCCAGTTGGCTCTGCTGCGCTTGGTTGAGCCGGTCGCCCAGCCCGCGCCGTTGCGGCTTGCCGTCGGACTCGACAGTCTCGATGGCCGCCTCCGACGAATTGGCCAGCCGAATATGGTTGTAGGCCGCCGCCAGGAAGCCGGCCGTACCGGCAGCCGGGTCGTAGGTCGTTTCGCCGATCCGCGGGCCCACCATGTCCACGATGGCGCGGATGATGTGGCGCGGCGTGCGGAACTGGCCCAATTCACCGGCCTGCTTGATCTGGCGCAGCACATGCTCGAACAGGTCGCCCTTGGTGTCGGCGTCGGCTTCGTCCAATCGCAGCCCATCCACGTCGGTCACCAGCTTCGACAATACCGCCGGGTCGTCTATACCCAGTCGAGCGCCATCCATGAAGTTCACCGCACTGCCGGCGGCAACATCGGCGAAAAAGGGAAACACCTCGTCACGGACAAAACGCACCAGGTTTTCGCCGGACAGACCACGCGCCCACAGCGACCAACGCAGGCGCTCGGCCGGGATCGCCGTATCGCCCTTGTTCGGCGCGTTCAAGGGGTTGCGCAGCGTCCACTCGCCCGCAAACAAGCTGGTGTAGGGCTGCTTTATCACCCGGGCGCGGGCCGCGTTCTGCTTGTCGATCCCTTCGATCAGGTAGAAGAAGAACAGGAACGCCAGTTGCTCGGCATTGCTGACCGGGTCGGGATAGCCACCGCCAAACAGGTCGTCGCGAATGCGATCCACCTTCTGGCGGAGTTCGGGGGTCATCGGCATGGAAAAAACCTAGTGAAGGGAAGCGGAAACGGCGTCGCCAGAATGGTCTGGACCCGTCGCTTCGGTTGAGAACACGGCAAGACTCAGGCTGGACAGCATAGTTTCCAGTGCCAGCGCGCCGCCGAACAGGCGGACCGCCGCAGCCTGTCCACCCAGCGCCGTGAAGGACTGGAAGAAATCCAGGTGATCGGCAGTGAAATCGTCCAGCGTGTCTGCATTGGCGCGTAGCGTATTGCTGATCAGGCGTAGCCAGCGGACCTGTTCCGGGTTGTACTGCGCTTCCCGCGGCAGCAGCCAGGACTCGAAGCGCGCACCGATGGCCTGCGCCAGCGCCTCGGTCGCTTCCGGCTGCACCAGATTGCCGTCGGCGTCCATGGTGAGCCAGGCACGCGTGGTCGGATCGATCTGATCGTCGATGTCCAGGGCCAGCAGGCGCCGAGGTTGTTGTGGGCGGGGCTTGGGTTCACTCACGCGGACGGCGCCACCCTCTACCGGACGATCGTCGCCTTCGTGCATGTCAGTCACGCCGACGAAGTCAAACATTGTGAACTTGGCTTTGCCGGGCGCTTTGCGCGCGCCACGCCCGCGCATTTGCCGGTAAAGGACGGCGGACTTGGTGTAGCGGGCGAACACCAGGTTCTGCAGTTCCGGGAAATCGAAGCCGGTGTCCAGCATGTTCACCGATACCAGGATCTGCGGGTACTTCTCTTTCTTGAAGGCGCGGATCCTCGTCATGCCATCGCGAGTATCGTCGCCTCCAGTGTCGGACACGACGTAATCGGCATAGCGCACAGCAGGATGTGGCTTTTCGTCGGCGAAAGCTTCATCGAACAAGCGCGCCAGGGTTTCCGCATGGCGCTTGGTCACGGCAAAAACGATCGTCTTTCCTGGCACCGGCTTACGCTGAATGCCCTTGGCGTCCAGATAGCCATTCCGCATGACTTCACGGAACTCGCGCACGATGGCGCGGTTGCGCTCGGGAATAGTGAAGCGGCGTTCCAGCGCATTGGGATCGACGGTAATACTCTTTTCGTCGCCATATGCGTCTCGCAATTCGACGGCAGTGGCCTCGTCCATCGCGGACCAATCCAGTTCTTCCTTCTTGACCTCGAAGCCACCTTCGGCGGCCGTCTTGACGGTCTTCGCCTTGTAGATCTGATACGGCACCAGATACCCATCATCGATGGCCTGGCTGATCCCGTACCTGAAGGTGGGCTTGTCCACGCCAAAGAAGCGCAGCGTGTCGCGCACAAAGGCCTTGTCATCCTCGGCCTGTCCATCGCCCGCGACGCAAGGCGTAGCGGTCAAACCCAACTGGACCCCATCGAAGTGCCGCAACACGCCCGACCATTGCCCGTAAATGCTGCGGTGGCATTCGTCGGTGATGATCAAGTCGAAATACCCGGCCGAGTAGTCACGGTAGATGTTCACCATGCTCTGCAGGGTGGCAATCGTGATCCGCTTGGCGTCGTCGAAGCGCCGGCCCGCTCTCAACACATAGCAAGGTAACTCTGGCAGGTAGTCGATGAAGTTTTCTTCGGTCTGCCCCGCCAACGTGATCCGGTCCACTAGGAACAGCACGCGGGTCGCGGCATTGGCCTCGAACATGCGCTTGATGAAGGCGGCGGCGGTGCGGGTCTTGCCGGTACCCGTGGCCATTTCAACCAACAGGCTGCGCCGACCCAACTGGATTTCGGTGGATAGCGCGTCGATACAGGCTTGCTGGTAATCACGACCTGCAATGCGCTTATCGATGGGCACCGACAACAGGTCCCGGCGCTGGACGGCTGTGGCAACCCGGCGCTCCAGGTCAGCTTGCGAATAGAAGGTCGAGACCAGGCGCGGATGGGCTTCATTGCGCCAGTCCCAGAACCAGATCTCACGACCATTGGCCAGGAAGATGAAGGGAACGTCGACCAGTTCGGCGTAATGCCGGGCCTGGTCGGCGGCTGTCGGGGCGTGGACGCTGCTGCGCTTAGCCTCCACTACGGCCAGGCCACGCCCGTTCCGGTCGCACAGCAGGTAGTCAGCCTTGGTGCCGTCGGACAGCGGGTACTCGAAGTGTGTGCTTACGCCATCGCTGATCTTCCACCCGGCGTCGCCGAGTTGGGCGTCAATCAATGTCCGCGAAAAGGCTTCATTCGTTGCCATGGGCTCCCCTTGCCACCCCAAGGATAGGCGAAACCTCATGCAGTGGTGCCACGAGCGCTACCGTCTTGACGACGCGATTTTTGAAGTTGCTCGACCGGCCACGAGAGGCTTTCTTCGTCTCACGAAATCTTGAGAATACCCCCCCAACATTGTCCCCGGCGTTGTCCCCGTCATTTTTCTCTCTTCAAAAACTCCTTGTTTTCAAGGGTTTCAGGTAAAAAATCATCTAATTTCGGGACGTAGAGGTCATAGGTTCGAATCCTGTCTCCCCGACCATTCCGCTGCACGGCAGGAATCCCGGAAGCGCGCGCTCCCGGGATTTTTTGTGTCCGGGCTTCTATGCCGTCCCCACCCGCGCCGCGAGGTAGTCGATCAGCGCGCGCACCGCCGGCAGCATGCCCCGCCGCGAGGCGAATACCACGTGGATGACCCCGGGCCGCGGGGCCCATTCGGGCAAAATCCTCACCAATGCGCCGCTGGCCAGTTCGTCGGCCACCAGCATGCAGGGCAGCATCACCACGCCGACGCCGGCCACGCCTGCCGTCTTCAACGCGGTCATGTCGTCACTGGCCAGGCGCGGCATGTGGTGGACCGTCGCCACCGCGCCATCCGGACCGAACAGCTCCCAGGCATGCACCTGTTGCGGGTGCGAAGAATCGACCGTCGGCACCTGCGCCAGGTCGGCCGGCACTTCCGGCGTGCCGTGCTTCGCCAGCAGGCCAGGGCTGGCGGCGATGCACCAGGCACGCTCGCCCAGCACCCGCAGCACCAGATCGCTGTCCTCCAGAGGCGGTGGCCGCACCCGGATCGCCAGGTCGATGCCTTCACCGACCACGTCCACGCGGCGGTTGGTGGCTTCCAGCATCAGTGCGACCTTGGGGTTCTCGACCATGAAATCGGCGATGATCTGCCCGACATTCGAATGCAGCATCGCCACCGGGCAAGCCAACCGCAGGGTGCCGCGCGGCTCCGAACGCGACATGGCAATGGCCTCTTCGGCAGCCTCGGCTTCCAGCAGCATCGCCTTGCAATGGGCGTAATACGCCTGCCCGACCTCGGTGATGGAGAAGCGCCGCGTGGAACGCTGGATCAGGCGCACGCCAAGCCGCTCCTCGAGCATCGCGACGCGTCGGCTCAACTTCGACTTCGGCACGCCCAAGGCACGGCCGGCCGGCGAGAAACCGCCGTATTCCACGACCATCGCGTAGTAGTACAAATCGTTGAAATCCAGCACCTATGGGCTCCTGATCCACAGTCCGATACAGCCTGGGCCGGCCTTTTCGGACATTCATTGTTCAATTCATAGCACGCTGATAGCAAAATTGGCTTACTACCGCTTCCATTGTCCTGTAATTACAGTTACGCATCACTTGGACACGGTCGGATCTTCCGACAGGGAGCAGCAGATGAAAAGGGTCGTCGGCATCTATGGTGCCCCACGCCCGGACCGGATCGGCAGCAGCCTTCCGGTCCACTCCCTCTTCTCCTGCGCCAGCCATGGGCGACATCTCAGCCCGTTCCTGCGGCTGGAGCAGGTCGGTCCGCACCGTCTCGAACCCGGAGAGCGGTCCTGCAGCCGTGGCCCACATGCGCACCGCGGCTTCGAAGTGGTGACGCTGGTCTACGCGGGCGAAATCCTTCACCGCGACTCCACCGGCGCGCGGACCACGCTGGGGCCCGGCGACGTGCAATGGACGACCGCGGCCTCCGGCATCGTCCACGAGGAGTCATGCACCTCCGGTTTCGCCCGCCACGGCGGCACCCTCGACCTGGTCCACCTGTGGGTCAACCTGCCGGCGCAGGACAAGATGGGGCCTGCCGGTTGCCAGTCGCTCCCTGCTGCCGCCATCCCTTTGGTGACGCTTCCCGATGGCGCCGGCAAGATGCGGGTGATCGCGGGGCACTATCGCGGCCACGATGGCCCTGCGCTCACCCGCACCCCGATGCACGTCTGGGATATCCGCCTGGGCCATGGCCGGCAGGCCAGGCTGCCGGCAGACGAGGACTGGACGCTCGCGATCGTGGCGTTGAAAGGCGCCATCCGGGTCAATGGGCGGGAATCCCTGCGCGAATCTCAGATGGCCCTGTTCGACCGCAGGGGGCGCGATGCCTTCATCGAGGCCGAATGCGACGCAACCGTGCTGCTGCTGGCCGGCGAACCCATCGACGAGCCGGTCGCCGGGAACGGCCCCTTCGTCATGAACACCGAGGACGAGTTGGCACAAGCCTTCGACGACCTGCAGCTCGGCCGCTTCGGCCACTTGCCCCACTGACTTTTCCCGGGTGGGCATCACCCTCCCCCCTATCGATGCCCACCCTTCTTCCACTGCAACACCCCCACCAGGAGCCTGCCATGAGCACCCCCGCCAACTTCAACAACGCACGTCCCGTGATCGACCCCGACAACGCCGCGATGCTGCTGATCGACCACCAGAGCGGCCTGTTCCAGACCATCGGCGACATGCCCTTCACCACCGTGCGCGCCCACGCCACCGCGCTGGCCAAGATGGCCACGCTGGCCAAGATGCCGGTGATCACCACCGCCTCGGTGCCGCAGGGCCCGAACGGCCCGCTGATCCCGGAGATCCACCAGCACGCGCCGCATGCCAGGTACGTGGCCCGTCGCGGCGAAATCAACGCCTGGGACAACCCCGACTTCGTGGACGCGGTGAAGGCCACCGGCCGCAAGCAGCTGATCATCGCCGGCACCATCACCAGCGTGTGCATGGCGTTCCCGGCCATCGCCGCCGCCGCCGACGGCTACCAGGTGTTCGCGGTGATCGATGCCTCCGGCACCTATTCGAAGATGGCCGAGGAAATCACCCTGGCGCGCGTGGTGCAGGCCGGCGTGGTGCCGATGGACACCGCCGCGGTCGCCTCCGAGATCCAGAAGACCTGGAACCGCGCCGACGCGCAGGAATGGGCGGCGATCTACGCCAACATCTTCCCCAACTACCAGCTGCTGATCGAGAGCTACATGAAGGCGCAGGAGGTCGAGAAGACCCACGAGCAGCTGGATTCGCAGCGCAGCTGAGCCAGCGCCAACGCGTTCAGGAGGGGCGGCCGCAGGGTCGCCCCGTTCCTGTTTGCGCAAGAATCACATCCGGAGGGCCGCACGATGACCGCTTCGCTTTTGATGTTCCTTGCCGCCGGACTGGTGGGTGGCCTGCTGCTGGGCATGATCGGCATGGGCATGGCGCTGGTCGCGGTACCGTTCGTGAGCTTCGTGTTGCCGCGCTTCGGCATCCCCGCCGAGGCGGTGCCGCTGACTGCGGTGGCGACTTCGATGGGAATCGTCGCGGTGGGTTCGGTGTCGTCCGCCATCGCCCACCACCGGCGCGGCAACGTGGCCTGGATCATCGTGAAGACGATGCTGCCATTCGGCCTGGCCGGCATGGCGCTGGGCAGCCTGGTGGCACCGCTGCTGCCGGGCGGGGTGCTGCGCTGGGTGTTCGCCGGTTTCCTGGTATTCGTGGCGATCGGCATGCTGCGTCCGACGCGTGCCGGCAGCGAAGCGCCAGTGCAGACATCAGCCGCGCGCTATCGCGGCACCGGCGCCTTGATCGGCGTGGCCGGCAGCCTGATAGGCGCGGGCGGCGGCGTGTTCATGGTGCCGTTCCTGGACAGCCGCGGGCATTCGATGGCCACCGCCGTGGCCACCTCAACCGTGATCGGCCTGCCGGTGACCGTGCTCGGCACCCTGCTGTACGCGGCCCAGCCCAGCGGCCTGGACAACGCGATGCTGCTGGGCCACGTGTTCCTGCCCGCCTTCATCGGCATCAGCCTAGGCAGCATCGTCACCGCGCCGTTGGGCGCGCGGCTGGCCTCGAAAGTGCCGGGCGCACTGCTGAAGCGCGGCTTCGCGACCGTCCTGCTGATCCTCGCGGCCCGGCTGGCGATGGAATGAGACCGGGCCACGCAAGTCCCTTCGAGATACCCACCTTTTCGCATCCTGCTGGCCAGCCTGCTGTTGGCCGCCGCTCCACTGTCCACCCCGGCCCGCGCGCAGATCGTCGATTACGCGATCGATCCGGCCCATACCCAGGTGGACTTTCGCTGGAACCACCTTGGCCTGTCCAATCCGTCGGCCAGTGTGGACGTGGCCAGCGGCGTCCTGCGCTGGGACGCCACCGATCCGACCCGGTCCTTGATCGAAGTGGCGATGCCCACGCGCAGCATCCGCACCCGCGTGCCAGCGCTGGATGCCGACTTCAGTGGCGCCAAGTTCTTCGATGCCGGCAAATACCCGAAGGTCACCTTCCGCAGCACCCGCGTCGAGCGCATGGGCGTGGGCAACCGCTTCCGGGTGCATGGCGAATTGACCATCCGCGGCATCACCCGGCTAGTAGTACTGGACGCGCGGCTCAACGGCGCGGCGATGCATCCGATGTACCAGGCGCCGGCGATCGGCTTCGATGCCACCGCCCGGGTGAAGCGCTCCGACTTCGGACTGGACGTGGCCCTGCCGATGGTGAGCGACGAGATCGACATCCGCATCACGCTCGAAGGCTTGGCGAAGGGTCGCACGCCCTGACTGCGCGGCATCCTTGATCGCGCGGTTTCAACCGCCGCGCAAGGCCTCGAGGCGCGCACGCAGCAGCGATGAACGGTCGTCCCCTGCCCCGCCCGGCGACACCCGCGCGGCCAGACTGCCGGCTGGATCGCCTTCGGCCCAACGCTCCGGCTTGGCGGCTTCCCGGTAGGCATCGCGGAACGGCACGCCCTGGCGCGCCATGTCGACCGCGAGATCGGTGGCGTACATGGAAGGCTCGAGCGCGGCGCGCATCCTGTCCGGCTTCCATTCCAGCGCCTGCAGCAGGCCAGGCAACAGGCGCAGCGCACCCAGCCCGCGCAGGAAACCATGCACCAGGCCGCCTTTGCCGAACTGCAGGTCGCGGTGGTAGCCCGACGGCAGCGACATCAGCTGCTCGATCTCCATCTTTGCCGCCGCGACGCTCGCATAGGCCGCGCGCATCAGCTCGACGACATCGGGATTGCGCTTGTTCGGCATGATCGAACTGCCGGTGGTGTACTGCGCGGGAAGCTGCACGAAATCGAATTCGCCCGTGGTGAACAGGCTGAGGTCCCATGCGATGCGGCGCAGGTCCAACATCGCGCTGCCGAGCGATTCCAGCGCGGCCAGCTCGAACTTGCCGCGAGAGAGCTGCGCGTACAGCGGCGACACCTGCATCCGAGCGAAACCGAGCGCTTCGGTCGTGTGATCGCGGTCCAGCGGTAGGTTGACGCCGTAGCCCGCCACGGTGCCCAACGGATTCGCATCCACCCATGCCTGCGTCGCACGCGCACGCTCGGCGTTGTCGATGAAGGCTTCGGTCCAGCCCGCCCACCACATGCCGGCGCTCGACACCACCGCGCGCTGCAGGTGGGTGTAGCCCGGCATCGGCAGATCGCGTTCGGCCTGCGCGCGTTGCAGCGCGATGGCGGCCACATCGATGCACAAGGCGGCGACTTCGGCCACCTGGTCCTTCAGCCACAGCCGCGTCGCCACCAGCACCTGGTCGTTGCGGCTGCGACCGGTGTGGATCTTCTTGCCGATGTCGCCCAGGCGTTCGGTCAGGCGATCCTCGATGGCCGAATGCATGTCCTCCCAGCGCTCGTCCAGCACGAAATCGCCCCGCGCGATGTCATCGTCCAGCACATCGAGCTCGCGCACGATGGCCTGCAGCTCATCGGCCGCCAGGATGCCGATGCGCTGCAGCCCTTCGGCATGCGCACGACTGGCGCGGATGTCGTAGGCGATGAACTGGCGATCGAGGATGACGTCGTCACCGGCCAGGAATGCCTGGATGTCGGCATCGACCGCGACGCCCTGCTTCTGCCACAACAGCTTGCTCATGCGGCGGCTTCCATCGGGATGCCTTCGAGCTCGTCGAAGCCGAAGGTCAGGTTGAGGTTCTGCAACGCCTGCGTCGCGGCGCCCTTCAGCAGATTGTCGAGCACGCTGACCACGACCAGCCGCCGGCCATCTTCCGACAGGGCGAAACCGCCGACCTCCGCATGGTGGCGGCCGGCGATGCGCGAGGTCCACGGCGCATCATCCACCACGCGAACCAGGGGCTCACCCACATAGAAGTCACGATAGGCCGAACGCACCTCTTCCAGCGCCATCGCCTCGTCCAGGTGCAGGTTGGCCGTGACCGACAAGCCGCGGAAATGCGGCGCAACATGCGGCATGAACTCCACGGTTGCGCAGTGGCGCCCGACTTCGCGCTCGTGCAGGTGCCCGCTCAGCGCATAGGGCATCAGGTTGTCGCGCAGCAGCTCCGGATCGTTCTTGTCGCTGGGCGTGGTGCCCGCCCCGGACCAGCCGGACACGCCGAAGCATTGCACCGGCCCGGTCAGCCGCGAACGCATCGGCGCGATGGCGAACTGCATCGCACTGGCGTAGCAGCCCGGATTGCTGATGCGCTTCTGGCCGGCATAGGCATCACGCGTCAATTCCGGCAGGCCGTAGTACCAGCCGTCGTCGAATCGGTAGTCGGCGGACAGGTCGACGACCACGGAGGCATCGTCGCGGGCATGGATGTTGGCCATGCACGCCGCGGCCTTGCCGTTCGGCAGCGCGAGCACGTAGGCATCCACGTCTTCGTCGGCCAGGACATCATGGGCGATGTCGCGATAGCGCAGTTGGCCGCGGAAGCCGGCGACATGATCGACGACGCGCTGGCCGTCGCGTTCCCGCGAGGAGACGAAACCCAGCTCGAAACCCGGATGCGCGTCGATCAGCCTGACCAGCTCCTCGCCCACGTAGCCGCGCGCGCCGACCAACCCGATCCTCTTCTTGCTCATGCCGGCTCCTCCAGGGTGACCGGACGCGCCAGCGCATCCTCGATGCAGGTGCGGATGGCATCGAAATCCTCCAGCCCGAACCAGTACGCCTTCCATGGTTGGGAACGGAAGCTGCCGTCGGCCTCGGCATCGTAGAAGACGTTGACCGGGTTGTAGCGGCGCGAGCGCCAGTAGAGCGTCGGTGTTTCCTCGCGCATCAGTGCCCACACTGCGCGTCCGAGACCCTCGCCCTGCGCATCGTCCAGCACGGCAAACTTGTCGAGGTAGGGCTGCGGGCCGTCGCCGGTCAGGATCACCGCTGCGCGGTAGTTCTCGCTGACGTAGGCGCGCAGCAGCGGCGTCCGCTCGAAATATTCGGGCAGCAACCGGCGGCCGAAGGCCGACTCGATCAGCCCGCGCAGACGCGGCAGATCCAACCCATCCCACGACTCGACGCGCAGCACGCGCTCGCCGCGCCGCACCAGCGTGCCCGAACCCTTGTGGGTGAACAGCTCCTTCGCCAATTCGCCCGGCCGGGTGATCGACACCGACGAGGACAGCGGGACGCTGTCGAGCAAGGACTTGATCTGTTCCAGCTTGACGCGCATGCCGCCGTTGACCCAATCCGCCTGCATCAGGCGCTGGTAGTCGCTCGACAGATTGATCGAATCGATGACTTTGCCCTGCTCGTCCAGCAGCCCGCCAGTGCCGGTCAGGAACACGATCTTGTCCGGCTGCAGTTCGCGTACCAACGCGTTGGCGGCATAGTCCGCGTTGATGTTGACGATCTGCCCGCCCGCCGTTTCCCCCAGGCTGGCGATGACCGGAATCGATCCGGCCTGCAGGCTGGCGCGGATCGGTGCGAGTTCGACGCGTTCCACCTCGCCCACCAGCCCGTAGATCGCCTCGTCCATCAACGCGGACTCGAACACGCCGGACACGATCGACGTCGCACGTGCATCCCGTGCCTGCAGCGCCTCGACGAGCGCGAGGTTCTGGGCCTGCATCACCTTGCGCACGATGGCCAGCGTGTCGGCACGGGTCACGCGCAACCCGCCGACCGTCTCCTTGCGGATGCCGGCGGCGGCGATCGCCTCGTCCAGCTGCGGTCCGGCGCCGTGGATGACGATGGGCGTCAGGCCCACGTCCTGCAGGAACGCCAACGACGAGGTCAGCGCCTCCAGATCGTCGCGCAGCACCGCGCCACCGACCTTGACCACCGCGAAGCGCGCGGCCTCCAGTTGCGAATAACGCTTGAGGTATTGGCTGATCTCCTTCGCGCCGGCCATGCTCGAGAGCAGGCGGACGATGGTCTGCCGGGTTTGCGGGTCGTGGACTTGAAGATTCATTGCGGAGACGTGGAAACGATGCGGTGGATGGAATCGGCGTAGCGCTGCAGTTGATCCAGCGCCACCCATTCGTCGGCGGCGTGGGCCTGGGCGATGTCGCCGGGGCCGTAGACGATGGCGTTCAGGCCAGCCTGCGAGAACAGCGAGGCCTCGGTCCAGAAATCGACGGCATCCCCGATGGGTAGTTGGAGCCATTCGGCGAGGGCTTCGGCATCGCGGCGGCGGTTCTCCGCGTCGCGCGCGTCGCCGGCAGGCAGTGACGGGCCACGGAAGGTTTCCTCGTAATCCGTGCCTTCATCGGCGAAGCCGCGGAACTGGTCATGCAGTTCGTCCATCGATTGCGAGGGCAGCGGGCGGAAGCCGAAGCGCACTTCTGCCGCCGGGGCGATCACGTTGGCCTTGATCCCGCCTTCCACGCGTCCGATGTTGAAGCGCAGCCCCTTCAGTCCGCCAAATTCCTGCGCCGCATGCGCCTCGACATGCTCGAGCGAACGCACGCCCCAGCGCATGGCCTGGTGCAAGGCGTTGGCATGCATCGCCTGGGCGCCGGAGGCATGACCGGCCGCGCCATGGAACTGCATGCGCACGGCGCTGATGCCGCGATGTGCCAGCACCGCTTCGCAACGGGTCGGCTCGGCGACGACCACGTCGCGGAACCCGTGCTCGCGCTGCAGAAAGGCGGCGATGCAGCGCGGATCGTTGGCTTCCTCGTCGCTGCTGAAGAGCATCGCCATGTCACCCTCGGTCGCTTGCGCCACCGCCAGCAGGCCCGCCGCCGCGCCCTTGATGTCGCAGGCACCAAGGCCGATCGCGCGGTCATCTTCGACACGCAAGACGAAGGGATCGCTGCTCCATGCCGGCGAATCCGGCACGGTGTCCATGTGCACGTTGAACAGAACGCGCGGCTGCCCGCGCACGGCGAACAGGGATACCGCACCATCGCCATGATCGACAACTTCAACCTTGAAGCCGGTCAACTGGTCACACAGGTAAGCGAACAACCCACCTTCGGCCGGGATCCGGCGCGGCGGGTTGCGGGTGTCGAACGACACCAGCGCAGCGAGATGCTTGAGGATGGCGTCGCGCATCAGCGTTCCGGGTTCACTTCCGCCCACAGCGTGCTGCTCATGCCGAACAGCTTGATGAAGCCCTCGGCCTCTTCCACGCCCCAGTCGGCCGATTGCGCGTAGGTCGCACCCTTGGCGTGCAGGATGTGCGGCGAACGCACTTCCACGGCATCGACGCGCGCGCCGTGGGTTTCCAGCACCACCTCGCCGTTGACCTTGCGCTGACTGGCAGCAAGAAAAGCCTCGAGATCGGCCTTCAGCGGATCGTGATAGAAACCTTCGTACACCAGCTCCACCCATTTGCGCGCGATCTCCGGCTTGAAGCGGTTCTGCTGCTTGCTGAGCACCGCCTCCTCCAGCGCGCGATGCGCGGTGAGCAGCGCGATCAGGCCGGGTGCTTCGTACACGATACGGCCCTTGAGTCCGATGGTGGTGTCGCCGGTGTACATGCCGCGGCCAACGCCGTATTCGGCGAACAGCCTGTTGAGCTTGCCCAGCAAGGCCGCGCCTTCCATCGCCTCGCCATCGATGGACACGGCCTCGCCATCGATGAACTTCAGCGTCACTTGCAGCGGCGCAGCCGGCCACTCGCTGCGCGGCTTGCACCAGCCGCGCGCTTCCTCGCCCGGCGCCTGCCAATGGTCGATCTCGCCGCCGGACAGCGTCACGCCCAACAGGTTTTCGTTGATCGTGTATTGCTGCTGCTTGGCGCGCACGCCAAAGCCGCGTTCTTCCAGATACTGCTGCTCGTACGCGCGGGTCTGCGTGTGTTCCTTCTGGATTTCGCGGATCGGTGCGACGATGCGGTAATCGCCGCTCGCCTTCACCGCCAGGTCGAAGCGGACCTGGTCGTTGCCCATGCCGGTGCATCCGTGGGCAATCGCGTTGGTGCCGAGCGCATGCGCGCGCGCCAAGGCGGCATCGACGATCAGATAGCGGTCCGACACCAGCAGCGGGTACTGGCCCTGATAACCCTCACCCGCCCGGACGAACGGCTTGACGAAGCCTTCCCAGATCGCCGGGCCGCCATCGACGGTCACGTGCGAGGCCACGCCCAGCTCCGCGGCGCGCGCTTCGATGAAGGCGCGCTCCTCGGCATCGACGCCGCCGGTATCGGCGAACACGGTATGCACGTTCCATCCGCGCTCCTTGAGGTAAGGCACGCAGAAGCTGGTGTCGAGCCCGCCTGAAAACGCCAGGACGATGTCGCGGCTCTCGTTCTTTTCGGTCATGTCGGTTCCTGGATGCGGTCGTGGAATCAGTCGTTCTGGTGGGCGAGCGTGGCCATGACCGCCTTCTGCACATGCAGGCGGTTTTCGGCTTCGTCGATGGCGATGCAATTGGGCGAATCCATCACGCCGTCGGTGGCTTTCACGTTGCGGCGCAGCGGCAGGCAATGGGAGAACACGCCGTTGTTGGTCAGCCCCATTTTTTCTTCATCGACCATGAAGTGCTTGTACTCATCGCGGATGGGCTTTTCCTTTTCCCAGTTGCCGAAGTACGGCAACGCGCCCCAGCTCTTGGCATAGACCACGTCCGCATCTCGATACGCGCTGTTGATGTCGTGGCTGACGGCAAGCGAGCCGCCGTTCTCGGCCACATTCTGCCTGGCCCAATCCATGTAGCGCTCGTCGAGGAGGTAGTCCTCGGTGGGGCACAGCAGGGTCACGTCCATGCCCATGCGGGTGGCGATGGTGAGTGCGGAATTGGCGACCGCGGTGTTGAGCGCCTTCGGGTGATACGTCCAGGTCAGCACGTACTTCTTGCCGCGCAAATCATCGGTGCCGAAGTGCTCCTGCAGCGCCAGCGCATGCGCCAGCTCCTGGCAGGGGTGGGTGATGGTCTCCATGTTGATGACCGGCACCGTCGAATACTTGGCGAAGCCGTTGAGCACGCGGTCCTGCCGGTCGATCGACCAGTCGACGAACTTCGGGAACGCGCGCACGCCAATCAGATCCACGTAGCGCGACAAGACCCGCGCCACTTCAGCGATGTGCTCCTCGGCCTCGCCATCCATGACCGTGCCGAGGTCGAATTCGATCGGCCATGCATCCTTGCCCGGCTGCAGCACCACCGCGTGGCCGCCCAGCTGGAAGGTGCCCAGCTCGAAACTGGTGCGCGTGCGCAGGGACGAGTTGAAGAACACCAGCGCGACGCCCTTGCCCTTGAGCGCATCGCCGAACCTGTGCTCCTTGTAATAGGCGGCATCGCGCAGCACCGCGTCGATCTCGGCGCGGGTCCAGTCCTGAGTGTTGAGGAAATGCTTCATGGCAATGGGTCGAGTGGGCGTGGTGGAAAATCGGAAAACGAAAAACCCGGCACTGGGGCCGGGTTTCGGGATGCTGCGACAAGGCAGGCCGGGCCGGCGGTCAATACTCGCTCAGTCGGCGCGCACGCGAAGTCATGCCCGCGGCCATCCAGGCGGCGGACTGATAGGCGAAGTCGGCGGAGGCGGTCAGGACTTTCATGAGGCGCGCATGGTCGCACGGGCGGGGCCGGGCCACAAGACGCCCCCCCGCAGGCCTTAGAATTGCCGCTCACGCAAGGAAACGCATGAGCCTGCATCTCCACAACACCCTGACCCGCCGCCTGGAGCCGTTCCAGCCGCAGGACCCGGCCAGCCCGACGATGTACGTCTGCGGCCCGACCGTCTACAACTACGTGCACATCGGCAACGCGCGCGGCCCGGTGGTGTTCGGCGTGCTCGCGGCCCTGCTGCGCCGCCGCCATGGCGGCCTGCGCTACGCGCGCAACATCACCGACATCGACGACAAGATCAACACGGCGGCGAAAGAAGCCGGCACGCCGATCAGCGCCATCACCGACCGCTTCGCCGCCGCCTACCGCGAGGACATGGCCGCGCTGGGCGTCGATGGCGAATTTGCACCCCACATGGAGCCCGCGGCCACCGACCACATCGCCGACATCGTCGCGATGTGCGAACGACTGATCGCCGATGGCCATGCCTATGCCGCCGAAAGCCACGTGCTGTTCTCGGTGGCGAGCTACGCCGATTACGGCAAGCTCTCGCGCCGCGATCCGGACGAGATGCTGGCCGGCGCGCGCATCGACGTGGCGCCCTACAAGCGCGACCCGGGCGATTTCGTGCTGTGGAAGCCCTCCACCGACGATCTGCCGGGCTGGGATTCGCCCTGGGGCCGTGGCCGCCCCGGCTGGCACATCGAATGCTCGGCGATGGCCGCGGCGCACCTGGGCCAGACCATCGACATCCACGCCGGCGGCATCGACCTGCAGTTCCCGCACCACGAGAACGAGATCGCGCAAAGCGAGTGCGCGCATGGCGGCAAGACCTTCGCGCGTGTCTGGCTGCACAACGGCATGCTGAACTTCGGCGGCGCCAAGATGAGCAAGTCGCTGGGCAACATCGAAAAAATCCATGACCTCGTCCGTGCACATCCGCCCGAGGCATTGCGCTACGCGCTCTTGTCCGCGCACTACCGCCAGCCGCTGGAATGGAGCGAGGGGCTGATCGAACAATCCATCCGCACGCTGGATCGCTTGTACGGGACGTTGCGGGATCTGGAGGATGCCGATGCCGAAGCGGTGATTCCGCAGGGCATCGAGGACATCCTCGACGACGATCTCAATACGCCGGCGGCGCTGGCCGAAATCGCCCGGTTGGCGGGCGAAGCGCGCAAGGCGGATTCGATGCAAGCCCGGCGCGAGGCGAAGTCCGCGCTGCTCGGTGCGGGCCTCGCCATGGGCTTGCTGCAGCAATCGCCGGCCGAGTGGTTCTCGCGCGGTGCCTCCAGCGACGATGACACGCGCATCCAGCAACTGGTGGATGAGCGCATCGCCGCCAAGCAGGCCCGCGATTTCGCCCGCGCCGATGCCATCCGCAATGAACTCGCCGTCAAAGGCATCCTGCTCGAAGACACGCCGCAGGGCGTGCGCTGGGTGAGGAAGGCATGAGCGACGCCTTCTTCCCACTCGAAGCCAGCGCCGCCGAAGCGCAGGCCGCCATCGCCGACGAGTTTGCCCTGTTCGGCGACTGGTCCGAGCGCTACCAGTACCTGATCGACCTCGGTCGCAAGCTGCCGGACCTGCCCGAATCGCTCAAGACCGACGAATTCCGCCTGCACGGCTGCCAGTCCAACGTCTGGATCGTGGGCGAAGGCGATGCGGACCGGCTCGATTTCCGCGCGATCAGCGATTCGGCCATCGTCTCCGGGCTGATCTATCTGGCGCTGCGCGTGTATTCGGGTCGCCCGGCGGCGGAGATCCTCGCGACCGCACCCGATTACATCGCCGCAATCGGCCTTGCCAAGCACCTTTCGCCCACCCGTAGCAATGGCCTCGCCGCCCTGCTCGGCTTCATCCGCGAGCGCGCTGCGGCGGCGCAAGGCTGACCCGGGCGGATGAGCCGCCCACGCTCACCCGGCGACCTCGCGCCCCCAGAACCGCCCGTCCCGCTGCCCGCCGATACCGTCGGCACGCTGCTGCGCAACTCCGGCTTCCGCTGGCTGATGGCCTATCGCATCAGCACGATGCTCTGCTACCAGATCGTCGCGGTGACCGTCGGCTGGCAGGTGTACGAGATCACCCGCAACCCGTTCTCGCTGGCGCTGATCGGCCTGGCGGAAGTCATCCCGTTCTTCTGCGTCGCGCCGTTCGCCGGGTATCTCGTCGACACCCTGCCGCGACGCAAGCTGGGCATGGCCGCGTGCACGCTGCTTGCCCTGACGGCGCTGGCGCTGTGGGCGTTGACGCGCTACGGCTCGGTCGAGGCGCACATCTGGCCGATCTATGCCGCGATCGCGCTTGGCGGCTGCGCACGCGCCTTTCTCGGGCCGATCTACAACGCCCTGTTCGCGCGGGTGCTCAAGCGCGAGCAGTTCGTGCGGGGCGCAAGCCTGGGCAGCGTGATCTTCCAGTCCGGCCTGGTGCTCGGTCCGGCGATCGGCGGCGTGCTGGTCGGCTGGGCCGGCTCGGACAGTGCCTATGCCGTGGCCTCCGTGTTCGGTGCCGGCGCGGTCACGGCACTGGCGATGATGCAGGTCACCGAGCCTCCGCGACAGATGCAGCATGGGCCGGTATTCGCCAGCATCCGCGAAGGGTTGCGCTTCGTGTTCGGCCACCAGATCGTGCTGGGCGCGCTGGCGCTGGACATGTTCGCGGTGCTGTTCGGCGGCGCGATCTCGCTGGCACCGGCCTTCATCAAGGAAATCCTGCACGCAGGGCCCGAAGCGCTGGGCCTGATGCGCGGCGCACCGGCGCTGGGCTCGGTGACGGTGGCGCTGTGGCTGGCGCGGCATCCCTTGCAGAAGAACGCAGGACGCATCCTGCTGTTCGCGGTCGCCGGCTTCGGGCTGTGCATGATCGGCTTCGGCCTGTCCGAGGTGCTGTGGCTGTCGCTGCTGTTCCTGCTGCTGTCCGGCGTGTGCGATGGCGTGTCGGTGGTGACCCGCTCGACCATCCTGCAGCTCGCCACGCCCGACGAGATGCGCGGGCGCGTGTCGTCGATCAACAGCATCTTCATCGGTTCCTCCAATGAACTCGGCGCGTTCTACGCCGGCTCGATGGCACGACTGCTCAGCCTGGTGCCGGCCGTGGTGCTGGGTGGCTGCGTGACCATCGGCGTCGCGGCATCGGCCGCACGCCTCGCCCCGAAGCTGCGTCGGCTGGACCTGCGCGACCTGCAGTAGCCGCCCGGACCTGGCGCGGGCGTAGACTCGAGCCAATTGCCTCGGGAGACGAACATGGCCAAGGAAACCGTCCGCGGTCGCGGCATCACGATCCACTTCGATGGCGAGCGCTGCATCCATTCGCGCAATTGCGTCCTGACGCATCCGGACGTGTTCGTGCCCAACGTCGAGGGCGAATGGATCCACCCCGATGCCGTGTCGCCCGACGAGGCCGCGATGATCGCGCGCATCTGCCCCTCCGGCGCCATCACCTACGAGCGCACCGATGGCGGCCCGCAGGAGCCGGCGCCGCTGGTGAACCAGGTGCGCATGCGCGAGGACGGCCCGCTGGCCTTCCACGCCGAACTGCGCATCGCCGGTGAGGACGCTGGGCTGCGCGCCACCCTGTGCCGCTGCGGGCTGTCGAAGCAGAAGCCGCATTGCGACGGCAGCCATGCCGAAGGCGGCTTCACCGCCAGTGGCGAACGCGCGCCGAAGGCCTCCGAGGCGCTAGCCTCGCGCGACGGCCCGCTGCAGGTGGCGCCGCAGAAGGATGGCCCGCTAGAGGTGACCGGCAATCTGGAGGTCGTGACCGGCACCGGCCACACGGTCGACCGCACGACCCGGACCTGGCTGTGCCGCTGCGGCCATTCGGCCAACAAGCCCTTCTGCGACGGTTCCCATCGCAAGGTCGGCTTCACCGCGGACGGCGCCTGATCCCGACCCGCATCGAGCATCAAACGAAAACCCCGCCTCGGCGGGGTTTTCGATAAAGGGATTCGTGAAACAGCGGCTCAATCGCCCTGCTGCTTCTGCCGGATCTCCCAGCGCTCCTGCGCGTCGATGGTGCGCTCGGCCTGCGGACGCGCCTCGAGACGGTCCAGGCCAATTTCCTCGCCGGTATCGACGCAATAGCCGTAATCGCCCTCGTCCACCCGCTTGATGATGCTTTCGATCTTGTTGATCAGCTTGCGGTAGCGGTCGCGGGTGCGCAGTTCCAGCGCGTTCTCGGTCTCGCGGCTGGCGCGCTCGGCCTCGTCTCCGATGTCCCGCACCTCATCGCGCAGGTTCTCGATGGTCTGCTTGGACTCCTCCACCAGCTCCTCGCGACGCGAGATCAGCTTCTGGCGGAAGTACTCCAATTGCAACGGATTCATGTATTCCTCGCTCGCGGACGGCTTGTAGCCGGCCGGGAGCACCGGGCGGCCGGTCATCTCGTCCACGGCATAGTCGACCTGCCTGGCCTTTCCCTTGGGCAGCTCGGCCTTGGGGCCGGCCACGACGGCGCGCGCTATCTTGCCCACGGGACCGGTCCGTGCGGGGGAGTGTCGCGACACGACCGCTGACGGAGTCGGCACAACCTTCTTGGCCGGGGCCGCCTGCTTGGTCGGAGCCGCCTTCTTGGCCGGGACCGCCTTCTTGGCCGGGACCGCCTTCTTGGCCGGGACCGCCTTCTTGGCCGGGAC
>DAIRVA010000020.1:0-7933 GCA_036803045.1 Lysobacter sp. | reverse complement strand
CCGCCTTCTTGGCCGGGACCGCCTTCTTGGCCGGGACCGCCTTCTTGGCCGGGACCGCCTTCTTGGCCGGAGCCGCCTTCTTGGCTGGAGCCGCCTTCTTGGCCGGAGCCGCCTTCTTGGCTGGGACCGCCTTCTTGACGGGAACTGCCTTCTTGGCCGGAGCCGCCTTCTTGGCCGGGACTATCGGCTTCTTTTCCTTGCCGGGCTTGGCCGCCGCCTTGACCCCGGCTTTTCCGGAGGGTTTTGCCGGCTTCACAGCGGGCTTGGCGGATTTGGCTGCAGTCTTCTTGACGGGTTTCTTTACGGCCACGAGCGGTTCCTTGAAGTTCCTTGAGCCGGGGAAGCGGGCTGTTATAGCCTAGGCATCTTCCCCGGGCAAGCGTGACATTATCCCGCATTTTTGCGTCCAAGCCTCGTGATTTCCCGACTTCTCATCATTTGCCTGCGCGGATACAAGCGCTGGATCAGCCCGATGCTCGGCCAGCGCTGCCGTTTCACTCCCACATGCTCGGAGTACGCGATGGGGGCGATCGAGCGTTTCGGGCCGCTGCGCGGCAGCTGGCTGGCCGCCCGGCGGATCGGCCGCTGCCACCCCCTCCACCCCGGCGGGCACGACCCCGTTCCGCCCCGCCACTGACCCAGGATTCCCATGACCTCGACCCTCATCGTCAACGCCCGGCTGGTCAATGAAGGCCGCGAATACGAAGCCGACCTGCGCATCGAGGGCGACCGCATCGCGCTGATCGGCGACGCCCTGGCCGCCAAGCCCGGTGAAACCGTGGTCGATGCCGAAGGCCGCTGGCTGATGCCGGGGATGATCGACGACCAGGTGCACTTCCGCGAACCCGGCCTCACCCACAAGGGCGACATGGCCAGCGAGTCCGCGGCCGCGGTGGCCGGCGGCATCACCAGCTTCATGGACATGCCCAACACCAATCCGCCGACGCTCGACAGCGCCGCGCTGGAGGCCAAGTACGCACTCGCAGCGGGCCGCGTGTGGGGCAATTACGGCTTCTACCACGGCGCCAGCAACGACAACCTGGACGCCATCCGCGCGCTGGACCCCAAGGCCGCGCCGGGCATCAAGGTGTTCATGGGCGCCTCAACCGGCAACATGCTGGTGGACGATCCGGACACGCTGGACGCGATCTTCCGCGAGACGCCGGTGCCGATCATCACCCATTGCGAAGACACGCCGATGATCGATGCCAGGTTCGCCGAGTTCCAGGCGAAACATGGCGATGCGCTCTTGCCTGAGCACCACCCGGACATCCGCAGCCGCGAGGCCTGCCTGAAATCCAGCACGCTCGCGACGGAACTCGCACGCCGACACGACACTCGCCTGCATGTGCTGCACATCTCCACCGCCGATGAGTTGGCGCTGTTCGAGCGTGGCCCGATGATCCGCGCCGACGGCAGCCGCAAGCGCATCACCGCCGAGACCTGCGTGCACTTCCTGCACTTCGCCCGTGCCGATTACGCGCGCCTGGGCAACCAGATCAAGTGCAACCCGGCGATCAAGGACGAGGCCGACCGTGTGGCGCTCATCGCCGCGCTGGCGAACGACGTGATCGACGTGCTCGCCACCGATCACGCCCCGCATACGTGGGAGGAAAAGCAGCAACCCTACGCCAAGGCCCCGAGCGGCCTGCCGCTGGTGCAATACGCGCTGCAGGTCGCGCTGGAGCACGTGCACGAAGCGCGCCTGACCCGCGCGCAGGTGGTGCAGAAGTTCGCGCATGCGCCGGCGCAATTGTTCGACGTCGCCGAGCGCGGCTTCCTGCGCGAAGGCTATTTCGCGGATCTCGTGATGGTCGAGGACCGTCCGCTGACCGTGGAACGCGGCGACATCCTCTCCAAATGCGGTTGGTCGCCCTTCGAAGGGCACACGTTTGCCTCGCGCATCGCGGGCACCTGGGTCAATGGCCTGCAGGTCTGGGACGGTTCACGCCTGGTCGGACAAGCTGGGGGCCAACGCCTGCAATTCGCCCGATGATGCCGCTTCGACCTGCTCTGCTCGCTTCGCTGCTGTTCTTCGCCAGCCACGCCTCCGCGCTAACGACGCCAGTCGATACCCCGCTGCCGACGCGCGTGTCGCAAGGCGCGATGGTGATCGGTCATGCCGGGCCAGGCAGCGATGTGCGCGTCGGCGGACGCAAGTTGCGCGTCGATGCGCAGGGCCGCTTCGTGTTCGGCGTCGGCCGGGACGAAAAAGGCCCGGTGCAAGTCAGCATCCAGCCATCCGGCAGCCCCGCCAAGACCACCGACATCGCCATCACCCCGCGCGACTGGCCGATCCAGCGCATCAATGGCGTGCCGCCGGCCACGGTGAACCCGCCACCGGCAATCGCCGAACGCATCGCCCGCGAGAACGCGCAGGTCACCGCCGCCCGCGAGGACGACAGCGATCAGTCAGGTTTCGCGCAAACCTTCATCTGGCCGGTGCAGGGGCGGATCAGCGGGCGCTTCGGCAACCAGCGCATCTACAACGGCACACCGAAATCCGCGCATTCGGGCATGGACATCGCCGCGGCCACCGGCACGCCCGTCCGCGCGCCGGCCGACGGCATCGTGGTGCTGGCGCAGCCTGACTACTATCTCACCGGCGGCACGGTGCTGATCGACCACGGCCACGGCATCGGCAGCAACTTCCTGCACCTGTCGCGGCTGGACGCGAAGGTGGGCGATGTCGTCAAACAGGGCGACGTCATCGGCGCCGTCGGCTCGACCGGCCGCTCGACCGGGCCGCATCTGCACTGGGGGATGACGTGGTTTTCCACGCGCATCGACCCGCTGCTGGTGCTGCCGCCGGGATAGGCCGGCAAGCCTCGGCGTTATGCGCACTGCGCCTTGATCGACATCGATGGCCCGGGCATCCCGCGCCGCGGCACGATGCCCGCACGACCCGCAACCAATGCCATCCGCCAAGGAAGGCCGCTAGTGGGCGCGCTCAGTCCTCGGAGTCGTTGCGGCCGGCCACGCGCGCCACCGCGTCGTGCGCATGCAGGCTTTCCAGATGCGAGACCTTGGCCTGCCAGGCGCGCAGCCACGGCAACGCCGACAGCGCTGCGCCGACGCGACGGGCGGCATCCTCGCAGAACATCAGGTTCTCGGCATTGGCCTTGGCAAAGGCCTGCTCGTCCTCGCGCTTGACGGCGGTCTGCACCGGCGTGCCGAGCGCCTGCTCCAGCGCATCGGCCAGGGCCGCGACGGGCAGATGGTCGAAGCCATCGGCCAGCTCGACCTCAACCTCGGCAATGCTGCGCTGCGCATGCGGCGTGGCGGCGAGCCCCCCATTGCCGGCCAGCCAATCGCGTACGGCATCGGCATCGACGTTTCCGTCGCCGAATGCGGCGATGAAGGCTTCGGCATTCAGTTCGCGCGACAACGCTGCGGAAGCCGGACAAGTGCTGGAATATTCCACGCTGACCGACAGCCAGTGGCGGCTGCCCTCGCTGTCGCGTTCGCTGCGCAACTGCACGGGGTAGCGCTTCCAGCCGGCATTGGCGCTCACCAGTGCGGGGCGCTCCAGCAGGTGGTCGTAATGCAGCACCAGTTGCACGCGATCGGCGGCGCCCCGCTGCGACTCGATCAGCCCTTCGAGCAAGGTGTCCAGCCCGAGTGCGTCCAGCCGTGCCTGCGGCAGGGCCTGCTGCAGTTGGAGGTACAGGCGCGACATGTGGATGCCACGGCGCTCCGGATCACGCAGGTTGACGCCCACGTCCACGCGCGCGGCCGCCTGCAGACCGCGATCGGACAGGCGCACCGGCAAGGCGATGCCCTCCATGCCGACCCAGTCGAGGGCGCGCGCCATCGCGGCGGACTCGAAGGCGACATCGGGCAAGGGGCGGTTGGCGGTCATCAACATCTTCGTGGGGTTCGGGGAAATCGGCCGTCTATTTTATCCGGGGCCACGTGCACGGGCCGCATTCCAGCTGCAACGCACTGTACGCAAGGGTGGAACGGGGCCGTTCCCGATTGCGATCCGGGCATCGGCAAGGGCGGCGAGAATGCGGCGCGGACGCGTGCCATCGCACGGCTCGTGCCGGCCGGATGGGCGCGCGAGAGCTGCATCCAGCATGGACTGGATGGCGAGCTGGCCATCGCGTGCTTCATCGAACAGGACCTGCTCGGCATCGGAAATGGCGCGCGCCAGTCCTTGCAGGCCGGCGTCATTGAAACCCGATTCATGCCGCGACAGCGCGGGCAACGCCATCGCCAGCATCGTCCAGTCCAGCGGCAGTTTCTGCAGCCGCGCGCCCAGCGGGTGGCGCCGTGCGCCCTTGGCCCAGCCGCGCAACTCCTCCTGCCACCAGGCGAGCTTCGCCAGCCCGGGAGCGGGCTCGGCCGTGGTCGCGGCGTCGGTCCATTCCTGCAGCAGGGCAAACCAGTGCTCGGCGATTTCACGCTGATCCGCGGGTACGAACACCCGCGCGACGCCCCACTCCGGCCAGCGTACGCGCCACTTCCCGGCGAACGATGCCGCCTCGACGGTGGCTTCGTTGCTCGCTTCGTTCATGGCCAGCGTGCCGGCTGCAAGAGATCAACGGGCAGTTCGACCATCGCATCGGCGCCCCACTCGGCCGGCTCGTCGCCGGCGACGCGATAACCCCACAGCGCGGCGATGGGCGACATGTGGGCGGCGCGGGCGGCCTCGATGTCACGCCGGTCATCGCCGACGTACACGCAGCCCTCCGCCACGATGCCCATCGCTTGCGCGGCATGCAGCATCGGCAGCGGATGCGGCTTGCGCTCGGACAACGTGTCGCCGCCGATCAGCACGCCGCAGCGCGTGTCCCAGCCGAGCATCGGCATCAGATCCTGCGCTAGTTTTTCCGGCTTGTTGGTGACGATGCCCCAGCGGCTGCCCTGCGCTTCCAGCGCATCGAGCAACTCAGGGATGCCATCGAATGGCCTGCAGTGCTTGCCGAGCTCTTGCGCGTAGATGTCGAGGAATTCCGGCAAGGCAGCGAGGATTTCGTCGTTATTCCATTCGGGGAACGCAGTAGTGGCCATCGCGCGGGCACCTCGCGAGACGACAGGACGAATGTCGGCCAAGGCCATCGGCGCGATGTCGCGGCGCGCGCGCATCGCGTTGACCGTGGCCAGCATGTCCGGCGCGCTATCGAGCAAGGTGCCGTCGAGGTCGAACAGCGCGACCTCGGGGAACCGCGTGCGCAGGCTCATGCCGGCTTCCGCGCGCAGGCGAGGTAGTTGACGTCGGTGCGCGAGGTCAGCCGCGCCGCGTGCTTCCACGGCTCGTACAGGAGGCCGCTGACGTCGTCGAGCTGCAGGCCGGCATCGCGCAACCACGCGCCGAGTTCCGACGGCTTGATGAAATCGCGGTACTGATGCGTGCCTTTGGGCAGCAGCCGCGCCACATATTCGGCGCCGACGATGGCGAGCGCGAACGCGGCCGGCGTCCGGTTGAGCGTGGACAGGAACAGCGTGCCGCCAGGCTTGAGCAGGCGCGCGCAGGCCTCGATCACGCTGCCCGGGTCCGGCACGTGCTCGAGCATTTCCATGCAGGTCACGGCATCGAAAGTGCCCGGCAATTCGTCGGCGAGGCCCTCGGCCGACTGCAGGCGGTAATCGATCTGAAGGCCGGCCTCGAGCTGGTGCAGCTGGGCGACCTCGATCAATTCGGGGGCGAGGTCGATGGCGGTGACGCGCGCGCCCTCGGCGGCCAATGCCTCGGACAAAAGGCCCGCGCCGCAGCCGACATCCAGCACCTTGGCGCCTTCCAGCGAAATGCGGTCGGCGACGTACTGCAAGCGTACCGGGTTCAGCACGTGCAGCGCGCGCTGCGGGCCATCCGGGTCCCACCAGCGGTTGGCCAGCGCGCCGAACTTGTGCAGCTCAGCCTGGCGGACGTTCGGGCCGCTCATCGCGCGATCTCCACCGCGCCGATGCGTTCGCGCCACTGGCGGGCATTGGCGAGGATGCCGGCTTCGTCCATCCCGACGAGTTGGCGATCACGCAACCTGGGCTTGCCGGCGATCCACACGTCGCTGACCTGGTGCCGCCCGGTCGCGTACACGATCTGCGAGATCACCTGATGCAGCGGCTGGGTCTCGATCTGGCCAAGGTCGATGCAGGCGATGTCGGCCTGCTTGCCCGGCTCCAGCGTGCCGATGACATCGTCCAGGCCCATCGCCTTGGCGCCGCCCCAGGTCGCCGCGCGCAACGCCTCGGCGGCGGAGAGCGCAGCGGCATCCTCGGCCACGGCCTTGGCGAGGATCGCGGCGGTGCGCGTCTCGCCGACCATGTCGAGGTCGTTGTTGCTGGCCGCGCCGTCGGTGCCGATGGCGAGCGTCACGCCGGCCTTCATCAGCGCGCAGGCCGGGCAGAAGCCGGACGCGAGCTTGAGGTTGGATTCCGGGCAGTGCACCACGCTCACGCCGCGCTCGGCGCAGAGGTGGATCTCGGCCTCGGTGAGCTGGGTCATGTGCACCGCGATCAGCCGATCGTTGAACAGGCCCAGGCGATCCAGACGCGCGATCGGGCGCATGCCGTACTGGTCGATGGATTGCTGCACTTCCTGCGCGGTCTCGTGCAGGTGCAGGTGCACCGGGATGTCGAGCTGGTCGGCCAGCATCCGCACGCGGCTGAAGTTGTCGTCGTCCACCGTGTACGGCGCGTGCGGCGCGAAGGCGGTGGTGATCAGCGCGTCGTCGCGCCACTGGTCGTGCACTTCGCCGGCGCGGTCGAAGTATTCGTCGTCGCTCTTGGCCCACGCGGTCGGGAAATCGATCACCGGCAGGCCGATGCGCGCGCGGAAGCCGAATTTCTTGTACGTCGCCGCCTGCACGTCGGGGAAGAAGTAGTTCTCGTTGGCGCAGGTGGTGCCGCCGCGCAGCATTTCGGCGATGGCAAGCGTGCAGCCATCGGCGACGAAGTCCGAGCCGATCACCGCGCCCTCGATCGGCCAGACGTGCTGCTGCAGCCAGACCTTCAGCGGCAGGTCGTCGGCGACGCCGCGCATCAGCGTCATCGGGTTGTGCGTGTGCGCATTGACCAGGCCCGGGATCAACACCGCGTCCGGCCTGGACACGGTCTCCTTCGGCGCGTAGCGGGCGCGGGCTTCATCGCGCGGCAGGACGGCGAGGATCACGCCCTTGTCGATGGCGATGGCGTGGTCATGCAGGACGACGCCGTGCGGGGCGACCGGCACGGTGTGGCCGGCTTCGATCAGGAGGTCGCAGGGCGTGGGGGATGGAGTTTCGTTCATCGAATCATCATGCGGCATCGGGCGTGTCGCCCCTGCGTTCGCGCAAGGCCCAGCGGCGTGCGAACGGGGTGATCACGAAGATCAGCAAGAACAACATCCCGCCCGTCCACGACGGCAGCATGAAGGCGAGCGGGATGCAGGCCGAGAACACCAGCAGCGGCACTGCGGTGCGCGCGAGGAACCAACGCGTCCCGGCCGGGCCCAGTTTTTGGGCCGCGCCATGCGAGCGGACCATCGCGCGGCGGGTCAGGAACGAGAACAGCGAGATTCCCGTCAGCACCAGGCAATAGCCCACGAACGGGCCGATGTGGTTGCTCAGGAACGATTCGGAATACAGCGCGGTGGCGAACGGCATGAGCGCCACGAACATCAGCTGGGTAATGTTGAGCCACAGCAGCCCGGGCGTGACCCGCTCGACCATCTTCCAGGCCTGCATGTGCCCCGCCCAGAACAGAGCGGTGACCATGAAGCTGATGACGAAGGCGATGAACAACGGCGATTGCCGCGACCAAGCGTCAACCGCGCCGAACTGCGCCACCAGCGCCTCGGCCGGCGGTTTCAGCTCGATCGCCAGCAGGGTGATGGCGATGGCGAACACTGCGTCGCTGAAGAACACGACCCGGTCGTGCGGGAAGACGTCAACCATGGAGCCGTCTTCGCGCATGGCTCACTTCACCCGGCTGACGTATTCGCCGCTGCGGG
>DAIRVA010000019.1:0-32974 GCA_036803045.1 Lysobacter sp. | reverse complement strand
GTTGGTAGCGGGGGCAGGATTTGAGCCCTATCTGTGCACCGAGGTCGTGATCCCTCTCGCCTGATGCAACTCGCTCATCGGCGCGGTCAGATCCCAGCTTCCTAGACACTCATACCTCGCGCCCAGTTTTGGGCGGGTAGGCAGTGCATTGGATCAGCAATGAGTGAATGCATCGAAACAATTCATGCCTTCGTTTTGAGTTTGCCAACCGGAGATTGGTTACATCAGTTACATGAACATATAAATTGCAATTATTTAGATAATAATCAGTAACTTATGTTCAATTTCTTATAGTTACATTCGAGTAACTTTCAGGTTACCCGGTAACTTTCTCGATGGGTTACATGGAGAGATAAACGAGCCAAATGAAATCAATGATTTCCAAGCAATTCGGATGGAAAGTTACCTTTTGTAACCATCGCTAGTTACATCGGAAACCCTTGAAAACAAGCTGAAATCGTCAATTCATAGCGGTGTGTAACCGTGTAACTCCATCCCGATGGGCATGAATAATTCCGTGCTACTCGCGCAACGGGGTTCACAGTGCTGGGAATCTGCCATCACGTAGTCCCCGACTGCAGAAAACCGCAGGTCCCGCATGGCGTACCGATTCCACGCAATTGCCGGCAGGTCAGTGAAAAAGCCAGAGCGCCGGGCTGCAGAAAAGCACGCCCCTATGCACCGCAGGAGTGGTGGGGGGACGATTGCGCGCGCACGGCTCTGACACGTCATGGCTCTCCCTGGCTTGGCCGCACCAGCCGACCGGGTCTACGATGCGGCCATGCCCGCCTGCGATGCCGCTTACTTCATGTGCCTGACGGGCGAGGAATTGGCGCCTTGGTGGACTTCGCGCCCTACCCCTTCGGCGCTGGTGAGCTATGTCGAGGAGCGACTCCCGGATGAGTTCGGAGATCCTGGGCGCTTGGTCTCAACCCGGTTCATCGCAGGGCGAACGACTACAGGCGAGCCCGTGACCGAAGTCCGGCCACGCCCTGGGGCGCGCTATCGAGTGAGCGGCAAGGGCGCACCCATGTGGCCGTCGGGTCGGGTCGAGCGCCGCTATCTGCGCTGGCGGTTCGTTGAGCCGGATCCACCGATCGACGACTGCAAGGACTACATCTTCCCGCCTTGACGTGGCCTGTCCCAGCGCGCCGCTGCCCTTGCGCTGGGGATGACGCTCGCGGGCTATCAGCGGGCGGAAGCGGCCGTCAGTTCAACGCAGGGGAAACCCCGCGTGGGCGACTTGAAGCTGCGGCTGGCCTGCGCGGCCGTTGAGCATGGGATAAAGCCGGTGGAGTGACCGTATGGGCTGCATCGCCATGCGCTCCTGCGCTACGGCGCCAGGGGCTCGAACCGGATCACCTCATCCCCGACCCAGTCGTTGATCTTCTGCATCCTCGACTGCAGCGGCGCCAGTTCATGCTCCGCCCACACCGCCGCGGCATCGCGGACGTTGCCGAAGCCACCGGCGTTGTCCGGCACGATGCCCATCAACTGCGGCGGGATCCTCAGCGCCGCCAGCATGTCGTCGCGGGTGACGCCCTTGATGGTGTCGAACTGGTCCTTCGCCGCCACCTCGCTCACCGGGATCAACTGCAGCCCATCTTTTTTCCCGCCGGGGGCGTAGACGAAGAGGTTGCGGAAGTTGCCCGGGCCGCGTGCATTCTTCAGCGCCGTCCGCAGCGCCGTGATGTCTTCCTCATTGTTGGCCGCGTCGTTGAGGTAGAGGATGAACCCCGCGTGCGCGCCATTGGTGTAGTAGCGACGGCGGAACAACGTGGCGGATTCGTTGAGCAGCGCCGACTGCATGGACGCGGCCCACTCCGGCGTGCCGTAGATTTCCTGGTCGACATCGGAATCGCGGAGCTGGTAGATCGATCCGGCCATGAATGCATGGTCTTCGGTGAAGCCCCGGATCATGAAATACCTGTCGTCTTCGCCGCGCCGCATGTACTTCGCCAGTGCCGGCTTGAGTTCAAGCGGTTGCCGTGTCACCGCATCGCGGCGTTCAAGGTACGCCATGCCGAAAGTGACGAAGTCCAGCGCCAGTTGCTCGAAGGCCTCCCGCGTCAACAGGCGATGCGGCTTGAAGGATCGCGCCAGCATGTTGCGCTTGAAGATCAGCCCGGACTGCAGGTAGACGTTCGAGCGCGTGACCTTGGACAAGCCCTCAAGGGAGAGCGGCGGCTCGTACCACTTGCCGTTGAAGTTGCATTCAAGGAAATCCAGCAGGTTCCGCCCGTCGAGTACCGGCAAGGCATCGCCGAAGCTGAAGGTCTCGATGGCCGTGGTCGGTTCGGTATCGCTCATCAGGAAATCTCCATGAAGCCGGTGTTGCGGGCGCTCTGCCCTTCCAGCGGTTCGTTGTGCAGGGCGTGGAAAAGCGCCCAGGCCAGATCGGCATGGCCGGTGCGCTGGTTGCGCCCTGCGGTGAAAGTGAGTTGTCGCCCGCTGGCCGTGGTGGTGCGCGTGATCGCCATCAGCGACTGCGCCAGATCGCTGCACGAGGCATCGAACTCAAGCCGCCCGGCGTGGATCACGTCGTAGGCCTTGAGCACCAGCCGGGTCTTGATCTCGGGCGAGTAGCTGAAGGTGGTCACGCCCGGAAAGAACTGCCGCACCAGTTGCGCAACGCCGGTCCCCATCCCGGTGATGTCGATGCCGATGTAGGTCACCCAGTAGCGCCGGGTGAGCTGCTCGATGAAGGCTGCCTGCGCGCTGAAATCCATGCCCTGGAACTGGTGCCGCTCCAGCACGCGGAACTTTCCGCCCGGGACCTGCGGGGGCGCCAGCACCACCAGCCCGGCGTTGTCGCCGGTTTCCGCCGGGTCATAGCCGATCCAGACCGGACGATCGCCGAACGGCCTCGCCGCGAACGGCTTGAAATCCTCGGCCCACGCCACCCAGCTATCGACGAAGCACGGCTGCAGCATCGCCATCGGGAAAATGCTGGCGTGGTCGTCCACGAAATCGCACATGTAGAGGTTGGCGAACGCCGCCGGGTTGTTGCGGCGTTCAAGGTCCTCGATGTCGAACAGCGTGCAGCCGCGCCGTTCGGCATCCCGCACGGTGACGATCTGCCGCCAGTTGAAGTCCTCGCACATGCGGCCGTCGGCAAGCGACGTGTGGGTGACGTCGATCTTGACCTGGTCGGCCTTGGGGCGGCCCTCGTTGTAGGCATCGCCGGTCCAGAACGGATAGGCCTCGTGCGACATGCTGCTGGGCGTGCTGAAATACGTCTGCCGGTAGTGCTTGTGGGATGCCATCGCGCTCGCCAGCGCGTTGAGTTCGGTGAAGCGGTGGGTCCAGAAGAACTCGTCGAAGTAGAAATTGCCGTTGTAGCTCTGCGCGGTCAGCGTGTTGGTGCCGAGAAAGCGGATTTCCGCGGCGTTGGCACCCAGCACGATCAGGTCCATGCCCTTCAAGTCGACATCCAGCACCTGCTGGACGAACTTGCGCATGTAGTTGCGGAAGACGAACGCCTGGCTCTTCGATGCCGACAGGAATAGCTGGTTGCGCCCGCTGGTGATCGCGTCGAGCAACGCTTCCAGCGCGAAGTAATACGTGGCGCCGATCTGTCGCGACTTCAGCAAAATGCGCGTGCGCACAGAAGACGCCCGGTACCAGTCGGTCTGGTAGGGGAAACAGACCTCGAGGAACGCTTCCTTGAGACGATCCACCTGCGCATCGGTGAACGTGTTCTTGCGTGCCGGCCCCTTGGCCGCCCCGCCGCCCTTGGCCCGCTCCGGGTTGAGATCGCTCTCGCGTCCGCCGCCCTGGTAGCGCTGGATGCGCGCCTGCCGTTCCAGTTGCCGGTGCAGCAAGTCGATTTCCTTGTAGTCGCCGCCGCTCTTGTCCGGCTTGGCGATCAGCACCATCAGGCGCGCTTCCAGCGCCCCGCCGATGCGCTCGACGGCGTCGGCGCGGTCCCAGCCGTCACGCCGTTTCCAGCTATGCAGGGTCTTGGCGTTTTCCCCGGTGATCTGCCCGATCTCCGACACGCGCAGGCCCATCCAGTACAGGAAGCGGGCTTGACGTCGGGGATCAGCGGCGAGCGATGGCAAGGGAGAGGCATTCACGCGGCATAGGGTGAACAACCCGCCGCCGCATCCGCCGCGATCACCCCCGTGGAAAGCGATTCCACAGTCGCGCCGGGTTGTTGCATCGGTGCGCGGCTACCGACCATCGGCCCGACACATTCACGTCCCGATCGAGGTCCAGATGTCCGGCAATGCACACAAGAAGTTCCGCTCGAAGTGGTTCCGCGTCTGCGTCGAGGGCGCCACCACCGATGGGCGAAATATCGAACGCAACTGGATCGAAGAGATGGCCCGCAGCTACGACCGCAGCGTCTACGGCGCCCGGGTCTGGGTCGAGCACATCCGCGGCCTGATGCCCTCCGGTCCCTTCGGCGCCTACGGCGACATCGTCGCGTTGAAGGCGGAAGAGGTCGACGTTTCCGGCGAGAAGCGCCTCGCGCTGTTCGCCCAGGTCGAACCGACCGACGAACTCGTCCACCTGGTCAACGTGCTGAAACAGAAGATTTACACCAGCATCGAAATCACGCACAAGTTCGCCGCTACCGGACTGGCCTACCTGACCGGCCTGGGCGTGACCGATTCCCCGGCCTCGCTCGGCACGGAGATGATGCAGTTTGCGCAGCAGCACCCAGACGCCAATCCGCTGCGCTCGCGCAAGCAGGACCCGGACAACATCTTCACCGCGGCGGTCGAGACGCAGATCGAGTTCGAGGAAATCGCCGAGCAGCCGGGCGTCGTCGCAAACCTGATGGCCCGCCTCGATGCGCTGGTCCAGAAACTTTCCCGCGAGCCGGCACAGGCCCCGCCGAAGGATGCACCCCCGGCCAGCGCCGATGAGATCGGCGCAGTGCTGGGCCTGATCGGGCAATCGATCGACGGCTTCGCGCAGCGTGCCGAGGCCATCGAACGCACCCATGCGGACACCGCGCGCCGGCTGGGCGAGATGGAAAGCCGGTATGCCGCGCTTTCGCAAACTCCCAACCCCGCCCAGCCGCCGCGGCCCACCGCCACCGGCGTCACCACGTCCGCCGTCACCGACTGCTGACCCCGCAACCCAATCCCGCAACCTCCCCATTCGCGCCGCCCAGGAGTTTCCCCGTCATGCGCAACGCAACCCGCAATCTGTTCACCGCCTACGCCCAGCAGGTCGCCACGATCAGCGGCGTCGCGGACGCCGCCAAGACCTTCAGCGTGGAGCCCAGCGTCCAGCAGACGGTGGAGAAACGCATCCAGGAATCGAGCGAGTTCCTCGGCAGGATCAACATCGTCGGGGTCGAAGACCTCAAGGGCGAGAAGGTCGGCATCGGCGTCAGCGGCACCATCGCCGGCCGCACCGACACCTCCGTCAACGGCCAGCGCCGCAACCCGCGCGATGTCTCCGCGCTCGACAGCACCGGCTACGAGTGCAGCAAGACGGATTTCGATACCGCGATCCGCTACGCGCTGCTCGATGCCTGGGCGCACCAGCCGAACTTCCAGATCCTGCTGCGCGATGCGATCGTGAAACAGCAGGCGCTGGACCGGCTGATGATCGGCTTCCACGGCACCAGCATCGCCGCGGACACCAACCGCGCCGCCAACCCGCTGCTGCAGGATGTCAACAAGGGCTGGCTGCAGCACCAGCGCGAGGATGCGCCGGACTACGTGCTGACCGAGGTCGAGGCCGCCAGCGGCACGATCAAGGTCGGTGCCACCGCCACCGCCGCCAACGGCTACAAGAACCTCGACGCGCTGGTCTACGACGCGATCGGCCTGCTCGACCCCTGGTACCGCAAGCGCCCGGACCTGATCGTGATCGCCGGCCGCGACCTGGTGCACGACAAGTACTTCCCGATGATCAACAGCGACCAGCCGGCGACCGAGAAACTGGCGACCGACCTGATCCTCTCGCAGAAGCGCATGGGCGGCCTGCAGGTGGTCGAGGTGCCGTACATGCCGGACGGCGCGCTGGCGGTCACCAGCCTGCAGAACCTGTCGATCTACTACCAGATCGGCGGCCGTCGCCGCTCGCTGCGCGAAGAGCCGGAGTACAACCGCGTCGCCAACTACGAATCCTCGAACGACGCCTACGTGGTCGAGGACAAGGGCCTGCTGGCGCTGGTCGAGAACATCGAGATCGTCGCCTGATGGCCGTGAGCCCGTCCCGCCGCCACCAGATGCGGGTCCGCGCCGCGCGTGAATCCTCGCAGCGCGGCGCGGACCGGCTGATGGACGGCGCCGGCCTGTACGAGCAACTGATGATGCAGTTGCAGGCCGACCGCCTGCGCCTGAAGCAGATCCAGTCCGGGGAAGGCAAGGCACAACTCAAGGCCGAGCTGATCGGCCAGTACGACGACTACGTCGCCGGCGTGCTGGACAGCGGCCAGGGCGCGGAAGATGCGCTGCTGACCGAAATGCTGGTCTGGAACCTCGACATCGGCCGCTACGACCATGCCCTGAATATTGCGCGCTACGTGCTGGCGTACAAGCTGCCGATGCCGGACCGCTTCGCCCGCACCACCGGCTGCCTGGTCGCCGAGGAAATCGCCGAGGCCGCACTCGCCGAACTGCGCGCGTCCGAAGACTTCCCCCAGGACGTGCTGCTCGCCGCCGCCGAACTGACCGCCGGCGAGGACATGCCGGACGAAGTGCGCGCCAAGCTGCATCTCGCCATCGGCCGCGGCTTGCTGGCTGCGTCCGAGCGCCCCGACGCCGATGCCGCCTCCGCCGCGGCATCGCTCGAACAGGCGATCACCCACCTCAAGCGCGCCATCGAACTGCACGGCAGTTGCGGCGGCAAGAAGGATCTGGAGCGCGCCGAGCGACTCCACAAGAAACAGGCCCCGCCACAAGCGGGCTGACAGCGCGTCCCCACGCACCCCGCCGGCCCGGGGCTGATTCTGGTCCCCTCCAAGCACCAGATGAGGCCCCGGCCACCGGCGACAACCGGAAGCCGAGATGTCCAGCGGATTCATCGCCAACCCCAACCCGCCGCCGCCGTCGACGAACGTCGCGGGCGACGGGTTCTGGCCGGAGATCGACATCGCCCAACTGCGCAACGCGGTGCGGGTGAACGGCGAGGTGCCGGAACACCGCTGGTATGCGATCGTTGTCGCCGCGGTCATCGCCGTCACCGATGAACTGGCCGGCTGGAAGCGCGAACAGACCGCCGCCGGCCACGCCACCCTCGCCGATGTCCCGGATATCGAGATCGCCGGCGCCCGCCGGCTGAAGACGCTGTACCTGCGCGCGGTGAGCTGCGCGGCGCTGGCGGAAGTGAGCGAGCGCTACCGCAGCTACGACGCGACGAACAGCGGCAGCCAGCGCGCCGACGAACTCACGCCCAGCATCGACGAGTGCCGCCGCGACCTGCGCTGGGCGATCCGGGATTTCCTCGGCCAGCCCCGCGCCACCGTGGAGCTGATCTGATGCAAGTCATCGCCATGCAGGGCGACACCCTGGACCTGCTGTGCTGGCGCCACCTGGGCCGGACCGCCGGCGTGACGGAATCCACGCTCGACGCCAACCCCGGGCTGGCCGACCGCGGCCCGGTGCTGCCGCACGGCACCGCCGTCGAGCTGCCTGAACCCGCATCCCTCGCCCCGGCCGCGCGGCCCCACGTCCAGCTATGGGACTGACGATGATGAAGACGGCCCTGGGCATTTCGACGGCGCAGCAGATGGCGGGCATCAGCCTGGTGTCGTTCGCATCCTGGATGAGCGGTGTCGAGTCGATGCTCACCACCGCCGGCCTGGAGCCGTGGACGCTCTACCTCGCCACCGTCGGCGTGGCGGCCGGCCTGCTGCACAACCCGCCGCAGCAGAAGCGACTGCGCCTCTTCAGCCTGGCGCTGGTCTTCAGCGTCGTGTCCGCCGCGCTTGCCACGGTCGCGGTCGAGATCAGCTTTCTCGCGTGGCTCAAGCCGGTGCGCGGGCCGTTTGCGCTGCTGCTGGGCTATTACGCGCAAGTCGTGTTGCCCGGGCTGCCCGCGCTCATCCGCGAGCGATTCCTGAAATCGGGAGACTCCCCATGATCCAGATCCTCGGCTGGCTGGCCGCCCTCGTGGCGTTCGTCACCAGCGCATCCCTGTTGAGCGACGCCTACCTCTCGCGTGAGCGTCGCCGTTCGATGCAGTCCGCTTATCGCCAGGCCGCCATCGAGACGTTGCGCGGCCGGCTCACCACCGCCACCCGCACGGACGTGCAGTCCGCCATCAGCCTCACGGTCCGCCTGCTGGCGAAGATCGGCGTGTGCGCCAGCAGCCTGATCTGCCTGCTGATGCCGATCACCAGCGGCGAACTCACCGCCGGGCTGTTCGAGACCCTGCTGCGGGTATGCCTTGCCGCTTACATGGCATCGCAGGTGCCGTGCCCGTGGATTCGCTACGTGATCTCGCCCCGGCAGTGGCGCAAATCCCGCGATGACGGCGGCAAGGCCGGCGATGTTCACTGACGCGCAACTGGCCGCGGCGCTGGGCTGCCCGTGGTCGCGGGCGGCGGCCTGGGGGCCGCACCTGCGCCAGTGCATGCAGCGCGACGGCATCAACACGCGCAATCGCGCGGTGCACTTCATAGCCGAGGTCGGGCACGAGAGCGCCAGCCTCGCCAAGCTGGAAGAAAACCTCAATTACAGCGCCAACCGGCTGCTGGAAGTCTTTCCGCTTTATTTCGACGCACACAGCGCCGCCGCGCACGCGCGCAACCCGAAGGCCATCGCCCTGCGCGTCTACGGCGCGCGCATGGGCAACCGTGCGGGCAGCGACGACGGCTGGGACTATCGGGGCCGCAGCCCGATCGGGCTGACCGGCCGCGACAACTATGCGGAGATGCAGCGCCTCACCGGCCTGCCGCTGCTGGCCTCGCCGCAGATCGCCACGGGCATCGCCGAAGGCGCGGCGATCTCCACCGCATGGTGGCGCGCCAACGGGCTCAACGCGCTGGCCGACCAGGACGACGTGCTGGCCGTCGCCCGCCGCATCAACCTGGGCACGACCCGGACCCGCCGCATGCCCAACGGCTATAGCGATCGCGTGGCGCGCACCAAGCGCGCGCGCCTGGGGTTGGGGGCATGACATGAACCGCACGCTGGCCCTGTTGTTGCTGCTGGTGCTGGTGATCGGCGGCTACGTCTTCGCCACCCAGCAGCGCCTGGCGCGCGCCGAAGGCCGCGCCGCCGACGCCGAGACCCAGGCCGCCGGTCTTGCGGCCGAACTGCGCGAGGCCGCACTCAAGGAACGCGTGGTCATCCGCTATGTCGACCGCGTCCGCACCATCGTGGAGCGCGGCGCCACCCTCACCCGCGAGGTCCCTGTCTATGTCACCGCTCAAGCCGATCATCGCTGCACTGTGCCTGTCGGGTTTGTCCGCCTGCATGACGCCGCCGCCGAAAACGCCGCCGCCGTCCCCGCCGGAGATCCTGATGCGCCCGCCGAAGGCATTGCACTCTCTGATGTCGCCGAAACCGTCGCCGCCAACTACACCCTCTACCACGAAACCGCCGCGCAACTGACCGCGCTGCAGGACTACGTGCGCGGGCTGGCCTCCGGGGACAAGCACTGATGCTCAAGACCGAGAGCTTCCGCGCGCAACTGCTGGCCGCCGTGCCGGAGCTGGCGCGCGATCCCGACCGCCTGCTGGTGTTCTTGAAGGAAGGCCACATCAACGCCACCGCTGTCCCGGGGCGGCTGTCGTTCGAGTACAACTTCCAGTTGACGGCGATCGTCACCGACTACGCGGGCCACCCGGACGCGCTGTTCGTGGCGGTGCTGGGCTGGATCGCACGCAACCAGCCGGAACTGCTCGGCAATCCCGAGCGCCGCGAACAGATCCGCTTCGAGGCGGAAATCCTCAGCAACACGGCCGTGGACATCGAGATCAGCGTGCCGGTGAGCGAGGCGGTATCGCTGCGCCCACGCCCGGATGCGCCCGGCATGCTGGACGTGAAGCATTTCGAGGAACCCGCGCAAGAGGGGACCGGCTTCGGCCCCGGGCGCTGGGAAGTGTGGCTGCGCGATGAGTATCTGGGCGCGTGGGACGAGCCGGAGGCCGGTTGAATGGCCCGGCTCGAACAGATCGAGGATTGGGTCGCGCCACTGCTGGCGCGCCTCACGGCAGCCGAGCGGCGCAAACTGGCGCGTCGCATCGGCATCGAACTGCGTCGCAGCCAGGCGCGCCGGATCGCGGCCCAGCAGAACCCCGATGGATCGCCCTATGCCCCGCGCAACCGCGAGGCCCGCGGCGGCATCCGTCGCCGCGCAGCGATGTTCCACCGCCTGCGCACCGCACGCTTTCTCAAGGTGAAAGCCCAACCCGCCGGCGTGGCGCTTGAGTTCGCCAACCGGGTTGAGCGCATGGCGCGCATCCACCAGGAGGGCGGCATGGACGCACCTGCACGGGGGCAGCGCCGCGTCCGCTACGCCCGGCGTGAATTGCTCGGCTTCACCACCGATGACAACGCGCTGGTGAAGCGCCTGCTGCTGGACCACCTCACCGGCATGTAGCCCCTCGATTCACAGCCCACCGCCATTGCCGCCCACGGAGGGCGCCCGCCACGCTACCCGCCATGCCCGAACAAGCCCCCTTCACCGCGATCGATTTCTCGCGCCTGCCACCGCCGGAGGTCGTGCAGCCGCTGGATTTCGAGAGCGTGCGCGAAGGCGTGGTCGCGCAGCTGCGCGCCCTCATGCCCGAGTTCAACGCGCTGCTCCCGTCCGATCCCGCGATCAAGCTGATCGACGCCGTCGCCTACAGCGTGCTGATCGAACGCCAGCGGCAGAACGATGCCTGCCGCGCCGTGCTACTGCCGTTCGCGGTCGGCGCCGATCTCGACAACCTGGCCGCGCTATTCGGCGTCGGCCGTCGGCTGATTGCCGCCGCCGATCCCGTCGCCGGCACACCGGCCGTGTGGGAAGGCGATGCCGAGCTGCGCACGCGGGTGGCCCTGGCGCCGGAAGGCTATTCGGTGGCCGGGCCGGAAGGGGCCTACGTCTACCACGCACTCGCCGCCGACCCCGGCGTGCTCGATGCCAGCGCAAGCAGCCCGCCGCCGGCCGACATCCGCGCCCTGGTGCTGCAGGTGCTGGCCGACAATGCCGCCCCTGCCGTGCTGACGGACGCGATGGTCGCCGCGATGGATGCCGCCGCCTGGCCGACCGATGTCCGGGTGAGCGTGCTCTCGCGCGATGGCGACGGCAGTGCATCGCCGGCCCTGCTGGCGAGCGTGGAGTCCGCGCTCTCGGCCGATGCCGTGCGCCCCTTGAGCGACCACGTCACGGTGCAGTCCGCCCAGATCCTGCAGTTCGAGATCGAGGCGACGCTGTACACGTACCCCGGCCCGGACAGCGCGATGATCCGCGCCGAGGCGTTGCGCCGCCTGGACCTGCATCTGGGCTACGTGCGCCGGCTCGGCCGCGACGTGACCCGCACGGCCATCATTGCCGCGCTGCATCCGGAAGGCGTACAGCGCGTGGAGCTGGCATCGCCGGCGGCGGACATCATCGTTGCCCGTCACCAGTGCGCCCATCCCAATGCGATCACGGTCGACCACGGGGGCTACGATGAATAGTCTGCTGCCGGCGAACGCCACGCCGCTGGAACGCGCGCTGGAGATGGCCCTGCGCGCGCCTGTCGACGCGATTCCCGCGCCTCAACGCAGCTTGTGGAACCCCGATACCTGCCCGGAGGCCTTGCTGCCGGTACTGGCTGCCGCGGTAAGCACCGACGAATGGGATCCAGACTGGACCGAGGATCGCAAGCGCGCGGCGATCCGCGCCAGCATTGGCGTCCATCGCGTCAAGGGCACCGCCGGCGCGGTGCGCCAGGGGCTTGCCGCGCTGGACTACGTGACGCGCGTCGTCGAATGGTTCCATGAATCGCCGCCGGCCCCGCGCGCCACCTTCGCGGTGGAGGCGGACATCGACGCGCGCGGCATCACCCCGGGGCTGTACGCGGAACTCGAACGCATCGCCCTGTCCGCGAAAAACGTCCGCTCGCACCTGCGCCGCGTTTCTCTCGTGGCGCGCAGCAGCGGGCACCTGTACATCGGCGGGCCGCTGCGCTTCGCGCGCCGTGTCACCCTGCATCCTGCCGGAGCCATCGCATGAGCCTGGGCTGCATCCCCACCACGCTTGGCGCGGCCAAGATCGCCGCGGCGGAAACCGGCGGGCCGCCGGTCGCCTTCGCATCGATGGCCTTCGGCGACGGGGCCGGCGCGGTGGTCGCGCTGGACCCGGCGCGCACGGCGCTGGTGCATGAAGTGCATCGCGTCGGGCTGTCGTCCATCGGCCGGCATGCCGCGTATCCCGCGCGCATGGTGTTCCGCGGCGTTCTGCCGCCGGAGGTCGGCGGCTTCAGCGCGCGCGAGATCGGCATCTTCGACGCGGCCGGCGACATGATCCTGTTCGGCACCTGCACGGCGTTCGAGAAACCGGCGTTCGATGCCGGCGAATCGCATGACGTGGTCGTGGAAGCCGAGGCGGAAATCTCGCCTGCCGCCAACATCACGGTGCTGATCGATCCCAGCCTGGTGCTCGCGACGCTTGACGATGTCGACGCCCGCGTCGCGGCCGCATTCCGCCGCGACCGCCCCTTCCGCCACTATCGCAACGGAGCCTGACGCATGTCCGGACGCCTCGGTCGCGCGGCACTGCCTGCTGCCGCCTACCTCAATCTTTACACCGTGCCCGCCGCAAAGGTGGCGACCGCGACCCTCCATTTCTTCAACACCACCGCAACGGAGCTGACGGTCGAGATATCGATCCGGACGGGACTCCCGGGGAACGGGCCAGCGGCCGGCGAATGCTTCGACAAGCTCACCGTGCCCGCCAACGCCACCGCAGGCTGGAACCGGGTGCCCTTGAGCGCGGGCGAGATCGTGACGGTCCGCGCATCCGCCGCCGGGATCGACGCGCAGGTCCGCGGTTTCGAGGAATACGCCTGATGGAACGCTACGGAAGCCTGCAATCGAGCGCGCCTCGCCGCCACGTCTACGCGCCCTTCACCCTGACCCCAGTCGGCAGCATCATGTTGCCGGCGTGGGCCGTCGGCGGCCGTGCGATGCTGTATTTGACCGGCACGGCGGCCGGGGCGTCCGGCAATATCGGTGCAGACATCCCAACTTGCCGCGGGGGCGGCGCCGGTGCCTACGCGCTGCGCCACCCGATTCCGATCCCAGCGGGAACCACGAGCTTCAGTCTGACGCTCGGGCTTCCGGGCGCGGCCGTGACATCGAATGCCGCAGCGAGCGGCAACCCCGCCGGCTCGCTGGTCGTCGAGGTCGGCAGCAGGCTCGTGCGGCTCAACGGTGGCGGCAACGGCAGCAGCGCAAACGCCCACATGGGCGGGCTTGCGATGCCCGGCGGGCACGCGTTCAGCGACGGCGGGGGTCCTGGCCCCGGCACTGCGATGACAAGCGCGAGCGGCCCCTTCGGCGGCGGCGGCACCCTGGCGGCCGGGCTATCGGGAGTTGTCGGCAATACACCGGCCGCCGGCATCGGTGGCGTTTCAGTGTTCGGCAGTCCGGCACCACGCTCGATGTATCTGCAAGCTGACGTAAGCGCCGTCGCCGGTGCCGGCTACGGCTACGGCGGCAGCAGCGTGTGGACGTCGGGCGGGGCAACGCCGGTCACTTCCGGTGCCGGCGGCCCGGCTTTTGCGCTGATCGAAATCGAGGAGGGGTTCTAATGCGCGAACTTGCGCTCTACGACGGCGACGTGATCGACAACATCATCGGCGTCGCGGATGACGATGTCGCCGGGTTTCCCGATGCCGACGATGTCACCGATGCCGACCCGAAGCCCGCCATCGGCTGGACGCGCAGCGCGCCCGGCCAGTGGACGCCCCCGCCGGCGCCGGCGCCGGCGCCGATGCCGGAAGACCGCCGGATCACCCCGCTGGCGTTTCTCAACCGCTTCACGCAGCCCGAGCGCGTCGCGCTGGAAATGTCCTCGCTCGACAACCCGTCCGCCACCGCTGCGCAACGCCAGCAGGCGGCCGCGCTGCGCGTGATGCAGGACGACGTCAAGGCCGCCACGTGGATTGACCTCGCGCGCGGGGACACCCGCGGCGGCGTGCAGCAGCTCGAAACCATCGGCCTGCTGTCCGCGGGGCGCGCCGGCGAAATCCTCGACGCCGCAATCCAGCCGCACGAGCGCCCGGCCGGGCTGTGATCCCCGCATCGGTCACCGTCGTCTTCACCCGCCGCCGCGCGCTCGGCTCGGCCGCGCTGCGTGCGCTGCTGTGGTCGCGCTGGTCGCACTGCGGCATCGTCGTGCCCGGCGGCACGGTGATCGAAGCGGGCGTGCATGGCGTGGTCGAGCGCGCGCTGGACGACATGATCGCGCAGTGCGACCAGTACGAGCTGGTCACGATTCCGTGCCCCGCTCCGGCCGCAGTGATCGCCGCCGCACGGGCGCAGCTCGGCAAGCCCTACGACTGGATCGGCCTGGCCGGCTTCGGGCTGCGCCGCAGCGCCTGGCAGAACGACGCACGCTGGTTCTGCAGCGAGCTGGTGGCCCATGCCTTCGCCGTCGCCGGCTACCCGCTGTTGCGCAGCGAACCCTGGCGCGTCAGCCCGCCGATGCTGTACTTGCCGATATTCGATGCGCGTGGCCGCTGCGACTGTGATCGCTTGATTCACAGCCGCAGCGGCGTGCCATCGGGCGCAGCGCACGCGAGCATCGCTGCCATGGATGCACCTGAAGACAACGCGCGCCAGTTCCAGAACCTGATCCAGCGCGGCACCGTGGCCGACCTGGACCTGCAGGCCGCGCGATGCCGGGTCGACATCGGTGAAGTTCGCACCGATTGGCTCCCCTGGTTCACGCCCTGCGCCGGCGAGACGCTCGAGTGGTCCCCGCCCAGCCTGGGCGAGGCGGTGCTGGTGTTCGGCCCCGGCGGCGCGCTGGAAGGCGGGCTGGTGCAGCGCGGTTTCTTCTCCGACAGGTTCCCCGCGCCCAGTGCATCGCCCGATGTCTGGATGCGCACGTTCCCCGACGGCACCGTGTTGGAGTACAACCACGCCGCGCATCGCCTCACGGGCACGCTGGCGGGCGGCGGCAAAGTGGAACTGCATGCCGATGGCGGCTTCGAGTTCACGGGCCCGTTCAAGGTCAACGGCGACAGCCAGTTCAACGGCGATGTCGGCGTGAGCAAGACGCTGACCGCGCAGACCGATGTCATCGGCGGCGGCAAGAGCCTGAAGGGCCACAAGCACCTGGGCGTGCAGACCGGCAGCAGCGTTTCCGGTGCACCGCAATGATCGGCATGGACGCCCGCACCGGCCGCCGGCTCGAAGGCGATGCGCACCTGGCGCAGTCGATCGCCGACATCCTCGGCACGCTCACCGGCACGCGCGTCATGCGCCGCGACTACGGCAGCCTGCTGCCGCTGCTGATCGATGCCCCGGCCAATGCCGGCAGCCGCGTGCGCCTGTACGGCGCCAGCGCCACCGCCCTGGCGCGGCAGGAGCCACGCATCCGCATCACCCGCCTCGAGCTGATTGCCGGCGATACCGCCGGCAGCTTCTCACTGAACGTCACCGGGCAGCGCACCGACAGCGCCCGCGCGGGAACGCAAGCCCGTTTCACCGTCCCGATCCCTTAATCGCAGGAGTCCTTTCATGGCCCTCTTTCACCACGGCGTCCGCATCATCGAAGTCAACGAGGGCGCACGTCCCGCGAAGATGATTTCCACCGCGATCATCGGCGCCATCGCCACCGCCGACGATGCCGATGCCGCATTCTTCCCGCTCAACAAGCCGGTGTTGATCACCAACCTGCAGGCGGCGCTGGGCAAGGCCGGCAGCACCGGCACGCTGCGCAAGACGCTGCAGGGCATCGCCGACCAGTGCAGCCCTTTCGTCGTCGTGGTACGCGTGGATGAGGGCGCGAGCGATGCCGAGACCACCAGCAACGTGATCGGCGGCACGGTCAACGGCGTGTTCACCGGCATGCAGGCGCTGCTCGCGGCCGAGATGACGCTGGGCGTGCGCCCGCGCATCCTGGGCGCCCCGGGCCTGGACACCCAGCCGGTGGCCGCCGCGCTGGCGGTGCTCGCCAAGAAACTGCGCGGCATGGCCTACGTCAGCGCCGGCGCCAGCGCGAACAAGGAAGACGCGGTGGCCTACGGCGGCGACTTCGGCGACCGCGAACTGATGGTGATCTGGCCGGATGCACTGGCCTGGGACACTGTCACCAACGCCAGCACCACGGCCTACGCCACCGCCCGTGCGCTGGGCGTGCGCGCCCGCGCGGACCAGGAGATGGGCTGGAACAAGACGATCTCCAACATCGAGATCAACGGCATCACCGGCACCTCGCGCGATGTCTATTTCGACCTGCGCAATGAAGCGACCGACGCCAACTATCTCAACAGCAACAACGTCACCACCATCGTCCGCAACAACGGCTTCCGGTTCTGGGGCAGCCGCACCTGCAGCGCCGAGCCGCTGTTCGCTTTCGAGAGCGCGGTGCGAACCGGGCAGATCCTCGGCGACGTGGTGGCCGATGCCAGCGCATTTGCCATCGGCAAGCCGATGTCGCCGCACCTGGTCAAGGACATCGTCGAAACCGGCAACGCGCGCATCCGCGCGCTGGTCGGCCAGGGCTACATGCTGGGCGGATCGATGTGGTACGACGAAGAGCCGAACACCAGCGCACAGCTCGCCGGCGGCAAGGTCATCCTCGATTTCGACTACACGCCCACGCCGCCGCTGGAAGACCTGACCCTGCGCCAGCGCATCACCGACCGCTACCTGCTGGACTTCGGCAGCCAGGTCAACGGCTGACCGCCGCCCTGACGCCGCGCTTCCCCCACACGACCGACTGAACGGAGAGACACCATGGGCCTGCCCCGCAAGCTGAAACGATTCAATGTCTACGGCGATGGCGAGAGCTTTCTCGGCCAGTGCGTCGAAGTGAAGCTGCCGGTGCTCAAGCGCCTGCTGGAAGGCTACCGAGGCGCCGGCATGACCGGCGAGGCCAAGGTGGACATGGGGCAGGACGAGATCGAGATCGAGCACAAGTACGGCGGCTTCATGCGCCCGATCTTCCGCCAGTACGCCGCGCCGCGGCACGATGCGGCCATGCTGCGCTTCGTCGGCGCGTACCAGCGCGAAGACGAGGAAGGCACGCAGGCGGTCGAGGTGGTGATCCGCGGCCGCCATGCCGAGGTGGATCCGGGCACCGCGAAACAGGGCGACGACACCGAGTTCGCGGTCAAGACCACCTGCACCTACTACAAGCTGATCGTGGACGGCGCGGTGGTGGTGGAACTGGACATCGTCAACGGCATCGAGATCGTCGAAGGCGTCGACCGCACGGCCGAGGCCCGCGCGATCGTCGGCGGCTGATCGCCTTCACTTGAACCCCGGGGCGTTCATGCGCTGCATGGACGCTCGACAGCACAGATTGAGAACACGATGACCAAGACCCCACAGACCGAACCCGTCACGCCGCGCGCCGGCGTCGTGGTGCTGGACGAACCGCTGACCCGCGGCGATACCCGAATCAGCGAACTGGCCCTGCGCAAACCCAACTCAGGCGAGCTGCGCGGCCTCAGCCTGGTGAGCCTGACCCAGCTCGACATCACCGCGCTGATCACGCTCCTGCCGCGCATCACATCGCCGATCCTGACGCAAGCCGAGGCAGCGCAACTGTCGCCGCAGGACCTGATGCAGCTCGGCAGCGAGGTCCTGGGTTTTTTCATGACGGCGGCGGAGCGGGCGACGGTCTCCGAATCCCTCGATGCGTCGAGGACGCCTACGCCGACATCGCCCTGATCTTCCACTGGCCGCCGGCCGTCTTGGACGACATGCCGCTGGAAGTCCTGATGGACTGGCGCGAAAAAGCGCGTGAACGCTGGGAAACCGATTGATGCGATACTGCACCCGTGAACGCGCTGATCGTCATCCTCTCGCTGCTGCTGGCCTTGGCCTGGACAGTGCTGTTGGCCCGGATCATCTGCCCGCTGACGGGCCGCCTGTTCCCGCGCCGCGACATGACGATTCCGGAAGCCGACGTCGAGCCGATCTCGCCCTGGCTGGCCGAGGTTCGCCGCCGCCGCGCCGAACGCATCCAGCGCGCCGAGCGCATCGCCCGCATCTAAACGCCGCCGCGCGGCAGGCCTGCCGTGTCCGGTAGGCTCCAGCTCTTCGTCATGCTGCAGGCGCTGGACCAGGCCAGCGGCCCGTTCAAGCAGGTGGCGGCCGGCGCAAAGGCGGTATCCAAATCCGTGCGCGATGCGCATGCATCGCTGAAGGTGCTCAAGACCCAGCAGAGCCAGCTATCCGACTATGCACGGCTGCGCGCACAGTTGAAGGGCGTGGGCCGGGACCTGGACGCGGCACGGCTCAAACAGGCGGCATTGACCGAGAAGCTGCAGCTCGAATCGGCCGCACATGCGGAACTGCGCGGCCGCCGCAACGCCGCCCGCACCGCCCTCAAGCAGCAGACGCAGGCCATGCAGAAGGCCGCGATGCAGGGCGAAAAGGCGAGCATCGCGGCCTTCGTCAATTACGACCGCCTGAAACGGCAACTGGCCGCGCTGGAGACCGAGACCGACAAGTCCGGCAATGCGCTGCGCCGGCAGCGCGACGCGTTGAAGAAAGCGGAAACCGGCGCGCAGCGGCTCACCCAACAACAGGCGCGGTTGAAGGCCAACCAGGACGGGCTGAAGGCATCGCTGGACAAGGCCGGCATCGCCAGTGACCGCTTCGGCCAGCGACAGCGCGAGCTGCGTGGCGAGGTCGCCCGCGCCACCCGCGCCATCGCCGAGCAGGAAAACCGCGCGCGCCGCCTGCAGAAAGCGAGCGAACGGGCGGCGAAACTGGAAAGCCGTGGACAGAGTGTCGCGGCCGTCGGCACCGGCATGGCCTACACCGGCGCCCGCGTGGTGCGCGCGGGTGCGCTGCCGGTGGCTGCCGCCATGCGCTTCGAGTCGGCCATGGCGGATGTCCGCAAGGTGGTGGACTTCGAGAACCCCGGGCAGTTCAAGGCCATGGGCCGGGACATCCTCGACATGTCCGGTCGCATGCCGATGGCGGCGGAGGGCATCGCGGCCATCGTGGCGGCCGCCGGCCAGGCGAACGTGGCGCGGGCGGAGCTGCTCGGCTTCGCCGGCGATGCGGTCAGGATGGGCGTGGCCTTCGACCAGGAGGCCGCCGAGGCCGGGCAGACCATGGCGACCTGGCGCACCGCGTTCCGGATGAACCAGGACGAGGTCGTCGCGCTCGCCGACAAGATCAATTACCTGGGCAACACCGGCCCGGCCAACGTGCAGAAGATCAGCGCCATCGTCAACCGCATCGGCGCGCTGGGCGAGGTCGCCGGCCTGGGCAGCGGCCCGGTGGCCGCACTGGGCGCCACCGTCGCCGCCGCCGGCATCGAGGATGAGATCGCCGCGACCGGCGTCAAGAACCTGATGCTCACGCTGACCGCCGGCAAGGCCGCCACGCGATCGCAGCGTGCCGCCTTCGCGGCCTTGCGGCTGGACGCGGTCAGCATGTCGCAAGCCATGCAGAATGACGCCGGCGGGGCCATCCTGACGGTGCTCAAGCGCCTGCAGTCGTTGCCTAAGGCGGCGCAGTCCGGCGTGCTCACCAAGCTGTTCGGCCGCGAATCGGTCGGTGCCATCGCGCCGCTGCTCACCAATCTGGAGCTGTTGGAGACGAACTTCGGCAAGGTCGGCGACAAGTCGCGCTACGCCGGGTCGATGCAGAAAGAATACGAGGCGCGCGCGGCCACGTCAGAGAATGCGACCGTACTGTTGCGGAACAAGCTCAACAAGCTGGCGGTCACCGCGGGGACCCAACTGTTGCCGATGTTGAACACGCTGGCGGACTGGGCGGGCAGGCTGATGGACCGCTTCAGCGCCTGGGCCGAGGCCCACCCGGCGGTCGCCAAGGGTCTGCTGGCAGTAACGATCGGCGGCGCCGCGCTGGTGACGATGATCGGCGCGTTGCTGGTGCCGCTGGGCATGATGGCCTGGGCTTTCGGCGCGGTGCACAACGTGGTGATGCTGCTCTCCGGCGGCACCGGCTTTCTGGGCTTGCTGAAGGCCGGCGGCGGCGCCATCGCCCGGTTGACCGGCTGGGTGGCGCGCGGCGCGCTTTCGATCATCGGGACGATGGCGCGGCTGGGCATGGCGCTGCTGGCAAACCCGGTGTTCATCGCTGTCGGGCTGCTGGCCGTCGCCGCGTACCTGATCTACCGCAACTGGGAAGGCATCAAGGCCGGCGGCAAGCAACTGCTGGGCGACATCGATGGTGCCGTGCAGGGGGCCGCGCAACGCCTGGGCGCTTACCTCAAGGGCGTGGGCACGCGAATGAAGGATGCGTTCTTCAGCCTGCCCGCCCAGTTCGCCAGCATCGGCAGCCAGCTCATGCAAGGGCTGCTGCGCGGCATCATCGGCATGAAGGACGCGGTGCGCGACGGCATCGTCGGGATCGCAAAATCCATCGGCGGGCGGTTCGCCGCATTCTTCGGCATCCGGAGTCCGTCGCGCGTGTTCGCCGGCTACGGCCGGCACCTGATGAGCGGGCTGGCGGGCGGCCTGCGCGGCGGACGCAATGGGCCGCTGGCGCAGGTGGACGATCTGGCCGTGCGCCTGCGCAAGGCGGGCGCCGCGCTGGCACTTGGCACCGGCGCGGCACTGCCGGCGCTGGCCGCAGCGCCTTTCGCCATCGACAGCCGCGGGCCGTTGCCCCACAACCGACCGGGCGCGCATGGCGCGGGCGACACCTACCACATCAGCATCAGCGTCGGCGGCAACGCACAGGTGGCGGACGTGCGCGGCGCGGTGCTGGATGCGCTGGCCGAGGCCGAGCGCCGCAAGGCCGCGCGCAGCCGCAGTCGGCTGACGGACGAATGAGGGCGCGTGCATGCTGATGGCTCTCGGCACTTTTGTCTTCTCGATGTCCACTGCCAGCTTCAACGAGCTGCAGCGAAAATGCGCCTGGCGACACCCGACCAGCGAGCGCGTCGGCGCGCGGGCGGCGCGGCAATACCTCGGCCCCGGCGAAGACACCATCACGCTCGCGGGGCTGGTGGCGCCCGAACTCACGGGCACCCTCGCCTCGCTCGAGGATCTGCGCGCGCTGGCCGACAAGGGCGAGGCGCTGGCGCTGGTCGACGGCACCGGCGCGGTCTACGGCAGCTACGCGATCACCGGCCTGGACGAAACCCGCACGCTGTTCTTCGCCGATGGCGTGCCGCGCCGCGTGGAGTTCCAGCTATCGCTGCTGCGCGACGGCGATGAAGACGCCACGGTGGGTGGCGCATCGGCATGAATACCGCGCGCGCACCTGCATGGCGCGTGCTGGTCGATGGCCGCGACTTGACCGAGCGCTTCCGCCCTCGCCTGCTGGAATTGACGCTGACCGAGGCACGCGGCAAGGAGGCCGACCAGCTCGATCTGAAGATCCACGACCACGACGGTGCCCTGGACCTGCCGCAGCGCGGCGCGGAAATCAGCGTGGCGCTGGGCTGGGCGGCGAGTGGATTGATCGAGAAGGGCCGGTTCAAGGTCGACGAATGCGGACACAGTGGGCCGCCGGACATCGTCACCGTGCGCGCACGCAGCGCCGACCTGACCCACCAGCTCCGCAACCGCCGGGCCCGCAGTTGGCACGCGACGACGCTCGGACAGATCCTGCAGACGCTGGCCGGCGAGCATGGGCTGCAGGCGCGGATCGCGCCGGAACTGGCGCGCATCGACATCGCCCACATCGACCAGACCAACGAGAGCGACGTGCATTTCCTGACCCGGCTCGGCGACAGGTTCGACGCAATGGCGACGGTGAAGGCCGGCGCGCTGCTGTTCTCGCCCATCGGCGCGGGTGTCACGACCTCCGGCCTGCAGTTGCCGGGCGTCTCGCTCAAGCGCAGCGACGGCGACAGCCACGACTGGAGCGAGGCCGACCGCGACCGCTACGACGGCGTCAGCGCGCAATGGGACGATGGCGCCGGGGCGCGCAAGCGTACCGTCACGTCCGGCGGCAACGGCAATGCCAAGCGCCTCAAGCGCACCTATGGCAGCGAAAAGGAGGCGCGCGAACATGCGGATGCGGAATGGAACCGCGTCCAGCGTGGCGGTGCCAAGCTGACATTGAATCTGGCCCATGGCCGCGCCGACATCTATCCGGAACAGCCGGTACGCGTGCAGGGATTCAAGCCGGAAATGGATGCGACCGAATGGCTGGTCGAGCGCGCGGTGCACACCGTTACCGGCGCGCAGGGGTTCCGCACCCAACTTGAGATGGAGGCGCGGGTACGGCGTTAGCCGGTCGCGCCCTTCGCCCTTGCCCGGCGCGTGCCGGGTGCACAACGGCATGAACGTATCGAGTGCGGGGCGTGCGCATCGCAAGCCGGATCGTTGGGGTCGCGCGCAGGGTGCCGTCCATGCCGGGTGCCATGCGCGTACGGCACGACGCATGCGCCGCACAGGTTGAAGATGGCGTTGCCGATCTGCAGGTCGCCGGAGACCAGTTGCGCGACGCGATGGATCAGGGCTTCGGCGGTTTTTTTTCCTGCCCCATGTCGATGCGCGTGCGGTTCTGCCTGACGCGGCGCGCGGACACCACCTGGCCTTGGCGCCCACCCGCGATCTTCACCCCGCCGCCGGCGGGGACTGCACTGGATTCCAGCAACCGCAAAGCGGCGGCCTGCATCTCTTCGGAGGCGCCACGGAAACGCCGCAGCAGTTCATTCTCCAGCGGATCGGTCAACGCACTGCTGCCGGTCAACAGATAGCCGGCATCCAGACCACTGCGCTGCAAGCTGATGAAATACGCCGCATTCGGCAGGCTGTCGTCGCTCTCGAAGAGCGATTGCATCTTGCGGCTGACGCCGCCCATCGACCCGAAGGCCTCCTGGTTGAGGTGACGGGCCTTCCTGACCTGTTTCAGTCTTTGTCCTATCGACATGACATTCTCCTATTGACTGCGTAATCAATTACTCATAAAGTCGCCGGAACACACCCGAATATAGGCCGGAAATGGACCGTGGGAAAAAAGCCGAGCGCCGCACCCGCCTGCGCACGCCGAAGCAGGCGACGGCCTGGCTCCGGCAGAACGGCTTGACCCATGCCGAGTTCGCCCAGCAGTACGAGCTGTCGCCGAATGTCGTGCGCAAGGTCCTTTACGGCGGCACCAAGGCCTATCGCGGTCAATCGCACCGCGCCGCCGTGCTGTTGGGAATGAAGCGCGACGACAGCGCCACCGAACCCCGGGAGGGTGCCCGTGCATGAGCAAGGGCCCCGCCATGCGCTGCCCGCACTGTCGGCAGAGCGCATCGATACGGCACAGCGTCGAGATGACGCCGCTGTACCGGGAAGTCACCTATCAATGCCGGAACCCGATCTGCGGACACGTGTGGATCAGCGGGCTGGAAGCGCTGCGGACGCTCTCGCCCAGCGGCACGCCCGATGCCGAGATTCCACTGCCGCTGTCACGCCACATCAACATTTCGCTGCTGCAAGTGCAGCTCACGCTCGCTCTGGAGAATTGACCCCATGAACGATTCGCAGGCACTCCCCATCGGCACCGCCAAGCGCTGGTACGGCCTCCACGATGCACAGCACCTCGCGCACGACACCGACCGCATGGTGGACCGCTGCGCGCAGCATCTTGCCGACACCCACGGCTTGAGCCGCGCCGACGCGGAACAGACCGCCATGCAGGTGCGCGCCAGCATGGACGAGGCGGTGGACGGCTTCATCGACATCGACCGCTCCACCTCGCGCATGGTCGTGGTCAACGACACCCGCCTCGGCACCCGCCACATGATCAGCATCGCGCGCCTGCTGGCGCTGACCCGGGGCAGCCCACCCGCCGGCTGACCGTTTCCGCTTCATCCCCGTGAGTTGCTCCTCCCGCGCCGGCATCCCTGTTGCCGGCGACGGGTCTTTTTTGCCCGAATCCGGCCAATGACATGCCCTCAACCCCGCCTCTTTCCCCGATCCGAAGCCAGCGCCCATGAAGGGGATGGCCGAAGACATCCGCGCACGGGTGATCGAACGCCTGCAGCGCGACTACGGCATGAAGGTGGCCGGCAGTGCGCGCTACCTGCGGGGGGGCAAATGCCCGAACTGCGGCAAGAAGGAGCTGTACGCCAGCCACGATGCGCCCTGGGTGATCCGCTGCGGGCGGCAGGAGAAATGCGGGCGCGAGTGGCACGTCAAGGATCTCTACGACGATCTCTTCGACGACTGGTCGCGGCGTTTCCCGCAGACCACGGAATCACCGACCGCCGCCGCGGATGCCTACCTGCGCTACAGCCGCGGCTTCGACCTGGCGCCCCTGGCCGGGCTCTACACGCAGGACCACTACTACAACGGCCAGCTCAAGGCCGGCAGCGCCACGGTGCGCTTCGCGCTGGAACGCGGCGGCTGGTGGGAGCGGATCATCGACCGGCCGCACCGCTTCGGCAAGCGCAAGGCCGGCTTCCAGACCGGCGCCAGCTACAAGGGCGTGTGGTGGTGCGCGCCGATGGCGGCGGGGTTGATGAAGACCGCGCCGGAGGTGTGGATCGTCGAGGGCATCTTCGACGCGATCGCGCTGCTGCAACACGGCATCTGCGCGGTGGCCGCGTTGAGCAGCAACGCCTATCCGGAGGATTCGCTGAAGGCGCTTGCGGCTTCGCGCCCCGGCCACCTGCCGAAGCTGGTATGGGCGCTGGACAACGAGCCCGGCGCCCACGCCTATACCGTGCAGCACGCGAAACGGGCGGCGCGGCTGGGGTTCGAGTGCGATGCCGCGCAGATCCCGCAGCGCACCGGCCGCAAGGTGGATTGGAACGACCTGCACCTGCGCACCGACGCACGCGGGGGCGGCGACGACACGGCGGCGGACTGGGCAGCGGAGATCGATGAAGCGCGCTACCACGGGGCGCTGCTGCTGGCGGCCACGCCGATGGCGAAGGGCCTGCTGATGTACCGCCGCACGCAGCGGCGCGAGTTCCCGCTGCGCTACGGCAGCCGGGTGTTCTGGTTTTCCTTCTCTGAAAGCGCTTTCCAGAAGATGCGGACCGAGCGGGCGAAATCGATGCAGGTCGAGGTCGACGAGATCGAGGCTTCGATGGAGCAGGAGCTGATGCGCGCTGCGGCGGGCATCAACGAAATCTTCAATTGCGTGCCGGAGGTGCTGTATTTCCAGCGGCACGAGGTCACCGACGAGGCCTGGTACTTCCTGCGCGTGCTGCCCGGCGACGGGCGCCCCGCGGTCAAGGGCACGTTCACCTCGCAACAGGTGTTGAAGGCGCCCGCCTTCCAGGACCGGCTGGCCGCGCTTTCCGGCGGGGCGCTGTTCGAGGGCACGCAGAACCAGTTGATCGCCTACCTGAAAGAGCAGTTCACGGGCATCAAGACCGTGCAGTCCATCGACTTCGTCGGCTACAGCATCGATCACGGGGCCTGGCTGCTGGGCGATGTCGCCGTGCGCCAGGGCGAGGTGATCCCGATCAACGCCGAGGATTTCTTCGAGTTCGACAAGCTGCAGTTGAAGAGCACGCAGAAATCGATCCGGCTGTGCATCAACCCGGATCCGGACGAAGAGCGCGGCGAATGGCTGGACTGGCTGTGGACGTGCTTCGGCACCCACGGCATCGTCGCGCTCGCGTTCTGGTTCGGCAGCCTGTTCGCGGAGCAGATCCGCGACCGCCACGAGAGCTTTCCCTTCCTTGAGATGACCGGCGAGGCCGGCAGCGGCAAGACCACGCTGATCACCTTCCTGTGGAAGCTGTTCGGGCGCAAGGATTACGAAGGCTTCGACCCGGCCAAATCATCGTCGCCCGGCCGCGCCCGCGCGATGGGCCAGACATCGAACATGCCCTCGGTGCTGCTGGAGGCCGACCGCAGCGCGCCGGACAAGGCGCATGCGCGCAGCTTCGACTGGGACGAACTCAAGGACTACTACGGCGGCGGCACCCTGCGCACCCGCGGCGTGCGCAACGGCGGCAACGACACCTACGAGCCGCCGTTCCGCGGCACGATCGTGATCAGCCAGAACCAGGCGGTGGAAGCCAGCGAGGCGATCATCACCCGCATCGTCAAGCTGCATTTCGTGCGCCCGCAGGCCACCGGCGAGAGCCGCATCGCCGCCGACAACCTCAACGCCCTGCGGGTGGAAAACGTCAGCCAGTTCCTGCTGCGCGCGCTGCGCGCGGAAGCGTCGATCCTGGACACGGTGACCGAGCGCTCGCGGTTCTTCGAGGGGCAGTTGCGGGCGCGCGACGACCTGCGCATCGAGCGGGTGATCAAGAACCACGCGCAGATGCTGGCGCTGCTGGATGCGCTGCGAAAGGTGGTGAAGTTGAGCGACGAGATGGTCATCGCCACCCGCAATGCCTTGGTGGCCGGGGCGCTGGAACGACAGCAGGCGATCAGCGCGGACCATCCGCTGGTGCAGGAGTTCTGGGAAGCCTACGAGTACCTGGAGGCGACCAGCGACATGCCCAGTCTCAATCACTCCAATACGCCGGAAACGCAGGTGGCGCTGAACCTCAACGAGATGGCGCAACGCGCCGCGTTCAAGGGCCAGAAGCTGGCTGACCTCAACATCCTGCGCGGGCTGTTGCGGGAAAGCCGGCGCTACCGCTGGCACGCCGCCAACGTGGCGGTGAACAGCCGCGTGCGGCGCGGCCATTCCGCCGTCAGCGACGGCAACACCATCCTCAAGTGCTGGGTCTTCGACAAGCGATGACCGCGCACGCCGCCCCCTTCACTCCCCCTGCACAAGGAGCGCCCTGATGTTCCTGTCCGCCAATCTGTGGAATGCGCCGCCGCGCGTGCATGTGCGCGACACCGGCCATGTCGCGATTTCCGCCGGGCCGCTGGCGATGGTGATGAACCCGGACGAGGCGGAGGCCCTGAAGCGTTCGCTGGGGCCGGCCATTGCCCGGGCGATGCTGCTGCAGGCCGAGCGGGCGAACGAGGCAGAGGCGCGGGAACGCGACGCCGCGCAGGCGGTGGTGCCGTGAGCGGCGCCGCCGTGGGCCGGCCCGTTGCGCGGCGTCAGTCTTCGGCCAGGCCGAGGGTAGCGTTGAAGCCGGTGACCGGGGACAGCGACATGGTCACCTGGGCCGCCCCCGCGGGGATCTCGACCGCCGGGCCGTCCGGCTCGACGTCGCGCAGGCGACGGGTCATGGCATCGGCCACGCCCGCGCGTTCGGCGGCCGGCAGGCCCGCCTGCATGGCGAGGATCGCGCCGATCAGAACATCCGCGCCGGAGGCGAACGTGCCTTGCCCGCTGCCGATGAAGAACACGCTGCTGACCGCGCCGCTGCGCTTGTCGATGATGAGCACCACGGCGCGGTTAGGATCGATGGCGAACTGCGCGGTGTCGTTCACCGGGCCGGCGGTGACGCCTGACAGCGCGCCGGGCTGGGCCTCGGCCGCCAGCGCCAGGGCGTTGAAGTTGGCGGCGTACGCCTGGGGCGTGAGCCCGAGCGTGGGCTTGGCGGACGGCGCGGCCGTGGCCGGGTTGGCCGGCTCCGCAGGGGCGGCCGTGGCCGCGCGGTCATCGGCCCAGCCGGCGATGATCAGCAACAGCACCACCATGATCGCGATGCCGGGCAGCAGTTGCATGCGCCGTGGCACCTCTCCCGTGGTCTTGTTGCGGAACAGCCGCGGCGCCAGCAGCCCCAGCACGCCAATCAACAGCAGGACCAGCGCCAGCAGCCCGGCGATCGTTGCCAACAGCGACATGGCCCTCTCCTTTTCCCCATCCCCTGATGGCCCCGATACTGGCATGACGGCGCGCCGCGTTCCACGCTTGACAGCGGTGCAACTTCGGCCTAGCTTGGGTGATACGGGGCCTAAGAACTCCCAACCAAGCGGCATCCGCGCCCGACAGCATCGCGGTTTTTTTCTGCCCGGCTTCCACGCCGGGAGGGCGACGGATACAAGACCCGGCAACGGGGAAGAAGTCCGCCCGGCTTGGTACGGGTTCTTAGCCTCCCGGCACTCCCCATTGCGCGCGCCTAAGAACGCCGCGGTGGGGCCATTCGACTCACCAAGGAGCAAGCCCATGGCACCCGATGCCGACGACACGGCCGTGCGCACGCACGGCCGGCAGACCCCCGCGCAGGCGCGCAGCGAGAACCGCATCCTCATCGCCACTTACCTCATCGGCCTGGCCGGGCTGGTCTGGGCGCATGTACAGGGGGTGCTCTGATGGACGCCCGCGCCTGGCCGCAAGCCCCGACCGAACCGTTGAGCGTGCATCCGGCGCATGGCGACATCCGCCTGCTGCTGGAAGACGAGCATGTCGACCGCCTGTGGCGCGCCCACGATGCCGCCCGCCTGTTGTCTCTGGTGGACGAGGACGCGTACATCGGCGGCCCGGCCTGTACCAATGGCGTGGCGGCAGTGGCCGACTACATCGCCCAAGACCTGGCCGCGCTTCTGGCCGGCACCCGCGAGAGAGGCCTGCGCGAATGAACGCCCAGCCCACCACGGCCCTGCTCTCGCACCGCATTCCCGCCCCCCGGCGCGAGCGCAGCCTGATGTGCGCCGCGCTGGTGAGGCCGGGTTCCGCCCTGTACCAGCGGGTGATCGGCGCACCACCGCCGGGCGGTTATGTGGGGAGTTTTCCGCCGGCATGGGGCATCTACGAATACGACCACTGCTACGTGCAGGAACAAGCGCACGAGCTGCGCTTCGGTGACGGCAGTTGGCTGCGCCTGGACGCACGCGACCTGGCCGACCTGGTGCTGTTGCCGGAGATCGACGAATCCGCGCTGGAGGCGCTCTTTCCATGAACCGTGGACGCAGTCCCCTGCACCCGCCGGCCACGCACAGCGCGCGCCCGCGGACCCATACCCGCCAACGCATCCTGGCCGTGCTGACCGAAGGCCCGGCCACCATCGAAGAACTGGCTGCCAGCACCGGCATCTATGCCCGCCTGTTGAACGACCACCTGACCCATCTGCGGGAGGCCGGCGTGGTGGTCCGCCAGCCGTTCTACACGCACGCCACGCGCGGCCGGACATGGGTCTGGCTGTGGGCGCTGGCCGAATACCCCTCCTTGCCCGCAGCCGGCGGGGTTCATCACATCCACCTGGAGGCACGACGCGCATGAACGCACCCCGCAAGTACACCTGGACCCGTCCCGTGGTGGACGGAAAGCCGACCACCTTCGTCGCGCTGGGCAAGCGCCTGGGCGTGCCGCCGGATACCGCCAGCCGGCGCTATCGCAGCCTGACAGGGCCGGTCGCCATGGCCCAGCTCCGCGCCTGGGACAAGACCCGGGCAAGGCGGGAGCGCCGCGACGAACGCATCCGGCAAGCGCGGGGTACCGGCGCCGAGCTGAAAGCGCTGGCGCTGAAGCACGGGTTGACCCCGCAGCGGATCAGCCAGATCGACCGCTTCGCCTGACCCGCTGCCCCAAATCCACGACCGCCGCGGATGCGGCAGGAGCCCACGATGTTGATCGACAAGACCCGGGAACTGGACCACGACAAGCTGGCGCCCGAAGGCGACGGCCCCGCCATCGACAAGGCCAAGGTGCGGCGTTGCCGCGGGATGATCTACTGGTACCGCTGGGGCCGGCACGCCTTCGACGTGCGCGTGCTGCGAGGGCTGCTGGCACTGCCCGCCAGCCACGATGCCGACCTCTATTTCATGCCGGACAACCGCTACCACGGCCACGCGGACGCGGCACTGGTGGACATCGTGGGAGAGATCCGCGAGGCGATGAAAGCCACCGGCTACCGCAGCTTTGCCGGATTGATGAAGGCGCACGATGCCGAGTTGGCGAAGGTGGGGCGATGAGCATTCCGGCCTACCCGCTGCAATGGCCGGCCGGCTGGAACCGCACGCCGGGGCATGCCCGTGGCAGCGCGCGCTTCAAGCATCTGGAAACAGTGACCCATCGCCGCACCGATGGCAGCACATGGACCAGCAAGAACCCACGCCCGCTCTCCATCGCGATGGCGGTCGAGCGCGTACGCGCCGAGCTGGAACGCATGGGCATTCGCGACGATGACCTGGTCATCAGCTCCAACCTGCAGCTACGCCTCGACGGCCTGCCACGCAGCGCACAGCGCGAACCGGACGACCCCGGCATCTGCATCTACTGGAGCGCGGCGCGGGGCGCGGAACCGCGCTGCATGGCGATCGACCGCTACGACCGCGTGGCCGACAACCTGGCGGCCGCAGCCGCTGCGCTGGAAAGCCTGCGCACGCTGGACAGGCACGGTGCGGAAATCCTCGATCGCGCCTTCACCGGGTTCAACGCATTGCCGGCGCCGGAAGGCCGCCGCTGGTGGGTGGTGTTGGGCGTGTCGGCCGATGCGCGCCCCGCCGAGATCAAGGCCGCCTACCAGCGCCGCCGCAGCGACACGCACCCGGACCGCGGCGGAGACGCCGGGGAGTTCGATGCCGTGCAGCGCGCTTATGAGGAGGCGGTGCGGTGAAGGGCAACCCGCGCAATGTTGAGCGGCAATATCAGGGCGAACCGTTACCAAGAGCTGCGACAAGGTGGCTAAGTAACTCAAACCAAGCCGTGATGCGGGCTCGGCTTGAATGAATTGTTAGACCTCACACCCACCACCAAGGAGAAAGCCATGATCAATTTGGGCGACGAAGCGAAAGACACGGTTACCGGATTCACTGGCGTTGTTATATCCCGTACCGAGTATTTGAACGGCTGTACGCGGGTTTGCTTGCAGCCGGCAATCGGAAAGGACGGCACGCTGCCGAAATATGAAGCATTCGATGAGCCGCAGCTCAAAGTGCTGAAAGCGCAGAAAGTGCCGCGCGGGCCGACGAACGTGGGCGGGCCAGAGAAGTTCATGCCGCCGCGCCGGTGAGGTCTAACACCTGAGTTAAGCCGGCGCGTGTGCCGGATACCGCAAACCCTGTTCATGCTACGACACGCGCTCGGCTTGAACGAATTGTTAGGTTGCGGAGCTACGTATGGCAGTGCATCCAAGCTGGAAGATATCGAACCTGCGTCGCCGCGTGAACCGGGCGCGCAAGTTTCCGGATAACACATGCCCGAGCAGCCGGCACCTGCACATCATGGCCGACAGGCTGGCGAGCGGGAAACCTTATTTCATGTTCACCGAGGAACCGGAGCACTGCGCCATGTCGATCTACGCGGTGCTGGAATCACTCTGGAAGGCCAGGACAGAGCTTGCACGGCTGAGGAATGAGCAACCTAACCCCAGCGTTAACCGGAGCCGCGAAGCGGCTTCCGGTTCAACGGTCTGTTAGACCGCAACCCACTACGGAGGCACGGCAGAAATGCACAACCAAACAGACCAGAGGAAATCGCCAATGCGCGCTGGACACGCGAGGAACCTGGCTTCAAGGGTTGGAAGCGGCGACACAGTTCGCGCCGGTGAGAGTCCGGCTGCCTCCACCCGATACAGTTGCCAGCACCTATGGTCATCGGTCGGCAGCGACGGCTACATGGAATGCCTGTGGTGCCGGGCGCGAGTAATGCCACCCGAAACCACTGTGAGTGACCGGACACGACCATTGCGGTCGAACAGTGGAATTAACGCGGGCCGCGAAGCGGGCTCGCGTTGAATGACTAGTTAGACATCTTGGAGTGAGCATGGAACGACCGACCTATCCGATGAGCCACGATTGGCATGTTTCCGTGAACCAGCACCAGGACCGCCAGCGCGAAGCTGGCAAGGACTGGAGCGAGGCGCGATTCATGTACGAGGCAATGCACATGGCTGATGAAGTTCCACGCATGGCACTGCTGTTCAAGGCGGAGCGCGAGGACGCGCTGCCGAAACAACACCAGCAGTGCTCAATGCAGGCCCATGAACCGGTGAAGGACAACCACCTTTCATGCTGCCTGGGGGTCAAGGCGCGAGAGTGCCCGCACTTGCTTGCGCTGGAAAAGATGGAGAGGGCGACGCCTGAGGACATTGATGCGGCCAAGGCGTGGACTTGCGCGGCGCATATCGTGAGCGAGGGCGGCGACTATGCAAACGAGGGGTACATGCTACGAGTCGATGACCGTATGTTTTGGAACAGCGTGCACGAAAGCTTGGCCCAAGAGGTCTAACGCCCAAGCTAAGGCGCCGTAGCGAAGCGAAGGTCGCCTTGAGCGCGTAGTTAGAACCCAACACACCGAGGATGAAGAAATGACACTTTGCATTTACCACGGGAATTGCGCTGACGGCTTTGGTGCGGCATGGGCCGTGCGGCAGGCAGTGCCGGAGGCAGAGTTTTTTGCGGCGACCTATCAAGCGCCACCGCCGGACGTGACCGGGAAGCATGTAGTGATGGTTGATTTCAGCTATAAGCGCCCGGTACTTCTGGACATGGCGAGCAAGGCCGAAAGCATCTTGATTCTTGACCACCACAAGAGCGCCGTTGAGGACTTGGTGGACTTGCCTACGAACGTTACGGCTATTTTCGACATGGAGCGTAGCGGCGCGATGATGGCGTGGCAGCACTACTTCCCCGATGATCCGCCGCCACGGTTGATTGAGCACATCCAAGACCGGGATTTGTGGCGTTTTGCACTGCCCGGCACCCGCGAGATACAGGCCAACGTATTCAGCTACCCGTATGACTTTGGCGTGTGGGATCGGCTCATGGCGAGCGACGTCGAATTGTTGCGCGGTGAAGGCGCGGCGATTGAGCGCAAACACCACAAGGACATCGCCGAACTGGTGAGAGTGACCAAGCGACGTATGGTAATTGCAGGCTTTGACGTGCCAGTGGCGAACTTGCCCTACACCCTTAGCAGCGATGCCGGGCATTTGATGGCACAGGACGAGCCTTTCGCCGCCTGCTATTGGGACGTGCCAGATGGCCGCGTGTTCAGTCTGCGCAGTAGTGATGCAGGGCAGGACGTTTCAGCCGTGGCGAAAACCTACGGCGGCGGCGGACACCGCAATGCTTCCGGTTTCAAAGTTCCGCACAGCCATGTCTTGGGTTCTAACGCCTGAATTAAGCCGCGCCGCGAAGCGGCGTCGGCTTGAATGAATTGTT
>DAIRVA010000018.1:0-34173 GCA_036803045.1 Lysobacter sp. | reverse complement strand
GCTCGAACAGCAGGTCGTACGGCAGCGGGTCGAGGTCGGTGATGCCCAGCGCCCAGGCCACCAGCGAACCGGCGCCGGACCCGCGACCCGGGCCGACCGGGATGCCGTGCTGCTTCCCCCAGTTGATGAAGTCGGCCACGATCAGGAAGTAGCCGGGGAAGCCCATCTCCACGATCACGTCGAGTTCTCGGGTCAGGCGTGCGTCGTAATCCTCGCGGGTCTTGCCCGGCGCGAGTGGCTGTTTTTCCAGGCGTGCGGCCAGGCCAGCGGCGGATTGCGCGCGGATCCAGCTTTCCAGCGTGTGCCCGTCCGGCACCGGGAAATCCGGCAGGTAATAGGTGCCGAGGTTGAGGCTGGCATTGCAGCGCTCGGCCAGGCGCAGGGTGTTTTCGATGGCATCGGGCACGTCGGCGAACAGTTCCGCCATTTCGTCGGCCGACTTCAGGTATTGCTGGTCACTGTAATCGCGCGGTCGCTTGGGGTCGTCCAGCACGCGGCCGGAGGCGATGCACACGCGCGCCTCGTGCGCCTCGAAACCGTCCGCATCGATGAACCGCACGTCGTTGCCGGCGACCAGCGGGATGCCGAGTTCCGAGGACGTCGCCATCGCGAAGCCGTTGAACGCTTTCTCGCCATCGCGGCCGGTGCGGCTGATCGACAGGTTGAGCCGGTCGCCGAAGCGGGATTGCAAATCGCGCAGCGCGGCCTCGGCGTGGTCGTGGCGGTTCGCCGACAGCAGGGCGCCGGCTTCCGATGCGCGCCCGGCGATGGCGATCAGGCCCGACAGATCCTCCTCGTCCAGCCAGTGTGGCGCGATGGCGACGCCATCGTTGCGATGGCCCTCCATCCACGCGCGGGAGATCAACCGCGACAGCGCCTTGTAGCCGCTGTTGTCGCGGCAGAGCAGGGTCAGCCAGTGGACGGGCTCGCCCGGCAGGCCGATGGCGAGATCGGCCCCGGCGATGGGCTTGATGCCGGCTTTTTCGGCCGCCTTGAAGAACTTGACCAGTGCGAACAGGTTGTTGCGGTCGGTGATCGCCAGCGCCGGAATGCCGCGCTTCGCCGCCGCATCCACCAGCTCGGCGATGCGGACGGTGGAATCGGCCAGCGAGTATTCGCTGTGCAGTTGAAGGTGGGCGAAGCGGTGCGGCATGCGTTCCGTTCAGGCGCAGGGCGCGCGATATCCGGTCAGGGTAGGGGCTGGGCGGGGGCGGAACAAGGCTTGACAGCCCGTGCCCCGCCGCCGCTCAGTCGCAGGCTTCGATCGCGCGCCGCACCGGGGCGAAACTGCGCCGATGCGCGGGGCAGGGGCCATGCGTGCGCAGGGCCGTCAGGTGGCCGGGACTCGGGTAACCCTTGTGCCGTGCGAAGCCGTATTGCGGGAATTCCAGGTCCAGTTCTCGCAGCCGCGCGTCGCGCGCGGTCTTGGCGAGGATCGAGGCGGCCATGATCGCCGGGTCCAGCGCATCGCCACCCACCAGCGCCTCGGCCGGGCAGGGCAGCGATTTCGGTAGGCGGTTGCCGTCGATGCGCGCCAGCCGCGGCGCCGGCGAGAGCGACATCAGCGCACGCTGCATGCCGATCAGGGTCGCCTGCAGGATGTTGAGATCGTCGATCTCGCCGGCCTCGACGAACTCGACATGCCAGGCCAGTGCACGTTCGCGGATCAGCGGGGCCAGCGCCTCGCGGCGCGCCTCGGTCAGTTTCTTCGAATCGTCCAGGCCGTCGATCCGGCGGTCGGGGTGGAGGATGACCGCAGCCACCGCGACCGGCCCGGCCAGCGGTCCGCGCCCGGCCTCGTCCACGCCGGCGACGAGGCCGGGCGGCGTGGCGAAGAGATCGTCGGTCAAGGTCATGCCGCAATGCCATCAGGCAGCAGGCCGGCGATGGCGTCCGCCGCGCGGGCCGAGGCATCCTGCCTCAGCTCGCGATGGATCGCCTCGAAGCGAGGCAGCAGCGCTTCGACGGCATCGGCATCACCCAACCACTGCTCGATGGCATTGGCGAGATTCTCGGCCGTGCAATCGTCCTGCAGCAGCTCGGGGACGAGCGTTTCGCCCGCCAGCACGTTGGGCAGGCTGACATGTGCGCTTTTCAGCAGGCCTAAGGCCTTGACGACGCGGTAGGTGAGCGGCGCGATGCGATGACCGACCACCATCGGCCGCTTGCACAGCATCGCCTCCAGCGCGGCGGTACCCGAGGCCAACAGCACGCAGTCGCTGGCGATCATCGCGGCTTGCGCTTCGCCATCCAGCACGCGGGCATCGAAGGTAGCAGCATCGTGGCGGCCAAGCTCGGCATCGATGGCGGCGCGGCATTCGGCGTTGGCGGCGGGGATCAGCAGCCGAAGCCCCGGCATCGTGCCAGCGACCCGCTCTGCGGCATCGAGAAACACCGGCAGCATGCGGTGGATCTCGCCCAGCCGCGAGCCGGGCAGCACGGCGAGCACGCGGGCATCGATCGCCACTCCGAGCCTGCCGCGTGCGACGTCGCGCTCCGGATCCAGCGGAATGTCATCGGCCAGCGGATGCCCGATGAACACCGCGTCCACGCCATGCCGCGCGTAGATCGGCGGCTCCATCGGGAACAGGCAGAGCACGCGGTCGGCGGATTCACCGATTTTCTCTGCCCGCGATTCGCGCCACGCCCACACGCTGGGGCTGACGTCATGCACGGTGCGCACGCCGCGTGCCTTGAGCCATTTCTCCACGCCCAGGTTGAAATCGGGCGCATCGATGCCGATGAAGACATCCGGCTGCCAGTCCAGCACGCGCTGACGGAAGGTTTTGCGCAGCTTCAACAGGCGCGGCAGGTGCGCCAGCACTTCGGTCAGGCCCATGACGCTGAGTTCCTGTGCGTCGTGCCATGCATCGATGCCCGCCGCGCGCATCTTCGGCCCGCCGATGCCGGCGAATTCGGCATCGGGGAATCGCTGGCGGAGTTGTTCGATCAGGCCTGCGCCGAGCAGGTCGCCTGAAGCCTCGCCTGCGCACATCGCGATGCGCACGGGCACCTCAGCGCAGCAGCGGCCGTTCGCCGCGCTCGATGAAGTCGAGGAAGGCGCGCACGTCGTCGCTGCCGGCGGCGATCTCGGCGATCTCCGCCTTGGCCTCGTCCAGCCTGGCATCGCCCATGTACAGCGCGCGGTAGGCGCGCTTGATCGCGGCGATGCGCGTGGCATCGAAGCCGCGGCGCTTGAGGCCCTCGGCATTGATGCCGCGCGGGCGCGAGTATTTTTCCTGCGCCACCATCAGGTACGGCGGTACGTCGCCGTTGACGAACGCGCCCATGCCGATGAAGGCATGCGCGCCGATACGGCAGAACTGGTGCACGCCGGCGAACCCGGACAGGATCACGTGGTCGCCGATGGTCACGTGGCCGGCCAGCGTGGCGTTGTTGGAGAACACGCAATGGCTGCCGATCCGGCAGTCGTGGGCGACGTGGACATAGGCGAGCAGCCAGTTGTCGTCACCGATGCGGGTGATGCCGCCGCCATCGCCGGTGCCGCGGTTGAGGGTGACGAACTCGCGGATGTGGTTGCCGTCGCCGATTTCCAGCGCGACGCGCTCGCCTTGGAACTTCTTGTCCTGCGGATCACCGCCGATCGCGGCATGGCCATGGATGCGGTTGTCGCGGCCGATCTTCGTCGGGCCGCCGATGCTGCAATGCGGGCCGATCACCGTGCCCGCGCCGATCTCGACCTCCGCACCGATCACCGTGTAGGCGCCCACCATCACATCGTCCGCAAGCTTGGCGGCAGGATCGATGACGGCGGTTGGATGCATGCCGGTCACGTCAGGCATCGACCTCGGCGCACAGGATCTCCGCGCAGGCGGCTTGCTTGCCGTCGATGCTGGCGGTGCCGATGTACTGCACCATGTTGCGGATCTCGCGCTTGATCTCGACCTCCAGCTCCAGGCGGTCGCCCGGTACCACCATGCGCGAGAACTTGGCCGCATCCACCTTCACCAGGTAGGACAGCTTGCCGGCGCTCGGGCCGCCGCGCGTCATGTGGCTCAACAGGCCGCCGGCCTGCGCCAGCGCCTCGATCACCAGCACCCCCGGCATCACAGCATGGCCCGGGAAATGGCCGTTGAAGAACGGTTCGTTGATGCTGACGTTCTTCCAGGCCTTGATGCGCTTGCCGGATTCGAACCCGACCACGCGGTCGACCAGCAGGAACGGGTAACGATGCGGCAGCATCTCGCGGATGCGCTCGATGTCCACGGGCAGTTGCAGGTCGGTCATGAGGGTTCCTTGTCGCCGCCACGCAGGCCGCGGAACAGCTTGTCCAGTTGCTTGAAGCGGGCCGCGTTCTTGCGCCAGTCGCGATTGTCCATCAACGGCGTGCCGGATGAATACTCCCCGGGTTCGCGGATGGAATGGGTGACTAGGCTCATCGCGGTCACCGTGACCCGGTCGCACACCTCGATGTGCCCGACGATGCCCGCGCCGCCGCCGACCAGGCAATAGCGTCCGATGCGCGCGCTGCCGGCGACGGCCACGCAGCCGGCCATCGCGGTATGCGCGCCGATGCGCACGTTATGGCCCACCTGGATCAGGTTGTCGAGGCGGACATCCTCTTCCAGCACGGTGTCGTCCAGCGCTCCGCGGTCGATGCAGGTATTGGCGCCGATTTCGCAATCGTCGCCGACCGATACCCCGCCCATCTGCGGGATCTTCAGCCAGCGTCCCGCCTCCATCGCCAGACCGAAGCCGTCCGCTCCCAGCACGGCGCCGGGATGGATGCGTACGCGCCGGCCCAGGCGGACTCGCGTCACGAGGGTGACCCGTGCGACGAGTTCGCTGCCGGTGCCGACCACGCAATCGTCGCCGATCACGCACCCCGGGCCGATCACGGCACCCGCGTCGATGCGGGTGCGCGCGCCGATGCTGACGAACGGACCGACATGGGCATCCGGGTCGACGATGGCATCCGCCGCAATCGCGGCGGATGCGTGGATGCCCGGCGGATGCGGCGCCGACGGCTCGAACAGCGCGGCGATGCGGGCGAAGGCCGCGTAGGGATCATCGGCGACCAGCACCGGCACCGGCGACATGTCGGCATCCGCGGCCCGCGTGACGATCGCCCCGGCGCGGCTGGACGGCAGCCGGCCGCGGTAGCGCGGGTTGGCCAGGAATGCGACTTGCGACGGGCCGGCCTTGTCCAGCGTGCCGACGCCGTCGATGGACGCGTGGCCGTCGCCCCTCAACTCCAGTCCGAAACGCTCGGCCAGTGCCGCGACCGTGATGCTGGGGGCGACATGGGCCATGCGCCGGTCAGAACCCGCCCGCGAACGTGAACTGGAGGCGTTCGATCTGGTCGAACGGCTGCTTGCGCAGCGGGATCGCGTAGCTGATGGTGATCGGTCCCATCGGCGAGCGCCACATCAGCGCGATGCCGGTGGAGGCCCGGAAATCGCTTGCGGAGAAAGCCGAACGGCTCTCGAACACGTTGCCGAAATCGACGAAAGCCGACAGGCGGGCCGCCGGACTCTGGATCAGGCGGTTGAAATACAGCTCGACCGTGCCGACGGTCTTGACCGAGCCGCCCAGCGGCTGGAAGTACCCGTAGCTGTTGGCCACGCGCGGGCCGAGGGTGTTGTCCACGAACCCGCGCACGCGGCCCAGTGGCGACACGCCGCCGGCGTAGTAGTTCTCGAAGAACGGCAGCCCGGTCGCTGTCACGGTCTTGACGTAGTCGGGCGAGGTCGTCGCGCACGGATCACTCGGCGGCGGGCCCGGCACGACGGTGTCGATGATGCCGTCGCCATCGGTGTCCAGATACGACGGGCCGGTATGGCAGAGATTGCGCACGAACTTCTTGCCGTAGGAATCGCCGTAGCCGAGGTTGAAGCTGGTGTTGAGGATGTAGGCCGGCGACAGCGGCCAGAACTTGGAGATCTGGTAGTCCAGCTTGTAGTACTGCACCGTCGAGCCAGGCATCACCACCTCGATGCTGGCACGCTGGTAGGTGCCGATGTTGGGGCGAAGAGCGTTGTCGCGGGTATCGCGCGAGAATGCCAGTTGAGTGCGCCAGGAATTGAAGGTGCGGCGCCCCACAGCGTCGATGTAGTCGATCGCGGATTGCGGCGATGAGCCTTCGAACGCCAGCACGCGCTTGCGATCAATGCCCAGCATCAGGCTCACGGTGTCGTATTCGGTCAAGGGCAGTCCGAAGAAGGCCTGCACCGCGCCACTGGAAGTCGAATACTGCGCGCCGCTGTAGGCGCCATAGTCGAACTCGTTCCACCAGACGTTGTAACCGAGCGAAACGCCGCTGTCGGTAAAATAGGGATTGAGGAAAGAGAACTCGTAATTCTTTTGATAGCTGCTGCGTTGCGCGGCGACCGAAACCCGGTTGCCGCTGCCGAGGAAGTTGTTCTCCGAAAGCTGGGCGCTGACTTGGATGCCGGTGAGCTGTGAATAGCCGAGCGAGGCCATGACTTGGCCGGAATTGGCCTCCTTCACCTTCACCGTCAGGTCGACTTGGTCGTTCGTGCCGGGCACCGGCTGGCTGTCGATGTTCACTTCATCGAAATAACCGAGTTGTTGCAGGCGGATCTTGGAACGATCGATTGCCGCCTGTGAGTACCAGGCGCCCTCGAACTGGCGCATCTCGCGGCGCAGCACTTCGTCCTTGGTCCGGTTGTTGTCCTTGAAGATGATGCGACGGACGTTGACTCGAGGCCCCGGGACTACCTGCATGTCGATGCCGACCGTGCGATTGTCCCGGTCAATCGAAGGAAGTGGGTTCACCTGCGCGAACGCATAGCCGATGTTGCTCAGCGAAGCAGTGATGCTTTCGGTCGCCATTTCGAGTGCCGTACGCGAGAAAGTGCCGCCGGGCTGGACGAAAACCTTGACCCTGGCCTCGATTTCGTCCTTGGGCAACACGGTGTCCCCGCTCACCGAGACGGTGGAGATGTGGTACTGCACACCCTCGGTTAGGCCGGCTGTGATGTAGATGTCGCTCTTGTCGGGGCTGATCGAGACCTGGGTGTTGTCCGGGCCGATGTCGGCATCGATGTAGCCGCGGTCGAGGTAGAAGGACTGCAGTTTTTCCAGGTCACCGGAGAGCTTCTCCTTCGAGTACTGGTCGTCGCGCTTGTACCAGCTCATCCAGTTGGTGGGACGGGATTCCCAGCGATTGAGCAGGTCTTTGTCGCTGAACAGGTCGTTGCCGACGATGTTGATGTGGCGGATCTTGGCCGCCTTGTTTTCCTTGATGTTGATCGCGATGTTGACGCGGTTGCGATCAAGGCGGCTGACCTGCGGGTCGATCTGCACGTTGTACTTGCCGCGGTTGTTGTACGCGCGGGTGAGTTCCTGCTGGACGCGGTCCATGCTCATGCGGTCGTAGGTTTCGCCCTCGGACAGACCGATCTGCTTGAGGCTCTCCATCAGCTTGTCGGTCGGCAGGTCCTTGTTGCCCTCGATGGTGAGCTTGTTGATTGCCGGACGCTCGACCACCGTCACCACCAGGATGTCGCCCTGGCGGTCGACCCGGATGTCCTCGAAGAACCCGGTCTTGTACAGCGCGCGGATGGCTTCGCCGGCACGCGTCTGGTCGACCGTGTCGCCGCGCTCGATCGGCAGGTACGTGAACACCGTGCCTGCGGAGATGCGCTGCAATCCGTCGACGCGGATGTCGCTGACGGTGAACGGGTCGATCGACTGCGCCCAGGCGGGAGCCGCGAGGGCGGCAGCGAGGGCCAAGGCCAGCAGTCGGCGACGGTTGGGGGTTCGCGTCATTGCGGAGTTCCGGGTTGCGGTGGGGGAATACGGTGTATGGAGCATGGACAGGGTCCGGGCGCGATGGTTCACCGCACCAGCCCGACGATGTCATTGTAGAACGCCAGGCCCATCAATCCGGCCAGGAGCAGCAGGCCGGCCATCTGGCCCGCCTGCATGGCGCGATCCCCCAGCGGGCGACCGGTAGCCAACTCGATAAGGTAATACAGCAGGTGTCCGCCATCCAGCATCGGGATGGGCAGCAGGTTGATGATCGCCAGGCTGAGCGAGACCAGCGCCAGGAAATTGAGGAACCACGCGGCGCCCATGTCGGCAGAGGCATTGGCATAACGGGCGATGGTGATCGGCCCGGAGACGTTTTCCGTCGATGCGCGGCCGGTCACCATCCGCGCCATCATCCCCACCGAATCGCGTGCCAGCCGCCAGGTTTCGCTGAACGCGGCCGGAATCGCCTCGAGCGGCCCGTGCCGCAGCAACGCGGTGTGCGGCGGATTGCCAGCCTGCGCAGCGGCGATGCCGATGCCCCAATATGCGGTGCCGTCTGGGCGCTGGAGGCGGCGCGGTGCGATGTCGACCGTCATCGTCCGCCCATCGCGCTCGATGTGCAGCCGCGCGCTGCGGCCAGCCTCGCCGGCGGCGGTGATCGGTGCCGGCAAGGCTTCGAAATCAGCGGTGGCCTGGCCGTCGATGGCGAGGATGCGGTCGCCCGCCTGCAGCCTGCCGGCCGCGGGGCCGGCATCCGCCACTTCGCCGACCATGGCCGGGGGGATGGCATGCGCGGGGACCAGGCCGATGGCGCCGAGCGCCTCGCGCTCCTTCACCCCTTGCGGCAGGCGCTCGAGGTGCAGCGTGCGCTGGTGGGCGCGCCCGTCGGCGTCCATGACTTCGACGGCGACCGGCTGGCGGTCGAGCGCGGAGGTGATCAGCGCGATCCCGGCCTCGCTCCAGCTTGGCGTCGGCCGACCGCCGATGCTGACCAGCGTGTCGCCGCGCTGAAAGCCGGATTCGGCCGCGACGCCTGCTGCGCGACCGATCTGCGGGGCGTAATCGGGCCGTCCGACGACGAACATCGCCCACAGCAAGGTCACGCAGAGCAGCAGGTTGGCACCGGGGCCGGCGGCCACGATGGCGATGCGCTGCCACACCGACTTGCGGTTGAAGGCCCGGTCGAACTGATCGGCGGGGACATCGGCCTCGCGCTCGTCCAGCATCTTCACGTAGCCGCCGAGCGGAATGGCGGCGATGGCGTATTCGGTGCCGTCCTTGCCACGCCGCATCCACAGCGGCTTGCCGAAGCCCACCGAGAAGCGCAGGACCTTGACGCCGCAGCGCCGTGCGACCCAAAAGTGGCCGAATTCGTGGAAGGTGACCAGGAGTCCCAGGCTGATGACCAGCCAGAACACCGAGCCGACGAAGTCATTCATGCCGTGCGCATCAGTTCAGGCGCGAAATCGCTGCGTTCGCGTGTCGCCGCGCGGCCTGGTCGGCTGCGTGGAGCACGTCGAGCGACTCCGCTCGGGCGGAGGGGAGCGCGGTCAATCCGTCTTCGACCAGCGCAGGGATGTCCAGAAAACCAATGCGGCCCTGAAGAAAGGCTGAAACCGCCTCCTCGTTGAGCGCGTTGAGCGATGCGGGGGCGGTGCCGCCGGTCGCCAACGCCTCGAATGCCAGGCGCAGGCAGGGGAAGGCGTCGAGATCGGGCGGCTCGAACTCCAGCTTGCCGCCCTGGGCGATGAGGTCCAGCCCGGCGACGCCGGAGGCCACGCGATCCGGCCATGCCAGTCCGACCGCCAGGCTGGTGCGCATGTCCGGCAGTCCGAGTTGCGCCAGAGTGGAGCCGTCGACGAACTCCACCAGCGAATGCACCAGCGACTGCGGATGCACCAGCACGTCGATGCGTTCGCCCGTCATCCCGAACAGGTGGTGCGCCTCGATGACCTCGAGCCCCTTGTTCATCAAGGTGGCGGAATCGACCGAGATCTTCGGGCCCATCGACCATTTCGGGTGTGCGACGGCCTGTGCCGGAGTCACGCCTGCCAGCTCGGCCCGGCTGCGGCCGCGGAACGGGCCGCCGGATGCGGTCAGGATGATCCGTGCGACATCGTCCGTGCGGCCGCCGGGCAGGCACTGGAAGATCGCGTTGTGCTCGCTGTCGATCGGTATCAGCCTGCTGCCGGAGGCCGCGACTTCGTGCATCAGCAGTTCGCCCGCCAGCACCAGCGACTCCTTGTTGGCCAGCAAGAGGCGCTTGCCGGCGTGGGCGGCGGCCAGGGTCGAGGACAGTCCTGCCGCGCCGACGATGGCGGCCACGACGGTATCGCAGGCGTCGGAGGCGGCGAGCGATTCCATCGACGCCAGCCCGGCATGGGCCCGGGTGGCGAGTCCGGCGTCACGCAGGCCGTCGCGCAGGGCGGCATAGGCCGCTTCGTCCGCGACTGCCGCATGTTCCGGGCGATGGACGCGACACAGCTTGATCAATGCGTCGACCCGGTTGCCGGCGGCCAGCACCGTCGCCCGGTAGCGTTCGGGGTGGCGGGCGATCACGTCCAGCGCCGACGCGCCGATCGAACCGGTTGCGCCGAACACTGCGATGCGTTGCATCGCACTCACTTCAGAACCCGAAGACGGCCTTGCAGACCGCGAAGACCGGAAGGGCTGCCAGCACGCTGTCCATGCGGTCGAGGACGCCGCCATGGCCGGGGATCAGGTGGCCGGAATCCTTGACGCCGGCCTGGCGCTTCAAGAGGCTCTCGAAGAGGTCGCCGACCACCGCCGCGGCCACGGTGATCAGCGCGCTGAGCGCGACCCAGGGCAGGTCGGCGGGTTCGACACCGGCGATCAAGGCGAAAACCAGGCCGAACACCGTCGCCGCCAGCGCGCCGCCGAGCAGGCCTTCCACGGTCTTGTTCGGGCTGATTCGTGGCGAGAGCTTGCGGCGGCCGTAACGGCGGCCCGCGAAGTAGGCGCCGGTATCCGCCATCCACACGATCATCAGGGCGGTCAGCAACCACAGGTGGCTGCGCGGGATGATGCCCGCGGCCCCGGCGTCGGAGGGGTTGCCGTGGATCACCGCCAGCGCGCACCAGGCTGGAACCACGGCCAGGGTACCGGCGGCGAGCTTGATCGCGCGTGCCCAGCCCTCGTGACGGGAACCGAAGTTCGGGAAGCGCAGCCACACTGCCGCGACCAGCCACCAGAGCGTGCCGATCGTGATGGCGAGGTGGAACAAGGCGAGCGAACCGCCGCGCGCGGTGCGCGACCCCCAGACCAGCATCACCATCAGCAGCAGATTGGCGGCGAGCAGGAAAGTGCGTGTGAGCGTGTCCTCGACGTCGGCCAGGCGGAACCATTCCCACAGCCCGGCGAGGAACATGACCGCGGCCAGCACCATCATCCAGGGCGTGGGCAGGAACAGCACCGCCGCGATGGCGAGTGGTCCCATGACGAGTGCGGCGAGGGTACGGGTCTTGGTCATGCGGTCGGCGGCGTGCTCGTGTCGGTTGCCGCGACCTGCGCGCCGGTCAGGCCGAAGCGGCGCTGGCGGCGGGCGTAATCGTCGAAGGCACCTTGGAGTGTGGCTGCATCGAGCTCCGGCCACAAGCGCGGGGTGAACCAGAGTTCGGTGTAGGCGGCTTGCCAGAGCAGAAAATTGCTGATGCGCTGGTCGCCGCCGGTGCGGATCAGGAGGTCCGGTGCCGGCAGGTCGGACAGCGCGACGTGGCGATGGAACATCGCCTCGTCGAGGTCCTCCGGATCGAGCCGCCCGGTGGCGGCTTCGCGGGCCAATGCGCGCGCGGCATCGACAATATCCTGGCGCCCGCCGTAGCTGGCGGCGATGGTCAGCGTCATCCGCGTGTTGATCGCGGTCAGCGCTTCGGCGGCCTGCATGCGCTGGCGGATGGCGTCGGAGAAGCGGCTGGCATCACCGATGAAACGCAGGCGGATGCCGCGACGGTGCAGTTCGTCGGCCTCGCGGTCGAGGCTGCCGGCGAACAGCTTCATCAAACCGCTGACTTCCTCCTGCGGCCGGCCCCAGTTCTCGCTGGAGAAGGCGAACAGCGTCAGCGCCTCGACGCCGCGCTCCAGGCAGAACTCCAGGCAGAGGTTCACCGCGCGCGCGCCGGCACGATGGCCGATCAGGCGCGGACGCCGGCGCTGCTCGGCCCAGCGCCCGTTGCCGTCCATGATGACGGCGAGGTGGCGCGGGGTGGTGGAAGCAGCGTCGCTCATCCGTATTGCAACCACGCAAGCCCAGGACTTGGCGAGCGCCGCTCAGGCAGGGAAGAGACGGCCGAGGGTGAGGGGGCGTACTGAAGTACGTGACCGCGCGAGAGGCCGCCGATGACGCCGCATGGGCAAGCGCAGTAGCCCACCCGTCAAACCACCATCAGTTCCTGCTCTTTCGCCTTCACCACTTCGTCGACATCCTTGATCGCGCTGTCGGTGAGCTTCTGCACGTCGTCTTCGCTGCGGCGGACATCGTCCTCGGTGACCTGCTTGTCCTTCAGCAGGTCCTTGACCTGCTGGTTGGCATCGCGGCGGATGTTGCGGATGGCGACCTTGGCATCCTCGGCCTCGACATGCACCACCTTGGTCAGCTCCCGGCGGCGCTCCTCGGTGAGGGGCGGGATGTTGATGCGGATGGTCAGGCCGGCGGTGTTGGGGGTCAGGCCCAGGTCGGAATTGATCAGTGCCTTCTCGATCACGCTGACCATCTGCTTGTCCCACGGCGTGATGGTGAGCGAACGTGCATCGTTCACGGCCACGCTGGCCACCTGCGACAGCGGCACTTCGGAGCCATAGCTCTGGACCTTGATGTGATCGACCAGCGCCGTGGTGGCGCGGCCGGTGCGGACCTTGACCAGGTTGTGGCGCAGCGCTTCGACGCTCTTGTGCATGCGCGCCTGCGCGTCCTTGTGGGTGTCCTTGATCATGACCGGCTCCGGCTAACGTAGCCGATGATTATAGGCGTGGAAGTCCGGCGGGGCCGCTTTTCAGTGCGCGTGCGGGGCGCGGTCGTGTGCGTCGTGGCCGCAGTCGCCGCTGCGCTCGATCTGCACGGTCGGGTGGTTGATGCCGAATTCGTGGTCGAGGTCGTGCACCAGCGCGTCGATGAAGGCGTCGTGGTCGCTGCTTTCCGGACGCACCAGGTGCGCGGTCATGGCGATCTCGCCGGCGCCCAGCGCCCAGATGTGCAGGTGGTGGACCGTGGTCACGCCGGGGCGTGCGGCGAGGAAGGCCTGCACGGCGTCGCGGTCGATGCCGCGCGGAACCGCGTCCATCGCGGCCTCGAAGCTGTCGCGCAGCAGGGCCCATGCGCCGATGGCGACCACCACGCTGATCAGCAGGGCCGTGGCCGGGTCCAGCCAGGACCAGCCGAAGTACCAGATGCCGATGCCGGCCAGCACCGCGGCCAGCGAGACCGCGGCATCGGCCATCAGGTGCAGGAAGGCGCCGCGGCGGTTGAGGTCCCTGGCGTGGCCATCGCGCACCAGCCAGGCACCCAGCAGGTTGACGCCGATGCCGATGGCGGCGACCACGATGACCGGCAGCGCGGGGATTTCCGGCGGTGCGCTGAAGCGGCGGACCGCCTCCCAGCCCAGCGCCCCGGAAAACACCACCAGCAGCACGGCATTGGCCAGCGGGGAGAGCAGGGTCGCGCGCCGCCAGCCATAGGTGTGCCGCCCGCTGGGCAGGCGTTTGGCAAGCGCCGCGGCGGCCCAGGCCAGGCCCAGGCCCAGCACGTCGCCCAGGTTGTGCAGGGCATCGGTCAGCAGCGCCAGCGAATTGGTCCAGAACCCGTAGATCGCCTCGACCACGGTGAAACCAAGGTTCAGCAGCGTGACCAGCGCAAACGTGCGCGCGTTGGAGAATGCCTGCGGGCCGTGGTCGTGCGAGTGATCGTGTCCGAGCATGCCGGCAGTCTGTCAGGCCGTCGGCGCGGACACTATTCCAATCCGGCGCTGGCCTCCGTACCGGGGATGTCGGTCGGGCCGAACGTCGGAGTCAGCGGGCAGAGCGCCCCTGCACCAGCGTGCCGATGTCCTCCCCGCGCAGGATCCGCAGCAGCACGCCGGGCTGGTCCATGTCGAAGATCCGCATCGGCATGCCTGCATCGCGGCACAGGGCGAACGCCGCGGTATCCATCACCTGCAGGTTGCGGGCGATGACCTCGTCGTAGTCGAGGGTCTCGAAGCGCACCGCATCGGGGTATTTCTTCGGGTCCTTGTCGTACACGCCGTCGACCTTGGTCGCTTTCAGCAACAGGTCGGCGCCGATCTCGATCGCCCGCAGCGCGGCGCCGGAATCGGTGGTGAAGAACGGGTTGCCGGTGCCGGCGGCGAAGATGGTGATGCGGCCCTTCTCCAGATGACGCACGGCGCGGCGGCGGATGTAGTCCTCGCAGACGTCGTTGATCTTGAGCGCGCTCATCACCCGTGCCTTGCCGCCAAGCTTCTCCAGCGCATCCTGCATGGCCAGTGCGTTGATGACGGTGGCCAGCATGCCCATCTGGTCGCCGGTAACCCGGTCCATGCCGCTGGCAGCCAGGCCGGCGCCGCGGAAGATGTTGCCGCCGCCGATCACCAGCGCGATCTCCGCGCCGGCTTCGTGTGCCTCCATCACCTCGTGGGCGACGCGCTGCAGGACCTTCGGGTCGATGCCGTAGTCCTCGTCGCCCATCAACGCTTCGCCGGAGAGTTTCAACAGGACACGGCGATGCGCGAGCGGGGACATGGCGGCTCCGGGGTTCTGGGGGGACGCGGCATTCTACTCCGTGGCCCAAAAAGAAACCCGCCTCGCGGCGGGTTTCGCTGGAACGCGGCACGGATGGATCAGGCCAGGCCGGCCTGCTTCATCACTTCGGCGGCGTAGTCTTCCTTCACTTTCTCGATGCCTTCGCCGACGGCCAGGCGCTCGAAGCGCAGCACTTCGGCGCCCGCGGCCTTCAGCGCGGCCTCGACGGTCTGGTCGGTGTTCAGCACGTAGGGTTGGCCGGTCAGGGTGATTTCGCTGACCGTCTTGGCGATCTTGCCGGAGATCATCTTCTCCAGGATCTCGGCCGGCTTGCCCGAATCCTTGACCTGCGCCAGTGCGATTTCCTTCTCCCGCTCGACGAACTCGGCGGGCACGTGGGCGGGCGAGATGTAGGGCGGGTTCATCGCGGCGATGTGCATGGCGATGCCGCGGGCCAGCTCCTCGTTGCCGCCCTTGACCTCGACCAGTACGCCGATACGGCCGCCGTGCACATAGGCACCGATGGTGTTGGCACTGTCGATGCGGGCCATGCGACGGACTTGCACGTTCTCGCCGACCTTGGCGATGACGGCGGCGCGGGTGGCTTCGACGGTCTCGTCGCCGATCTTCGCGGCCTTGAGGGCCTCGATGTCGCTGGCGTCGAGCGCGGCCTGGGCGACGGCGTCGACGAAGCCGGTGAAGTTGCCGTCCTTCGCGACGAAGTCGGTCTCGGAGTTCACCTCGACCAGCACGGCCTTGCCCGGGGCCTGCGCCATGCCGATCTTGCCTTCGGCGGCGACGCGGTCGGCCTTCTTGTCGGCCTTGGCCAGGCCGGTCTTGCGCAGCCAGTCGGCCGCCGCTTCGATGTCGCCGTTGTTCTCGGTCAGTGCCTTCTTGCACTCCATCATGCCGGCGCCGGTGCGCTCGCGCAGTTCCTTGACCATGGATGCGGTGATTTCAGCCATTTCAATTCCTTGATTCATTGCAGGCCGGCGGCGTGCGCCGGCTCGATGTGGGGCCGCGGCGCAGCATGCGCGCGCGGCGTTGCGGGACGATGACGCTTACTCGTCCGACCCCATGTCCGGGTCGGGATTGTCGTAAGCCGCCTCGCGTTCGAGCTTTTCGTTCTCGGCCACCTGCGCTTCGGCGCGGGCGGCCACGTCCGGGTCGAGTTCGGCGTTGGGATCCTCGCCGGGCGCGACCGGGGCGGTCATCAGCTCGTCTTCGGGCTTGCGGTTGTTCGGCATGGCCGTGTCCCCTCAGGCCTCTTCGGCAGCGTCGGCGGCCGGCGCTGCGGTGGTGGCTTCGGCGGCTTCTGCAGCCGGGGCGGCTTCCTCGGTCGGGGCAGCGGCCTTCTTGGCCGGGGCCTTGCGGGCCGGCTTGGCGTCGCCGGAAGCTTCCACGAAGTCCTCCTCGCTCACCACGGCGGCGTTCGGCGAGGCGGCCTTGCCTTCCAGCACGGCGTCGGCGGCGGCGCGGGCGTACAGCTGCACGGCGCGGATGGCGTCGTCGTTGCCCGGGATGGCGTAGTCGACCAGGTTGGGATCGTAGTTGGTGTCGACCACGGCGATCACCGGGATGCCCAAGGTCTTGGCTTCCTTGATGGCGATGTCTTCATGGCCGATGTCGATCACGAATAGGGCGTCCGGCAGGCGGTTCATGTCCTTGATGCCGCCCAGCGAGGCTTCCAGCTTGTCGCGCTCGCGGCGCAGGCCCAGCACTTCGTGCTTGACCAGCTTCTCGAAGGTGCCGTCGGTCTCGGCGGCTTCCAGTTCCTTCAGGCGGGCGACCGACTTCTTCACGGTGGCGAAGTTGGTCAGCGTGCCGCCCAGCCAGCGCTGGGTCATGAACGGCATGCCGCAACGCTCGGCTTCTTCCTTCATGGACTCGCGCGCGCTGCGCTTGGTGCCCAGGAACAGGATGGTGCCGCGCTTCTGCGCGACGCCCGAGATGAAGTTCATCGCGTCGTTGAACAGCGGAACGGTCTTCTCGAGGTTGATGATGTGGATCTTGCCGCGGGCACCGAAGATGTACGGGCCCATCTTGGGGTTCCAGTAACGGGTCTGGTGCCCGAAGTGGACGCCGGCTTCCAGCATCTGGCGCATGGTGATCTGGGGCATTGCTTGATACTCCTGAAATGGAACCGGCCGCCGGACAGGTGATGGCGGATGCCCGCAAGGCGGGCAAGGTTCCGGGGTTGGGCCTCCCAGTCGTCACTGCCACCGAACCCGCTTGTGCGGGCACCCCGGAGCAGGGATTGCCGACTGGTGTGTATTCGCCGATGTCGCACGACGTGGGCGCTGCCGGGAAAGGCAAGCCGGCGATTGTACTGCAGCCCGACGGGACGGGCAAACGGCCGGTCGCCCTCGACGCGGCCCGGCGCGGCTTGGGCGATAATGGCTGCATGAGCATCACCACCAAGACCCCTGCGGAAATCGAGAAGATGCGCGAGGCCGGCCGCCTGGCCGCCGAAGTGCTGGACCTGATGGCCGAGCACGTGCGCCCCGGCGTCAGCACCGAGGAGCTGGACCGCATCGCCCATGAGCACATCACCCGGGTGCAGAAGGCGACGCCGGCGAACGTGGGTTACCGCGGCTTCCCCAAGACGCTGTGCACCTCGGTCAACAACGTCATCTGCCACGGCATCCCGAACGAGTCGAAGGTGCTGAAGGATGGCGACATCGTCAACATCGACGTCACCGTCATCAAGGACGGCTGGCATGGCGATACCAGCCGGATGTATTTCGCCGGCACGCCCTCGGTGATGGCGAAGCGCCTGGTGGACGCGACTTATGAGGCGATGTGGCGCGGCATCCGCCAGGTGCGCCCGGGCGCGACCCTGGGCGACATCGGCCATGCCATCCAGTCCTTCGCCGAGGGCGAGCGTTTCAGCGTGGTGCGCGAGTATTGCGGGCACGGCATCGGCCGCGTCTACCACGAAGACCCGCAGGTGCTGCACTACGGCCGCAGCGGCGAAGGCCTGGTGCTGAAGCCGGGCATGACCTTCACCATCGAGCCGATGATCAACGAGGGTGGCCGCCATTCCAAGCTCTTGCCCGACGGCTGGACCGTGGTGACCAAGGATCGCAAGCTCTCGGCGCAGTGGGAGCACATGATCGCGGTGACCGAAGATGGTTACGACGTGTTGACGCTCTCGGCCGGCTCTCCGCCGCCGCCCGTGGCGTGAATCCGGACGAAACTGTCGGCGGACATGATTGGGCGCGCGCCGCCCGCGCGCACTTGGAGGCGCTGGACGCGACGCTTGCCGATCGGTTCGATGCGGGCGAATCCGCCCATGTTCTGGCCCGCGCACGCGCGGACGGCATGGATGCGCTGATCGTCGGGGCCTGGGCGGAATGCCTGCCGCACGATGCGCCGCTCGGGTTGTTCGCGGTGGGTGGTTACGGCCGGCGCAACCTGTATCCGCAATCGGACGTGGACCTGCTGGTGCTGGGCGATGCGGCTGCGCAGGACAGGCATCGCGAAGGACTGGCCTGCTTCATCGCGCGCCTGTGGGATGCGAACGTGCAGGTTTCGCACGCGACCCGATCCCTGGCCGACGTCGGCCAGGCTGCGGCTGCCGACATCACCATCCAGACCGCGTTGATGGATTCGCGCGCGCTGGCCGATACCGATGACATGGCGCTGCGGCTGCAGCAGGCCGTCGCGCCGGACAAGGTGTGGCCGCCGGCCGACTACTACGCTGCCAAGCGCGAGGAACTACGCAACCGCCATGCGCGTTTCGGCGATACCGCCGACAACCTGGAGCCCAACGTCAAGGAAGGCCCCGGCGGCCTGCGCGACCTGCAGACGTTGCGCTGGATGGCGATGCGCGTGCATGGCGTGACCGGGTTGGAACAGCTCGAGACAATGGGCAAGATCGGCCACGACGAGCGCGAGACCCTGCTGCGCGCGGCCAGTGAACTGCAGCGCCTGCGCTGGGGCCTGCATTTGGTCGCCGGCAAGCGCGAGGAGCGCCTGCGCTTCGATTACCAGCGCCTGCTGGCCGCGCGGCTGGACGGCCTCGAACAAGCGGACAACGCCGATGTCGAGCGGATGATGCAGGGCTTCTACCGCAGCGCCGCGCTGGTGCTGCGCATCGGCGAGCGGCTGCTGCAGCGCTTCGAGGAAGAACTGGAAGGCGAGATCGAGCCGGCGGTGATCGACGCCGGTTTCGAACTGCGCGGTCGCTGGCTGGCGGCGCGGCATGCCGATTGGCCTCATGGCGACCCCGCGCAGGTCTTCGCGCTGTTCTCCACCTGGTCGCACCTGCCCGAAGGCACCGGCCTGCACTCGCGCACTGCGCGCTCGCTGGCCGAGAGCCTGCCCAAGGTGCCGGATTACCTGTCCGCCAGCCCGGCGTTGCGCGCCCAGTTCCTGCACCTGCTGCAGCAGCCCGAAGCGGTCGCCACGCTCAAGCGGATGTCGCAGCTGGGCGTGCTCGCACGCTGGATTCCCGCCTTCGCGCGCGTGACCGGGCGCATGCAATTCGACCTTTTCCACGTCTACACGGTGGACCAGCACACGCTGGCCTTGCTGGGGAATTTCGCCCTGTTCCAGCAGGGCGGCGACGTGCAGCGATTCTCCATGGCGCACGAGGTCTGGCCGCGCCTGCGCAAGCCGGAACTGCTGCTGCTGGCCGGGCTGTTCCACGACATCGCCAAGGGCCGTGGCGGCGATCATTCCGAACTGGGTGCGGTCGATGCACGCGAATTCTGCGAGGCGCATGGGCTCTCCGCCGGCGACAGCGATCTCGTCGCGTGGCTGGTGCAGAAGCACCTGCTGATGTCGATGACCGCGCAGAAGCAGGACATCGCCGATCCCGAGGTCGTGCAGCGCTTCGCCGAGGCCGTGGCCGACCGCGAACACCTCGACACGCTCTACCTGCTCACCTGCGCGGACATCGCCGCGACCTCGCCCAAGCTGTGGAATGCATGGAAGGATCGGCTGCTGGCCGATCTCTACGTCGCCACGCGCCTGGCCTTGCGTCGCGGGCTGGAGAACCCGGTGGCGGCCGCCGAGCGCATCGCCGAAACCCGCGCCGGCACCCGCGCGATCCTGCGCGTGTACGGCGTAACGGAAGATGCAGCCGACACCCTGTTCCTGTCGATGCCGGAGGAAAGCTTCCTGCGCGGGCATCCGGAGCAGGTCGCGTGGCAGGCCGGCGTGCTCGCGGCCGATCCCGCCGCGTCGTTGCACGTGGCCGCGCGCGTGATCGGCGAAGACGATGCGAACGTGCTGGAGGTGTTCGTGCATTCGGCCGATCGCGACGGCCTGTTCGCCGCGATCGTCGCCACGCTCGACCGTGCCGGGCTTGCCATCCAGCAGGCGCGATTGCTGCAGGGCCCGGACGGCAGCGTCTTCGACACCTTCCAGTGCATGCCCATCGATACACAGCGCCCGGTGGCGCCGTTGGCGGTCGTGCAGTGCCTGCGCGATGCCCTGTCGAACGACGACCTCGCCACCATACGCCCGCCGCGCCGCACCCAGCCGCGCCATCTGCAGCATTTCCGCATCCGTCCGCAGGTCGTATTCGGCGAGACCGCGAAGGGGCGTCGCACGCTGATGAGCCTGGTCTGCACCGATCGCCCGGGGCTGCTGGCGGAAGTGGCGCAGACGCTGCGTGCGCAAGGCCTGCGCGTGCACGATGCGCGCATTGCCACCTTCGGCGAGCGCGCCGAGGACGTGTTCCAGCTCAGTGACGAGCGCGATCTGCCGCTCGACGAAGCCCGACAACATGCGCTGCGCAAGGCCCTGCTTGCCAGCGATACAGGAGAAAGCCTGAAATGAACGAATCCGTCGCCGCGCTGCGCCAGCGCATCGAGACCGCCTTCGAGCGCCGGGCCGAACTGGATGCCGCCGCACTTGCCGCCGTGCGTCCGGACGTCGAAGCCGCGATCACCTTGCTTGAAAGCGGGGCTGTGCGAGTGGCAGAACCTTCGGCCGATGGCTGGCACGTCAACGAGTGGCTCAAGAAGGCCGTGCTGCTGTACTTCCGTACCCACGACATGCAGGTGATGGACGGGGCGCCGGCACCGTACTGGGACAAGATCCCGCTGCGTTTCGACGGTTACGACGCCGCCCGCTTCAGGCAGGACGGCGTGCGGGTGGTGCCGGGCACGGTGGCGCGGCGCGGCTGCCACATCGGACGCGACGTGGTGCTGATGCCGAGCTTCGTCAACATCGGCGCCTTCGTGGGGGAAGGCACGATGGTCGATACTTGGGCGACGGTGGGTTCCTGCGCGCAGGTCGGCAAGCACTGCCACATCTCCGGTGGCGCGGGCATCGGTGGCGTACTGGAGCCGCTGCAGGCATCGCCCACGATCATCGAGGACCATTGCTTCATCGGCGCGCGTTCGGAAGTGGTCGAAGGCGTCGTCGTCGGCCACCACAGCGTGATCGGCATGGGCGTGTTCCTCGGCCAGTCCACCCGCATCTACAACCGCGAGACCCGCGAGATCAGCTACGGCCACGTGCCGCCGGGCAGCGTGGTGGTGTCGGGATCACTGCCGGCCGCGGACGGTTCGCACTCGCTGTATTGCGCGGTCATCGTCAAGCAGGTGGATGAAAAGACACGGGCCAAGACGTCGGTGAACGACCTGCTGCGCGGTTTGGCGGGTTGATCCGCTGAAGCATGACCTTTGGCAGGGGTGGCCGCGCCCGCTGCCTGCGAACAATGCGGGGTTGCCTCACCGGAGTCCTGCCATGCGCGTCCTCGAATCCTTCCAGCGTGCCCTGTTGCCGCTTGCCGTGACCCTGGCCGTCGCCGGCTGCGCACGCGAGCAAGTCAAGACGACGGCGCCTGCCGCCGCAGCGTCGCCTGCCGTCGCCACGCAGGGCGGTGGGGGGATGGCGCAGGCGATGAAGGCGCGCGCCGATTACATCAAGGCGCATTACGACAAGGCGGAGATCGACATCCCGATGCGCGACGGCGTCAAGCTGCATACCGTCGTCTATACGCCGAAAGACGCGGGCCCGGACCGCACCTATCCGATCCTGATGCAGCGCACGCCGTATTCGTGCGCGCCATACGGGGCGGACAAGATCGCGCCGCGCCTGGGCCAGACCGAGGACTTCGAAAAGGACGGCTTCATTTTCGCCTGCCAGGACGTGCGCGGGAAATTCCTGTCCGAGGGTGAATACGTGAACATGCGCCCGGTCGAGGGCGAGGTGAACGACAACACGGACGCCTGGGACACGGTCGACTGGATGGTCAAGCACCTCCCGGGCAACAGCGGCAAGGTCGGCCAGTGGGGCATCTCGTACCCCGGCTTCTACACCGCGGTGTCGGCGATCAATACCCATCCGGCGCTGGTCGCGTTGTCGCCGCAGGCGCCGATCGCCAACTGGTTCCTGGGCGACGACATGCATCGCAACGGCGCTTTCACCCTCAACATGGCGTACGCGTTCTTCCACGGCATGGGGTTCGGGCATCCGCGGCCCAAGCCCACCGCCGAATCGCCGCCACGCTTCGACTTCGGCACGCCCGACGGTTACGACTACTACCTGCGCCTGGGCGCGCTGTCGAACGCGCCCAAGCGTTTTCGCGCGCCGATCGCGTTCTGGGACGACGTGGTCGACCATCCCAACTACGACGATTTCTGGAAGGCGCGCGACTTGCCGTCGAAGATGAAGGGCGTGCGCGCGGCGGTGATGATCGTCGGCGGCTGGTTCGACACCGAGGACCTGTACGGCCCGTTGCACCTGTACCAGGCCATCGAGAACAACAACCCCGGCATCACCAACACGCTGGTGATGGGGCCGTGGACGCACGGTGGCTGGTTGCGCGGCAAGGGTGATTCGGTGGGCGATGCCGAATTCGGACGCGATACCGCGCTGGACTACCAGCCGGTGGAGTTCGCCTTCTTCAAGCAGCACCTGAAGGGCACGGCCGATGCCGGCCTGCCCGAGGCCTGGATGTTCCGCACCGGTGCCAACGAATGGGAGCGTTTCGCCAGCTGGCCGCCGAAGAACCTGCAGCCGCGCACCCTGTACTTCCAACCCGACGGCGGCCTGAAGTTCGATGCCATGCCGACGGTGGCGAAGAGCTTCGGCGAATACATCAGCGACCCCGCCAAGCCGGTGCCGTACACCACTGAAATCATGACCGGCTGGAGCCGCGACTACATCGCCGCCGACCAGCGCTTCGCCGCATCGCGCCCCGACGTGCTGGTGTACCGGACCACACCGCTGGCCGAGGACGTGACCATCGCCGGGCCGATCAAGGTCAAGCTGTGGGTGTCGACGACCGGCACCGACGCGGACTTCATCGTCAAGCTGATCGACGTGAACCCGGACGACATGCCGATGCCGACCATGCAGGAACGGATGGCGGGCAAGAAACCGCGAGGCGGCCAGCAGACGCTGGTGCGCGCCGAGCCGATGCGCGCGCGCTTCCGCAACAGTTTCGAGAAACCGGAGCCGTTCATGCCCGGCAAGCCGACGGCGGTGAACTACTCGCTGAACGACGTGTTGCACACCTTCAAGAAGGGCCACCGGATCATGGTGCAGGTGCAGTCGACCTGGTTCCCGTTCATCGATCGCAACCCGCAGAAGTACGTGCCGAACATCTACAAGGCGACGGATGCGGACTTCATCAAGGCCACGCATCGCGTCTACCAGGATGCAACGCATCCGACCGCGATCGAGGTGGGCGTGCTGCCGATGCAGTGATGCCGGCGGCGGCTGGCGCCGCGCGCCGCCAGTCGCCAGAATGCGGGCATCCCCCACGGATTCCGCGCATGACCACGCTGTACGGGTTGAAGAACTGCGATACCTGCCGCAAGGCGCGCAAATGGCTGGACCGCTTCGGCATCGCGCACGATTTCGTCGATGTGCGGGAGCAACTGCCGTCGCCGGACATGTTCATGGCGTGGAGGGATGCGGCCGGCGGCTGGGATGCACTGGTCAACAAGTCGTCCACCACGTGGCGCCAGTTGCCGGACAACCGCAAGGCGCCGGGCAGCGATGCCGAGTGGAAACTGCTGCTGCGCGAGCATCCTGCGCTGGTGAAGCGCCCATTGGTGGCGATGGACGATGGCCGCATCGCGCAGGGATTCGGCGACAACGGCTACAAGAAACTGTTCGGCGTCGGGTGATGCGCGCATGAGCGACGTCCTCGACCTGACCTGCGAACTCATCGCCCGCCCATCGGTGACGCCGGACGATGCGGGATGCCAGGCGTTGATCGCGGATCGCCTGCAGCGCGCCGGTTTCGATATCGAACGCCTGCGCTTCGGCGAGGTGGACAACCTCTGGGCCACGCATGGCGATGGCGGCCCGGTATTGATGTTGCTGGGCCATACCGACGTGGTGCCGCCGGGCCCGCGCGAGGCCTGGGCCAGCGATCCGTTCGCGCCCGAGATCCGCGACGGCATGCTGTACGGGCGAGGTGCCGCCGACATGAAAGGCAGCGTCGCGGCCTTCGTGGTGGCGCTAGAGCGGTTCGTCGCGGCGCAACCCGACCACCCCGGTACGGTTGCGCTGTTGCTGACCTCGGACGAGGAGGGCGATGCCATCGACGGCGTGCGCAAGGTGGCCGAGGCGTTCCGTTCGCGCGGCGAGCGCATCGACTGGTGCATCACCGGTGAGCCATCCTCGAAAGCGGTGCTGGGCGACCTGGTGCGCGCCGGGCGACGCGGTTCCCTGTCCGCACGCCTCACCGTCAATGGCGTGCAGGGCCATGTCGCCTATCCGGAGAAAGCCCGCAACCCGATCCATTTCGCGTTGCCCGCGCTGGCCGAACTCGCCGCGCGCGAATGGGACGGCGGCTACGAAACCTTTCCGCCGACCTCGCTGCAAATCACCGATACCCACGCCGGCAACCATGCCAACAACGTGATTCCCGGCCAGCTCGAGGTGCTGTTCAACCTGCGCTACAACCCGCACTGGGATGCGGCGAAACTCGAGACCGAATGCGAGGCCATCCTGCGTCACCATGCGCTGGACTTCGACATCCACTGGCATCGCAGCGGCGAGCCGTTCTACACGCCGGAGGGCGACCTGCGGCGAGCCGCGCGCGATGTGCTGGCCACGTTCGCTGGCGCCGCTCCCGAGGAAAGCACGGGCGGCGGCACCTCCGATGCGCGCTTCATCGCGCCGCTGGGCGCCGAGTGCATCGAGGTCGGCCCGGTGAATGCCAGCATCCACAAGGTGGACGAACACGTGCGCGTCGCCGATCTCGAAGCGTTGCCCGCGCTGTACCTCGCGCTGATCGAACGTTTGTTGCAAGCAGAGGGGTCGCCATGAGCGATGCGCCGCTTCCCCATGTCGTGATCGTCGGGGGTGGATTCGGCGGCCTGTGGGCCGCGCGTGCCCTGGCCGATGTGCCGGTGCGCATCACCTTGCTCGATCGCGGCAACCATCACCTGTTCCAGCCGCTTCTGTACCAGGTGGCGACGGCGGGCCTTTCCGCCCCCGACATCGCCGCGCCCTTGCGCCACATCCTGCGCAGGCAGGGCAACGTGACCGTGTTGATGGAGGATGTCGCCTCGATCGATTCTGCCGGCCGCACGGTATCGCTGGCCGATGGTCGTGCATTCGATTTCGATTACGCCCTGCTCGCGACCGGCGCGACGCATGCCTACTTCGGCCACGACGATTGGGCCGAACATGCGCCGGGGCTGAAATCGCTGGACGATGCGCTCGGCATCCGCCGCCGCATCCTGTCCGCGTTTGAAGAGGCCGAGGCGAGCGAGGATCCGGAAGCGCGCAAGGCGTTGCTCACCTTCGCCATCGTCGGTGGCGGCCCGACCGGCGTGGAGCTTGCCGGCACTATGGCGGAGATCGCCCGCCATACCTTGAGCGACGAGTTCCGTCACATCGATCCCGCGCACTCGCGCGTGCTGCTGCTGGAGGCCGGGCCGCGCGTGCTGTCCTCCTTCGATGCCGACCTGTCGGAAAAGGCGCGCCTGCAGCTCGAGCGACTGGGCGTGGAGGTGCTGACCGGCACGCCGGTATCGACCATCGACGCGCACGGACTGCAACTGGGCGAGCGCCGTATCCACGCACGTACCGTACTGTGGGCGGCGGGCGTCGCGGCATCTCCTTTGGCGCGCACGCTCGGTGTGCCGCTCGACCGCGCAGGGCGTGTGCCGGTGGAAAGCGACCTGTCCGTACCCGGTCATCCGCATGTCTTCGTGGCGGGCGATCTGGCCTCGATCCAGTGCGATGGGCATCCGGTGCCGGGCGTGGCGCCCGCCGCCAAGCAGATGGGCAAGCATGTCGCCGCGACGATCCGTGCGCGTATCGCGGGGCGCGCAGCCACGCATTTCCGCTATCGCGATTTCGGCAACCTCGCCACCATCGGCCGCATGGCCGCGGTCGTGCAACTGGGACGCTGGAAGCTGAGCGGTGCGCTGGCGTGGTGGTTCTGGCTGTGGGCGCACGTGTTTTTCCTGATCGGTTTCCGCAACCGCGTGGTGGTCATGCTCAACTGGACCTGGGCGTATTGGACCTACCAGCGTGCGGCCCGGATCATCCTCGGGCGCGATCCCGGGGATTCCGGTTAGGCACTTGCAATCGGCGCCGGTACAGCCGCACACTCGGGCCATGCCCTCGCGCTGCGCCCATGTCATTGACGTAACCACCGCCTCCGCGGTGGTGGCCGCGTGCGCCGCCTGCAACATCAACAACCGCAACAACCGCAACAACAATCCCTGCCGACAGCGGGCCAGCGGTTAGCGCGTCATTTCCACGCCGACCTTCCTGAAGCCCGCCCTCCAAGGCGGGCTTCTTCGTTTTCGCCGTTCAGAAACCCGAGGAGTCCAGCCATGTGTTCCATCCTGTCCGTGATCGATCTTCGACCCGGCAGCGACCTGTCGGTCCTGCGCCCGCTTGCGTTGTCGCTATCCGCCCGGCAGCGACATCGCGGGCCGGACTGGAGCGGGGTGTACCAGCATCCACACGCGCTCCTGGTGCACGAGCGCCTGGCCATCGTCGACCCGGCTGGCGGCGCCCAGCCGCTGCTTTCGGACGATGGACGGCTGGCGCTCGCCGTGAATGGGGAAATCTACAACCATCGCGAACTGCGCACCGAGTACGAAGAAGCCTATGGCTTCCAGACGGGCTCGGATTGCGAGTTGATCAATGCGATGCATGCAGCCGACCCGCAAGGCGATGCGGGCGTGTGGCTGGATCGCCTGAACGGCATGTTCGCGTTCGTGCTGTGGGATGCCGGGCAGGAGCGCGCGATCATCGCGCGTGACCACATCGGTATCTGCCCACTGTACTGGGGCCACGATGTTGAAGGCCGATTGTGGGTGGCCTCCGAGATGAAGGCGCTCTCGCGCTTGTGCGACGACGTGGCGCAATTCCCGCCCGGCCACTGGTTCGACACGCGCACGCAGACGCTGCACAGGTATTACGACCGCCCGTGGCGAGCGGTCGCCGCGACCGCAGGTGTGTCCGTGTCGAAGGCCGAACTGCGCGATGCCTTCGAATCCGCGGTGCATCGCCAACTGATGAGCGACGTACCCTATGGCGTGCTGCTGTCGGGCGGGCTGGATTCGTCGCTGGTCGCCGCGTGCGCAGCGCGCTTCGCCCGCAAGCGCATCGAGGACGATGACGCTTCGGAGGCCTGGTGGCCGCGCCTGCATTCCTTCGCCATAGGCCTGGAGGATTCGCCTGACCTGAAGGCTGCACAGATCGCCGCGGATGCGCTCGGCACGGTCCATCACGGCTTCACCTACACCTTCGAAGAAGGGCTGGACGCCTTGCCCGACGTCATCCGCCACGTCGAGACGTACGACGTCACCACCATCCGCGCGTCCACGCCCATGTACCTGCTGGCGCGACGGATCAAGGCGATGGGGGTGAAGATGGTGCTGTCGGGCGAAGGCAGCGATGAACTCTTCGGCGGCTACCTGTATTTCCACAAGGCGCCGAACGCACGCGAATTCCACGAGGAGCTGGTGCGCAAGCTCGATACGTTGCACCAGTACGATTGCCTGCGTGCCAACAAGTCGATGATGGCCTGGGGCGTGGAGCCGCGCGTGCCGTTTTTGGATCGCGAGTTCATCGAGGTGGCGATGGCGATGGATGCCGAAGCCAAGATGGTGAAGGGCGGACGCATCGAAAAGCATGTCCTGCGCTATGCCTTCGATGGCGTGTTGCCGGACGAAATCCTGTGGCGGCAGAAGGAGCAGTTCAGTGATGGCGTTGGCTATGGCTGGATCGACGGGCTGAAGGCCCACGCCGACAAGCATGTCGGCGATGCGGAATTCGCTGCAGCCGCGCAACGCTTTCCGTACAACCCGCCGCAGACCAAGGAGGCGTATTTCTATCGCCGCCTGTTCGAGCAGGCGTTCCCGGGCGAGGCACCGGCGCGCACGGTGCCGGGCGGGAAATCCATTGCTTGCTCGTCCCCGGCGGCGATCGCATGGGATGCGGCGTTTTCCGGCGCGGCCGATCCCTCCGGTCGCGCGGTGGCCGGCGTGCATGCATCGGTGGCGTGAGGTTCAGCGCTTGTCGAGGCGATAAACGACGGTGTGGAGCGCGGTCACGCCCTCGGCGACGAAGGAGGGTTGCTGCGCCAGGATGTCTCGGCGCTCCAGCAGCGTGACATTCCATGCGGGCGTGAACAGTGCATGGACTTCGTCTTCCTGCACGGAGAAAGCCGGGCCGTCTTTCTCATGCTGCGGATACTCAAGCGTGATCAGCAGGCCGCGTGTGCCGGACGGCAGGCGTGCATAGACCGTATCGACGTAACGCTGGCGCAGATCCGGGGGCAAGGCGATCAGCGCGGCTCGGTCGTACACCAGCTGGATATCGGAGAGCACACCAGGACCGACCTCGAAGGCATCGGCCTCGAGGATGGCGATGTCGCCGGCGCGATGCAGCGGCCCGTCTGGCGTGTCGTTCACCTCTTCATCGAGGTCGTGCTCGGCGAAGAACTCGGCGATGCCGGTCGCGCTCAGCTCGATCCCGAGCACGCGATGCCCTTGGGCCGCCAGCCATGGCATGTCCAGCGTCTTGCCGGACAGCGGCACCAGCACTCCGGTACCCGGTTTGGCCTGCAGTGCGGACCAGTGCTTTTGCAGCAGCGGCATCACTTCGCCGCGATGCCATCCGGTTTCACCGCGCTGCCAGCGGGATTTCCAGTAATCAGCTTCCATCAGGATTTACTCGGTGCCAAGCGAATCGACCTTTTGCCATCCCCTCGGCAACAGGCTGCCTCGCGAGGCCCGCGCGCCCAAGTATTCCTCCAGCTCTTTCCATGACAACGTCATCGTCCGGGCACCGGATTTCACGGTCAGCTTGCCACCTTCGGGCACCACGGCGACGGCGATGACTTTCTCGGTCCCGCGCTTGGCCTTCGGGATCTCGATCAGCTTGTTGCCCTTGCCCTTGTCGAGCTCCGGCAAATCGGAGAGCGGGAACGCGAGCACATGGCCGGCGCTGGTGGCCACGACGATGCGATCGGTCGCGACATCGCCCACCGTCGCGGGTTGCAGCACTTCGGCGCCGTCGCTGAGCGACAGCATCGCCTTGCCGGCCTTCTGTCGCCCGGTCAGGTTCTCGAAACGGGTGACGAAACCGTAGCCGGCGCTGGATGCGAGGACGAAGCGCACGTCGTTCTCGCCGGTGGCGAGCGCACGGAATGTCGCACCCGCGGCCGGCGAGAAGCGGCCGGTCAAGGGTTCGCCATTGCCGCGCGCGGAAGGCAGCGTATGCGCGGCGGTCGAATAGCTGCGGCCGGCGGAATCGAGGAATGCCACCTGCAGGTTGCTGCGCCCCTTGGCCGCGGCCAAGAGGCCATCACCATCGCGATACGACAACGCGGCTGCATCGACATCGTGCCCCTTGGCGGCTCGCACCCAGCCTTTTTCGCTCAGCGCCACGGTCACCGGCTCGCTGGCGACCAGCTCGGTTTCGTCCAGCGCCTGCGCGGCTTCGCGTGCGATCAACGGCGAGCGCCGTGCATCGCCGAACTTCTTGGCATCGGCCAGCAACTCGTCCTTGATCAGCTTCTTCAGCTTGGCCTTGCTGCCCAGCGTCGAGATCAAGCGATCGCGCTCGCTGTCCAACTCATCCTGCTCGCCACGGATCTTCATTTCCTCCAGGCGTGCGAGCTGTCGCAGCCTGGTGTCGAGGATGTAATCGGCCTGGTCTTCGCTGAGTTCGAATCGTGCCATCAAGATGGCCTTGGGCTCATCCTCGGTGCGGATGATGCGGATGACCTCGTCCAGGTTGAGGAACGCGACCAGCAAGCCTTCCAGCAGGTGCAGGCGACGCTCGACCTTCTCGAGGCGATGCTTGAGGCGACGGGTGACCGTGTCCTGGCGGAACTCCAGCCATTCCGACAACAGCCGCTTCAGCGGCTTGACCTGCGGCCGGCCATCGAGGCCGATCACGTTCATGTTGACGCGATAGCTTTTCTCGAGATCGGTCGTGGCGAACAGATGTCCCATCAATTGTTCGGCATCGACGCGGTTGCTGCGCGGGATCAGTGCGATGCGCACCGGCGTGGCGTGATCGGATTCATCGCGAATGTCCTCCAACCATGGAAGCTTCTTCGCGCGCATTTGGGTGGCGATCTGCTCAATCACCTTCGACGGCGATACCTGGTAGGGCAGCGCGGTGATGATGATGTTGCCGTTTTCCTTCACGAAGGTCGCGCGGGCGCGTACGCCGCCGTTGCCGGTTTCGTAGATGGCGCGCAGGTCGGCGATCGGGGTGATGATCTCGGCGGTGGTCGGGTAGTCCGGGCCGAGGATGTGTTCGCACAGGTCGGCGGTGCTGGCCTCGGGGTCGTCCAGCAGGCGGATGCAGGCGCTCACCACCTCGTTGAGGTTGTGCGGCGGGACGTCGGTGGCCATGCCGACCGCGATGCCGGTGGTGCCGTTGAGCAGCAGATGCGGCAGGCGTGCCGGCATCCACGTCGGCTCTTCCAGCGTGCCGTCGAAGTTCGGGTCCCAGTCGACCGTGCCCTGGCCCAGTTCGCCGAGCAGCACTTCGGCGATCGGGGTGAGCTTGGACTCGGTATAGCGCATCGCCGCGAAGGACTTCGGGTCGTCCGGCGAGCCGAAGTTGCCCTGGCCATCGATCAACGGATAGCGATAGGAGAAGGGCTGCGCCATCAGCACCAGCGCCTCGTAGCAGGCGCTGTCGCCGTGCGGGTGGTACTTGCCGATGACATCGCCCACCGTGCGCGCCGATTTCTTCGGCTTGGAGCCTGCGGACAGGCCCAGCTCGCTCATCGAATAGATGATCCTGCGCTGCACCGGCTTGAGCCCATCGCCGATGAAGGGCAGGGCGCGGTCCAGCACCACGTACATGGAATAGTCGAGGTAGGCGCGCTCGGCGTATTCGCGCAGCGGGATCTGCTCGAAGCCGTGGAAGGCGGGGCGGGTCGGGTCGTTGCTCATCGAGGGTCCGGCATGAAGCGAATGCCGATTTTACGGCTTGCCGGCGCGTTCGCAGCCAATCACTCGCCGCGCAGGCCCGCGAGCCAGCGGAGCAGCCGGACTTGCCGGCGTCCATAAGGGGGCTTGGTCATGAATGCCAGGATGCACGCGGCGAGCCGGTTCTGCCGGAGCACCGGCTTGAAATGCGAAAGGACGCGGAATCCGGCATCGCCGTGGTACGCGCCCATGCCACTGGCGCCGATGCCACCGAACGGCAGGCGGTGCTGAACCATGTGGAAGATGGCGTCGTTGAGGGTGACGCCGCCGGCATGGGTGTGGTCGAGCACGTGGTCGATGCGGTCGCGGTCGCGGTCGAAGTAGTAGAACGCCAGTGGCCGTTCGCCCGCGCGCACGAAGGCGAGGGCCTCTTCTTGCGTGCGATAGCCGACGATGGGCAGCAGCGGCCCGAATATTTCCTCGCGCATCACCCGCATGCCGCGTGTCGCGCCGAGGATGAACGTGGGGGGGTAGGCGTTGCCGGGTGCCGGGGGCGCATTGCCGATCGTGATCACCCGGGCGCCGTTGGCGGCGGCATCCTCGACGAGCGCCTGCATCCGGTCGCGGCTGGTCGCATCGAGCATGTGGCTGTAGTCGGGATTGCGCGCCGCATCCGGCCAGCGTCGTTCGACCGCCCGCTGCGCCTCGCGCGCGAAGGCGTCGATGTGGGCCTCGTCGACCAGCACATAGTCCGGTGCCACGCAGGTCTGGCCCGAATTCCAGAACTTGGCGCTGCAGATGCGGTCGGCGGCGTCCGCGAGGTCGAAATCGGGGTGGATCCATGCGGGCGACTTGCCGCCCAATTCCAGCGTGACGGGAGTGAGGTTGTCCGCCGCCGCGCGCATCACCGCGCGCCCGACGCGGGTCGAGCCGGTGAAGACCAGATGGTCGAAGGGGAGCGCGGCGAAACCGGCCGAAAGCCGTTCATCCCCGGTCACGACGACTGCTTCGCCGTCGGGGAAGGCCTCCATCAGCAGCCGTTGCAGCAATTCCGCGGTTGCCGGTGCCCGCTCGGACGGCTTGAGCATCACCCGGTTGCCGGCCGCGAGCGCGTTGGACAGCGGCGACAGCACGAGCAGCAGCGGGTAGTTCCAGGCACCGATCACCCCGACGACACCGAGCGGCTGCGGGCGCAGTTCGGCGCGACTGGGCAGGAACATCCAGTTGACCGCGACCTTGCGCGGGCGCATCCAGCGGCGCAGGCGGTGGCGTAGGTAGGCGATCTCCCCGAGGATCGGCATCAGTTCGAGCAGTCGCGTTTCCATCGGCACGCGGTAGCCGAAGTCGGCCGAAACCGCGTCGACGAAATCCTGCTCATGACGCCGCAGCATCGAGGCCAGCGCATCCAGCCATGCGATCCGTTCGTCGGCCGACGGCATCGGCCGCGCGTCGAAAGCAGCCCGTTGCGCATCGAACTGCGCCCGGAGGACGGCGATGGGTCCGGAATCAGGCGCTTCCGCGTTCGGTGCCGGTAGCGCGCCAGTCGTTGTCTCTTGCATGCGGGACATGATGCATGACGTGCTCGGCCAGCGCAGTGATGGTCAGGCTCGGGTTGACGCCGAGATTGGAGGCCACGATGGATCCGTCGCACAGGTAGAAATTGCGGTAGCCATAGGCGCGCCCGTAGGCGTCGCAGGCACCCTGGTCCGCGGTTGCGCCGATGCAGGCCCCGCCCAGGCAGTGAGCGGTCATCGGGATGTCGAGCAGCACTTCGGGCAGGCTGGCCATCGCCTGGCCGCCGAAGCGCGCCGCGAGCGCCCTTGCGAATGCGCTGGCTTGGGGGATGTTGGCCGGGATCCGCATCCCGGCAGCGGACAGCCTGCGTCGGAACGGCCACCACCATGGCCTTGCCAGGCGCATGTCGAGATGGCCGTCCACGGTCTGCATGCACAACAGGATCATCGATTCCCGGGCGAAGCCGCGCGGACGCAGCAATCGCCAGGTGGCGAGCGGGTGCCGCAATGCGCCGAAGGCGAGCCGGCCGAGCCACTGCAGCCGTCGATGCCGCCCCTGCGCCATCACGGTCGCGATCAGGCCCATCGCGTCCGAGCCTGCGGGATAGCGCGTGGCTTCGATGTGGGTATCGGCATCCAGTTGGAACCCGGAGCCGATCGCGACGCCCAGGGACAGGTCGACCCCGCCGCCGGGGAAGCGCACGCCGATCAGCGACTCCGCGTTCGTGCGGACGCGCTTGCCCAAAGCCGGCGAGAGCGCGGGCAGGCTGCCATCGCCGCGCATCCGCAGCAGCAGATCCTGCGTGCCCAGGGAAGATGCCGCACAGACCACGCCGCGGCAGGTGATCCTCCGCTTGGCCGCCCCGCGATTGCCGTGAACAGGCGCCAGCAGCAGTTCATAGCCGGCGCTGCCGTCGGCGGAGTCACGCGGACGGATCGTCTGGACCCGGGTTTCGGGCAACAGTTCTGCGCCGCGTCGACGCGCCAAGTGGAGGTAATTCAGGTCGAGCGTGTTCTTGGCCCCGTGCCGGCAGCCCATCATGCAGCCGCCGCAGCCGATGCAAGAGGCGCGTGCCGGACCCTCGCCATCGAAATAAGGGTCGGGATGCGGCGTGCCGGGCGGTTCGTCCGGCTGGCCGAAGTAGATGCCGACCCGGGTCAGCCCGAAATCCGATGCCTGGCCGAGCGCGCTGGCCATCTCGGCCAGGCGTTCGTCCGCAGGGCCGATGCGCGCGTTCTGCGCCACGCCCAGCATGCGTCGGGCCGTCGCGTAATGCGCCGCCATCTCCTTCGGCCAGTCGAGCAGGCCGGCCCAGCCGCCCTGTTGCCAGACCTTCTCCTGCGGCGTCAGCAACGTGCCGGCATAGGTGATGGAGCCGCCGCCGACCGCGTTGCCGTGCAGGACCACTACCCGGCCGAACAACCGCAACCCGAAGAAGCCGCGCAGGCCGGCGGCCGGCCACCACAGCCAGTCGCGCAGGTGCCAGTTGGTTCGGGGCAAACGGTCCGGCGTCCATTCGCGCCCCTGCTCGACCACCAGCACGCGATAGCCCTTTTCGCCCAGCCGCAATGCGGCGACGCTGCCGCCGAACCCGGAACCGACCACGACGAAATCGTAATCGGGCTCCGTGGACGCGGCGAGGGGCTGGGACATGCGGCGCGCTGGCGGGTTCCGGAATGGTGAGCTGATGTTAGGGCATGCGGGCGCGTCGCCGCATTCGTTCCGGGCAACAAAAAACCCGCCGATGGCGGGTCTTTCGATTTCCAAAGCCTGGTGCCCAGGAGAGGACTCGAACCTCCACGGTTTTACCCGCTAGTACCTGAAA